>NZ_JBVIIE010000048.1:0-71750 GCF_055569945.1 Streptomyces sp. NPDC031340
TTGTTCCTTCGTCTTGCGTGTTTCTCGTTCTTGATCCCCTCCCCCCCCCCCCCCCTCCCCCTCCCCCCCCCCCCCCCCCCCCCCCCCCCCCCCCCCCCCCCCCCCCCCCCCCCCCCCCCCCCCCCCCCCCCCCCCCCCCCCCCCCCGCCGCTTCTCCGCGGAGCCGATCCGCAGGAACAGCCGGGAGATCTCCGACCCGAGATTGACCCCGATGGCGATGGCCATGGCCAGCGAGGCCGCCGTGGCCAGCGACACCAGCCCCTTGTTCACGTCGTTCTGCGCGATCGACAGCAGCCCGAAGTACGTCGCCGACCCCGGCAGCAGCGGCCCGATCGCCGCGGTCGTGTACGGCAGCGCCGAGGCGAACCGGTACCGCGACAGCAACTGCCCGAACAGTCCCACCAGCCCGGCCGCGGCGGCCGTGGAGGCGACCGGGGACAGCTCGCCGGCGTAGTACATCGCGCCGTACACCGACCAGGCGACCCCGCCGTTCAGGGTCACGGCGAGCACGGTGGCCCGCTCCTGCTGGAGCAGCACCGCGAACGTCAGCGACAGCAGCATCGACGCGGCCAGCTGCAACAGCGGCCGTTCCGCGATGCTCAGGGCGGCGTCCGGGTTCAGCTTGGCGCCCAGGTTCACGCCGAAGTACAGGACGACCAGCACCCCGACGACGATGCCGACGAAGAGGTACATCACCTCCAGCAGGCGCGCGGAGGCGGTGATGTAGAAGCCGGTCAGGCCGTCCTGCACGCCCGCCACCAGCGCCCGCCCGGGCAGCAGCGCGAACAGCCCGCCGGTGATGACCGCGGACGCCCTCACGTCCACGTGGGCCACCGTCAGCGCGACACCGATCGCGGCCGGCGGCATCGCGGCGACCGTGAACTGGTAGAACTCCGGCAGCCCCCGGCCCGCGCACAGCCACGCCAGCCGGTCGCCGAGCATCGCCCCTATCGCGGCCGCCACGAACACCAGCGCCCCGCCGCCGACCAGCACGGAGGCCGCCCCCGCCAGCAGCCCGCTCGCCGCCGTCAGCACCCAGGTCGGGTACGGGTGCCGGTTGCGGCGGATCTCCGCGAGCCGCCGGTAGGACTCCTCCAGCGAGATGTGCGTCTCCGGGTCGCTGAGGTCGTCCACCAGCTGGAACACGGCCGCCAGCCGGGTGTAGTCGGTGGCCCTGCGGCGCACCGTGCGCGACGCGGTCACCGGGTCGTCCACCAGCGACGGCTGGTACGAGATCGACAGCAGGGTGAAGGTGACGGTCGGCTCGCAGCGGTCCAGGCCGTAGGACCGGCACACCGCGAACATCGCGGCCTCCACGTCCTCGGCGCCCTCGCCGCCCGCCAGCAGCAGCTCCCCGATGCGCAGGGTCAGGTCGAGCACGCGGGGGACGGCCGGACCGCCCTCCTCGGTCTTCGGCGGCGGCTCCGGCGCCGGACGCTCGGTCACCGGCATGCGCAGCATCGTGCGCATCCGGTCCTGCCAGGGCACGTCCTTGGTCAGGCTGACCACCGGGACACCGGCCGGCGGCGTGAACGCGGGCGGAGCGTCCCGGGCGCTGTAGGTGCGCGGCGGGCTGAAAGCCGACCCCTCGGCCTCCGCGCCGGACTGCTGCGGCACGTCCAGCCCGCGGGGCACCGCGAACTCGGACGTGGTCTCCGGCTCACCGCCGCCCCTCGGTACGGCGAGCCCGCCGGGAATCGCGAACTCGGATGTCGTCTCGGCCTCGAACGTGCCCCTGACCTCGTCCGACAGCGGCCTGCGGCCCTCCGCTTCCGTCACGCACTGCTCCCGACTAGGCACCTCCGGTACGCCCCAGTATGCGCACAGAAAGGCGTCCGGAGACACGGACGGGCCGCACGCGCGCGCGTGCGGCCCGGGTGTGCGGAGGGGGCGTCAGTGACCGCCCTGCTCCTTGAGGCGCTTGTAGGACCGCTCGATCTCGGCCTCGGCCTCGGTGCGGCCGACCCAGTTGGCGCCCTCCACCGACTTGCCGGGCTCGAGGTCCTTGTAGACCTCGAAGAAGTGCTGGATCTCCAGGCGGTCGAACTCGGAGACGTGGTGGATGTCACGCAGGTGCTCCACGCGCGGGTCCGTCGACGGCACGCACAGCAGCTTGTCGTCGCCGCCGGCCTCGTCCGTCATGCGGAACATGCCGATCGCGCGGCAGCGGATGAGGCAGCCCGGGAAGGTCGGCTCGTCCAGGATGACCAGCGCGTCCAGCGGGTCGCCGTCCTCGCCGAGGGTGTTCTCGACGAAGCCGTAGTCGGTCGGGTAGGCGGTCGAGGTGAAGAGTCGACGGTCCAGGCGGATCCGACCGGTCTCGTGGTCCACCTCGTACTTGTTCCGCGAACCCTTCGGAATCTCGATCGTGACGTCGAACTCCACCGGTGGTTCCTCCATGATCAGCACATAGTTCTGGTGGTTAAGTGTCCCTCACGCAGCTGTGTGATCGCGAAAGGGGCTGGTGGTCGTGCCCGAACTGAGGCCTTGGCGGGCCGCTGGGCCGCGGGTGGCGCGGCTCGCGGGTGCCGTACGACCCCGTCTGGCACGGGCCGCCGCGACCGTACGACCAGGTCTCGCGCGGGCCACGGACGCCGTACGACCGCGCCTCGCACGGGCGACGGACGCCGTACGGCCGCGTCTGGCACGGGCCGCGGACGCCGCGCGACCGCAGCTCGCTCGGATCACGAGGCCGGGGACCGGCAAGACCTGGCAGTACACCGCGGGCGCCGCCACCGCCGGTCTGGCGCTGACTGCCGCGGTGGTGACCGCCGCGGGCCCGTGGGACTCCACCGGTCAGCGTACGGCCGAGCGGGACCGGGCAGTCGCCCTGGAGCGCACGGGTGGCACAGATCACGGCCGCCGCACCGATTCGTCCGGTTCGTCAGGTGCGTCAGGATCATCCGGCGCGGCCGACGGGGCGCCCCGCCCCGCCCCCAGCGCCGCCGCCGTCCTGGCCGGCCTGGGCGCCGCCAAGGGCACCGTCGGGGCCGCCCCGCCCGCGAAGGCCCTCGCCGCGGTCCTGGACCCGCTGCTGGACGACGCGGCGCTCGGCCGCCGGCACAGCGCCGCCGTCGTCGATGTCGCCACCGGCGAGCGCCTCTACGGCGCCGGCGCCGACGACGCCCTCACCCCCGCCTCCACCACGAAGATCGCCACCGCCGTCGCCGCCCTGTCCGCGATGGGCGCCGACCACCGCCTCACCACCCGCACCGCGCTGGAACCCGACACCGGGGAGCTCGTCCTGGTCGGCGGCGGCGACCCCACCCTGACCGCCCGCGGCGGCGGCTCCGGAGGCTGGGCGAGCCTGCGCACGCTCGCCGCGAAGACGGCCGCGGCCCTGAAGAAGCGCGACGTCCACCACGTCACCCTCTCCTACGACACCACCCTCTACACCGGCCCCGAAATCCACCCGATCGGAGTCAACGACAACCTCGCCCGCGTCAGCGCCCTGATGACCGACGAGGGCCGCACCGACGACTCCTCCAGCGGCCCCGCACCCCGCGTCGCGGACCCCGCGGCGGACGCCGCCCGCACCTTCGGCGACCTCCTGGCGGACCACGGCATCAAGACCAGTTCCCCCGGACCCTCCAAGGCCACGAACCGCGCCGAGAACCTCGCCGCCGTCTCCTCGCCCCCGCTCTCCGCCCTGGTCGAGCGCATGCTGACCAACAGCGACAACGACATCGCCGAGGCGCTGGCCCGCCAGACGGCCGTCGCGACGGGCCGCCCGGCGAGCTTCGACGGCGGCGCCGCCGCGATCGCCGCCCGGCTCAAGGCCCTCGGACTGCCGGTCGGCGAGGCCGAGTTCCACGACGGCAGCGGCCTGGACCGCGCCGATCGCCTCACCGCCGGCCTGCTCACCGCCCTGCTGGCCGAGGCGGGCGACACCGGCCACCCCGAACTGCGCCCGGTCCTCACCGGCCTGCCCGTGGCCGGCTTCACCGGCACCCTGAGCAGCCGCTACGCGGACGGCGCGGCAGGCGTCGTACGGGCCAAGACGGGCACGCTGACCGGCGTGAACACCCTGGCCGGGACCGTCGTCGACCGCGACGGCCGGCTGCTGGCCTTCGCGTTCCTGGCCTCGGACACGGTCAGCGCGACGGCGGCCCAGACGGCCCTCGACCGGACGGCCACGGCGCTGGCGGCCTGCGGCTGCCGCTGACGGGCCGGGCAGCCCGGCGGGCCGTGCCCGCGCCTCCGCTGCGGCTGACGGCCGGGCGCCCCGGCGGGCCGTCCCCGCGCCTCCGCGCCCTGCCCGCGACGGGGGCGCTCACGTACGGTTGACGCATGACGAGCATCGGTGGTGCTGCTTCTTCTGGGATGGTCGACTGGAACCTCGCGGTGGCGACCGCGACCCGGCTCGTGCGGCCGGGCCCCGACGTCAGCCGCGACGAGGCCCGGGCCGTCGTCGCGGAGCTGCGCCGGCACGCCAAGTCCTCCGAGGAACACGTCCGGGCGTTCACCCGGATGGGTACGGAGGAGATCCACGACACGCCTGTCCTCGTCGTCGACCGGCCCGGCTGGGTCCGGGCGAACGTCGCCGGGTTCCGGGAGATCCTCAAACCGCTGCTGGACAAGATGCAGGCGCGGCGCGGCAGCGGTCCGGCGGGCGCGGTCCTCGGCGCCGTCGGCGGCAAGGTCACCGGCGTCGAACTCGGGATGCTGCTGTCCTTCCTGGCCTCCCGCGTCCTCGGCCAGTACGAGACCTTCGCCCCGGCCACCCGCGAACTGCCGGCCGGCGCGAACGGCGGCGGCCGGCTGCTGCTCGTCGCCCCCAACATCGTCCACGTCGAACGCGAACTCGACGTCGAGCCGCACGACTTCCGCCTGTGGGTGTGCCTGCACGAGGAGACGCACCGCACGCAGTTCAGCGCGGTGCCCTGGCTGCGGGACCACCTGGAGGGCGAGATCCAGGCGTTCCTGGCCGAGACCGACGTCGACCCGGTGACGGTCCTGGAACGCGTCCGGGACGCCGCCCAGTCGCTCGTCGGCGGCCGCCCCGAGGGCGAGGAGGACGACGGCGGACGGTCCTTCGTGGAACTCGTCCAGACCCCGACCCAGCGGGAGATCCTCGGCCGCCTCACCGCTGTGATGTCCCTGCTGGAGGGGCACGCCGACTTCGTGATGGACGGCGTCGGCCCGGAGGTCGTGCCGACCGTCGCGGAGATCCGCGAGAAGTTCCAGCAGCGCCGCGCCAAGGGCGCCTCCCGGCTGGACATGGCCCTGCGCAAGCTGCTCGGGCTGGACGCCAAACTCCGGCAGTACCGGGACGGCGAACGCTTCGTGCGGGCCGTCGTCGACCAGGTCGGCGTGGACGGCTTCAACCGCGTGTGGACCTCGCCCAACACCCTGCCCACCAAGGCGGAGATCGCCGCTCCGGCGGAGTGGATCACGCGGGTCCACCGCAAGGCGGAGCAGTGACGCAGGGAGCTTCCGTGAGCGCCGGGGGCCGGCGAGAGCCGGTGCCCGTGACCGCCGGGAGCCCGTGCACACCCGGAACCCGGTGAACGCCGTGGGGAGGTCGTGGGAAGAAACCGGCCGACGGCAGAAGGACGCCCCTCCAATCACCCGTCCGAGGGACCGTGAGCCAGGGGTAGGCGTGCAATGCTCGGGTAACGCCCCGGTTCTGTCACCATCGACACACTCTGAGTGACCGGGCTCGGGGCTCCCCCCCGACAACTTCATGAAGGGAACCGGACATGGGTCCCCATCCTGCGGTCGCGGCGATACGCCTGGCGGTCCGCCGCGTCCTCCACGACATCCTCACCGAACACGGCCGCGCCCACGGCGACACCCCGGACGAGCCGCGGCCGGCGCCGCTCGTGCTCGTCGCGTGCTCCGGCGGCGCGGACTCCATGGCCCTCGCCTCGGCGCTCGCGTTCGAGGCCCCCAAGCTCGGCGTCCGCGCCGGCGGCGTCACCGTCGACCACGGTCTGCAGCCCGGCTCCGACCTGCGCGCCGCCGAGGTCGTCCTGCGCCTGACCGGCCTCGGTCTCACGCCGGCCGAGTCCGTCGCCGTGACCGTCGGCCGCGAGGGCGGACCGGAGGCCGCCGCCCGCGACGCCCGGTACGCCGCCCTCGACGCCGCCGCCGAGCGCCACGGCGCCGCCGCCGTGCTGCTCGGCCACACCCGGGACGACCAAGCCGAAACCGTCCTGCTGGGCCTCGCCCGCGGCTCCGGCATCCGCTCCCTGTCCGGAATGGCCGCGGTCTCGGGGGCCGGCGGCCGTTACCGGCGTCCCTTCCTCGCCCTCGACCGGCAGACCGCCCGCAAGGCCTGCATGGTCCAGTCCCTGCCGGTCTGGGACGACCCGCACAACGCCGACCCCGCCTACACCCGCTCCCGGCTGCGCCACGAGGGCCTGCCCGCCCTCGAGAAGGCCCTCGGCAAGGGCGTCGTCGAAGCCCTCGCCCGTACGGCCCGGCTCTCCCGCGACGACGCCGACGCCCTCGACGCCTGGGCCGGGCAGGCCGACGCCACCGTCCGCGACGCGGCGGGCCTCCTGGAGTGCGCCAAGCTCTTCGCGCTGCCCTCCGCCGTGCGCCGCCGCATCCTGCGCCGGGCGGTCATCGACGCCGGTTCGCCCGCCGGGTCGCTGTTCGCCGGCCACATCGAAGAGGTCGACCGGCTGATCACCGGCTGGCGCGGCCAGGGAGCCATCAACCTCCCCGGCAAAGTCGTCGCCCGGCGGCAGGGTGGCAGACTGGTGATTCGGCAAGGCTGAATCCTCATCCCTGACAGGGGGTGCAGCCGGTGGGATCGACCGACCGAAAGTGATGCGGGTGGACGCGAAAGACATGGGTGCCGACCTCAGTCAGGTACTCATCACCAAGGAAGAGATCGACGCGAAGCTGGTGGAGCTGGCCGCGAAGATCGACGTGGAGTACGCGGGCAAGGATCTGCTCATCGTCGGCGTGCTCAAGGGCGCGGTGATGGTCATGGCGGACCTGGCCCGGGCGCTGTCCACCCCCGTCACCATGGACTGGATGGCCGTGTCGTCGTACGGCGCGGGCACTCAGTCCTCCGGCGTCGTGCGGATCCTCAAGGACCTCGACACCGACATCAAGGGCAAGCACGTCCTGATCGTCGAGGACATCATCGACTCCGGCCTGACCCTGTCCTGGCTGATCTCCAACCTCGGCTCGCGTGAACCGGCGTCGCTCAAGGTCTGCACGCTGCTGCGCAAGCCGGAGGCCGCCAAGGTCGCCATCGACGTGGAATGGGTCGGCTTCGACATCCCCAACGAGTTCGTCGTGGGCTACGGCCTCGACTACGCCGAGAAGTACCGCAACCTCCCGTTCGTCGGTACGCTCGCGCCCCACGTCTACGGCGGCTGAGCCCGTACGGGCCAGTCTTCCGGAGACGGTCGGGAACCCCACGGGGTTCCTCACCGTTGAAGCAACCAGACGGGCCCGCCAGCCGTCCCGTGCGGCTTCGCGCGGCAATGCTGGGGTACCGTCAGAAGAACTGTCTTATCAAACTCACTATGGCAGGAGGGACGGGGCGGCACCGCTCCGTGTGGATGGACGTGAAGCGATACTTCCGTGGGCCGGTCATGTGGATCGTGCTGGCCGTCCTTGCCGTGGTCGTGTTGATGCAGGTCGTCGGCTCGTCCGGCGGCTACAAGACGGTGGACACCGGCCAGGTCGTCGCAGCGATCAACGCCAACAAGGTGGAATCGGCCAAGCTGACCACCGGCGACGAGCAGACCATCAAGGTCCAGCTCAAGGACGGCGAAAAGGTCAAGGGCAGCTCGAAGATCCAGGCGAGCTACATCGGCGACCAAGGCGTGACCATCGCCAACACGCTGCAGACCAAGTACCAGGACAAGCAGATCCCGGACGGCTACACGGTGTCGCCGTCCAAGCAGAACCCGTTCCTCAACATCCTGCTCTCCCTGCTCCCCTTCGTCCTCATCGTGGTCGTCTTCCTGTTCCTGATGAATCAGATGCAGGGCGGCGGCTCCCGGGTGATGAACTTCGGCAAGTCCAAGGCCAAGCTCATCACCAAGGACACCCCGAAGACGACGTTCTCGGACGTCGCGGGCTGTGACGAGGCCGTCGAGGAGCTTCAGGAGATCAAGGAGTTCCTGCAGGAACCGGCCAAGTTCCAGGCCGTCGGCGCCAAGATCCCCAAGGGCGTGCTGCTGTACGGCCGTCCCGGCACCGGCAAGACGCTCCTCGCGCGCGCCGTCGCCGGCGAGGCCGGGGTGCCCTTCTACTCGATCTCCGGTTCCGACTTCGTCGAGATGTTCGTCGGCGTCGGCGCCTCCCGCGTCCGCGACCTGTTCGAGCAGGCCAAGGCGAACGCCCCGGCGATCGTCTTCGTCGACGAGATCGACGCGGTCGGCCGCCACCGCGGCGCCGGCCTCGGCGGCGGTCACGACGAGCGCGAGCAGACGCTGAACCAGCTGCTCGTCGAGATGGACGGCTTCGACGTCAAGGGCGGTGTGATCCTCATCGCCGCCACCAACCGGCCCGACATCCTCGACCCGGCCCTCCTGCGGCCCGGACGGTTCGACCGCCAGATCGCGGTCGATCCGCCGGACCTGCAGGGCCGTCTGGAGATCCTCAAGGTCCACCAGAAGGGCAAGCCGGTCGCCCCGGACGTCGACCTCGCCGCCGTCGCCCGCCGTACCCCGGGCTTCACCGGTGCGGACCTGTCGAACGTGCTGAACGAGGCGGCGCTGCTGACGGCCCGCAGCGACAAGAAGCTGATCGACAACTCCATGCTGGACGAGGCGATCGACCGCGTGGTGGCGGGCCCGCAGAAGCGGACCCGGATCATGTCGGACAAGGAGAAGAAGATCACCGCGTACCACGAGGGCGGACACGCCCTGGTCGCGGCGGCCTCGCCCAACTCCGACCCGGTCCACAAGATCACCATCCTGTCCCGCGGCCGGGCCCTCGGCTACACGATGGTGCTGCCGGACGAGGACAAGTACTCCACGACCCGCAACGAGATGCTGGACCAGCTGGCCTACATGCTGGGCGGCCGCGCGGCCGAGGAGCTCGTCTTCCACGACCCGACCACGGGTGCGGCCAACGACATCGAGAAGGCCACGGCCACCGCTCGCGCGATGGTCACGCAGTACGGCATGACCGAGCGTCTGGGCGCGATCAAGTTCGGCGGCGACAACACCGAGCCGTTCCTCGGCCGTGAGATGGCTCACCAGCGCGACTACTCGGAAGAGGTCGCCGCGCTGGTCGACGAGGAAGTCAAGAAGCTCATCGAGAACGCGCACAACGAGGCCTGGGAGATCCTGGTCGAGAACCGCGACGTCCTCGACAACCTGGTGCTGAAGCTGCTGGAGAAGGAGACGCTGAACAAGGAGGAGATCGCCGAGATCTTCGCCACCATCGTCAAGCGCCCGCCGCGGCCCGCCTGGACCGGTTCCTCGCGGCGCACCCCGTCCACCCGCCCGCCGGTGCTCTCCCCCAAGGAGCTCGCACTGACCAACGGCGCCAACGGCGTCGGCCCGGCGATCTCCACCGCCAAGACGACGGCGACGGAGCACTCCCCGGTGACCGAGCCGGCCCCCGAGGAGCGTCCGGAGGCCTGATCGGGCTCCGCGACGGCCCCCACCGGGCCCGGAATGGATGCCGCGCCCCCCAGGTTCTAGCCTGGGGGGCGCGGCATTTCGTACGCACCCACACGAGGCGCGTGGCCCCGCGCGCGACCCGCACAGGAACGAGGCACCACATGACCGACCCCGTGACGCTGGACGGCGGCGAGCACGCGATCGGCGAGTTCGACGAGAAGCGCGCCGAGAACGCCGTGCGCGAACTCCTCCTCGCGGTCGGCGAGGACCCCGACCGCGAGGGGCTGAGGGAGACCCCGGCACGGGTCGCGCGGGCGTACAAGGAGATCTTCGCGGGTCTGTGGCAGAGGCCCGAGGACGTGCTGACCACCACGTTCGACCTGGGGCACGACGAGATGGTGCTCGTGAAGGACATCGAGGTGCTGAGCTCGTGCGAGCATCACCTCGTGCCGTTCGTCGGCGTCGCCCACGTCGGGTACATCCCGTCCGCCGACGGCAAGATCACGGGCCTGTCGAAGCTGGCCCGGCTCGTGGACGTGTACGCCCGTCGGCCCCAGGTGCAGGAACGTCTCACCACGCAGGTCGCCGACTCGCTGATGAAGATCCTGGAGCCGCGGGGCGTCATCGTCGTCGTCGAGTGCGAGCACATGTGCATGTCGATGCGGGGCGTCCGCAAGCCCGGGGCGAAGACCATAACGTCGGCGGTCCGCGGCCAGTTGCGCGACCCCGCCACCCGCAACGAGGCGATGAGCCTGATCATGGCGCGCTGAGGCGCTGGAGGCGCTGGAGGCTCCTGGGGCTGGGGCTGGGGCTGGGGCTGGGGCTGGGGGCTCCGCCCCGTCACGCCGCGGCCCGCGGCCCTCACCGCGCCGGGGCGGCTCCGGTGCCGTTGTGCTCGTCGTCCTCCGGGAGCCGGCAGACGCGCTCCAGGAACAGGGCGGCGGCCACCACCGCGATGCCCGCGACGACCGAGAAGCCGGCGTAGACGGCCTGGTCACGGCGGGCGGGGGTGTCCAGGAGTTCCAGCAGGAAGACGCCGGTGCCGCCGTACATGCCGGCGACGAGAGCGGCGACCAGGGCGCTGGACTGGCCGAAGACCACCGCGCGGGCCGCCATCAGCGGGTCGACGCCCTTGGCCCCGGGGCGGCGTTCGCGCTGGGCCTTGAGGCGGGCGCGGATCGACAGCGCCGTGGCGAGCAGGACGACGGCGATCAGGGCCAGCACGATCGGCGCGGCCAGCGGGACGCTGGGAAGGGTCCCCACCGAGTTCCAGAGGCGGGCACCGGCCCAGGACAGGACGCCGGCCACCACGAAGACGCCGACCAGCATCCTGATGCGCAGCTCTTTCACGGTGTCCCTTCAGCTCCCCCGGACCGGTCCCGGACTGTGCGCGTCTCGGCGCGTCTCGGCTCGAAACTCGGCTTCTCTCGTCTCGGCTCGTCTTGACCTTAACGGCTACTCGGGCAGGTGGAGTTCCAGGTCCTGGCGGGGTGCCACGCCCTCGCGCGTGACGGCGTCGAGGAGGCCGGCGACGGTCCCGCGGCCGGGCAGCTGGGCGTCGGGCTCCACGTCGTGCCAGGGGGCCAGCACGAAGGCGCGCTCATGGGCGCGCGGGTGGGGCAGGGTGAGGTGCGGGTCGTCGGAGGCCACACCGTCGTAGGCGACGATGTCGACGTCCAGGGTGCGGGCGCCCCAGCGTTCGTCCCGTACCCGGTGGAAGGCCTCCTCGACGGCGTGCGCCCGCTCCAGCAGGGACGACGGGGGGAGGGTCGTCCTGAGGAGCACGACGGCGTTGAAGTACGACGGCTGGCTGCCCGGCTCGACGCCCCACGGCTCCGTCTCGTAGACGGGGGAGACTGCCTTGACGCGGACGCCGGGGGTGTCCTCCAGGGCGTCGACGGCGCCCTGCAGGGTCTCCAGGCGGTTGCCGAGGTTGGAGCCGATGGAGATCACGGCGCGTTTGGGGTTGTGGAGGGTGGTGTCGGCGGCGTCCACCTGCTGCACGACGGAGGCGGGCACCGGTTGTACGGTCGGGTCGCTGTGACCGCCCGCGAAAGACGCGCTCATACTCGGCTCCGGGTGATGGTGACGGTCACGTCGTCGAAGGGGACCGTGATCGGCGCGTTCGGTTTGTGGACGCAGACCTCGACCTCCTGGACCCCCTCGTGCTCGAGGCAGACGTGGGCGATGCGCTCGGCGAGCGTCTCGATGAGGTTGACGGGCTCGCCCTGCACGACGGCCACGACCTCCTCCGCCACGATGCCGTAGTGCACGGTCTTCGCCAGGTCGTCGCCGGCGGCGGCCGGGCGGGTGTCCAGGCCGAGGACGAGGTCCACGACGAAGGTCTGGCCCTTCTCGCGTTCCTCGGGGAACACACCGTGGTGCCCGCGGGCCTTGAGGCCGCGCAGCGCGACACGATCCACGCGAATCACTCCTGCAATCGTCGGTGACGGCCGGCCCGTACCGCGTGCGGGCGGCACACCGGCTGAGAACGAATCTACCTGCGGGCACTGACAGGGCCGGGCCGCGGGGCGCGGGCCTGTGCCGGGGCCGGGAGTGTTCATCGTGCGTTCTCCCGGGGGAACCCGGCGGCTCACGGGTCGGTAGCCGCCCCTACCCAGGGCGCCGTGATTCCAACCACTTCTCGGTCCGGGCGGCCGCCCGCCCGCTCAGGAGGGGGTCTCCTCCTCCTCGTCCTCTTCGGTCTCCGCCATCACGGGAGAGGCGTGGTGGGACCACAGCTTCCAGCCGTCGGGGGTGCGGCGGAAGACGTTCGTGGCGACCACGAGCTGGCCCACGAGCGGTCCGAGCTCGTCGCCCTCCTCGGGGGCCGGGCCACCGCTGAGGATGTTCTCCGTGCAGGTCACGACGGCGGTGTCGCCGGTGACGGAGACGTGCACGTCGGTGAGGAAGAACTGGATGTAGTCGGTGTTCGCCATGATCAGCGCGTACGACCGCAGGACCTCGCCGCGGCCGGTGAGCACCGGCCAGCCCGGATGCACGCAGGAGACCACGCCGGTGTCGGCGGGGTCGTGGTACTCCTCGTCGACACCGAGGTCGGCCGGGGTGAGCCAGAGCGAGGCGACCTCCTCGAAGTCGCCGCGTTCCAGCGCTTCGTAGAAGGCCGTGTTGGCGGCCTCGACCTGTTCGACGTCGGTGTGGGGCGCGCTCACCGGGCTCCCCCGGGGGAGCCGGCGCCCGGGGCGGGGGAGTGCGTGCCGGGCGCCCGCTCGGAGGCTCGCGCCCCGCTCGCGGTGTCCGCGCCTGGCGCACCTGCTGGGGTTCGCGACCCGCTCGCGGTGTCCGGGCCGGGCGCATCCGCCGAGGTGTGCGCTCCGCTCGCGGTGGCCGCGGCGGGCGCGGGCACCGACGCGTGCGCCGGGTGGGTGTCATCAGCGCCCGGCGCACCGGTCGCGCGCCGCGCCCCCTCCACGGCGCGTGCGACCCGTACCGCGTCCGCGGTGGCGCGCACCTCGTGCACACGCACCGCCCACGCGCCGGCGGCAGCCGCCAGCGCGGACACGGCGGCCGTGGCGGCGTCGCGCTCGCGCGCGGGCGGCGGCGCGCCCTCGGGCCCGGCGAGCACGCGCCCCAGGAACCGCTTACGAGAGGCGGCGATGAGCAGTGGGTGGCCGAGACCGAGCAGGCGGTCGAGGTGGGACAGCAGGGCGAGGTCGTGTCCGGCGTCCTTGGAGAAGCCGAGGCCGGGGTCGACGACGACGCGGTCGGGGGCGATGCCGCCGGCCAGGACGGCCTCCACCCGCGCGCGCAGTTCGTCGACGACCTCGGCGACCACGTCGTCGTACACGCCCCTGACGTTGCCGCCCTCCAGGAAGCCGCGCCAGTGCATGACGACGAAGGGGGCGCCCGCCGCGGCGACGACCGGGATCATCGCGGGGTCGGCCAGGCCGCCGCTGACGTCGTTGACGAGGACGGCGCCGGCCGCGAGGGCCTGTTCGGCGACGGAGGCGCGCATGGTGTCGACGGACACGGTGACACCCTCGGAGGCGAGACCGCGCACCACCGGGACGACGCGCCTGAGCTCCTCGGCCTCGTCGACGCGGGTGGCGCCCGGGCGGGTGGACTCGCCGCCGACGTCGACCAGGTCGGCTCCCTCGCCGACCAGGTCCAGGCCGTGCTTGACGGCGGCCGTGGTGTCGAAGAAGCGGCCGCCGTCGGAGAAGGAGTCGGGGGTGACGTTCACCACTCCCATGACCGCGCAGCGGTCCCATTCCGGTAGGCCCGCGACGCGCCCGCGTCCGCTGTGCTTGCTCATACGTTCAGCGTAGGCCCAGCGCCGGGCCGCGCGGGCCCGTCCGGGCCGCCGCCGTCCGGGCCGTGCGTGCCGTCCGCCGTCCCGGCCGCGTGTGCGGTCTGCCGTCCGGGCCGCCCGGGCCGCGTCCGCCGCTCGGGCCGCGCGTGCCGTCCGCCGTCCCGGCCGTGCGTGCGGTCTGCCGTCCGGGCCGCCCGGGCCGCGTCCGCCGCTCGGGCCGCGCGTGCCGTCCGCCGTCCCGGCCGCGTGTGCGGTCCGCCGTCCGGGCCGTGCGTGCGGTCTGCCGTCCGGGCCGCGTGTGCGGTCTGCCGTCCGGGCCGTGCGTGCGGTCTGCCGTCCGGGCCGTGCGTGCGGTCTGCCGTCCGGGCCGTGCGTGCGGTCTGCCGTCCGGGCCGTGCGTGCGGTCTGCCGTCCGGGCCGCGTGTGCGGTCTGCCGTCCGGGCCGCCCGGGCCGTGCCCGGGCCGTCCGCCGCCAAGGCCACGCGGTACCTCTTCCGCCGCTCAGGCCGCGCGTACGTTCCGCTCCGCCACGGCGTGCGCGCACGCGCGCGGGACGGCCGTCCGGCGGCGCAGGGAGCGCGGCAGCGGCAGCGCGAGGTCGACGAACCCCTCCGCCTGCATGGCGGCGAAGCCGATGCGCGGCAGGTCGGCCGACGCCCGGTAGACCACGAAGCGCGGCTCCCAGCGGGGCTGGAACTTGGCGTTGAACCGGTACAGCGACTCGATCTGGAACCAGCGGGAGAGGAACACCAGCAGCCCGCGCCAGGCACGCAGCACCGGGCCCGCCCCGATCTTCTCGCCCCGTGCGAGCGCGGAGCGGAACATCGCGAAGTTGAGCGACACGCGCGTGATGCCGAGACGGGGCGCTGCCTGGAGGGCGGCGACGATCAGCAGTTCGTTCATGCCGGGGTCGGCCGAACGGTCGCGGCGCATCAGGTCCAGCGAGGCGCCGTCCGGGCCCCACGGCACGAAGTGCAGGATCGCCTTCAGGTCGCCGTACGGACCCGGCTCGGCGTCCGCCTTGTGGGCGGTGGCGATGAGGCAGTCGCCGTCGGCGGAGTCGCCGATGCGGCCCAGCGCCATGGAGAAGCCGCGTTCGGTGTCGGTGCCGCGCCAGGCGTCGGCGGCCCGCCGGATCCGCTCCAGCTCCGTCTCGCCGAGGTCACGGACACGTCGTACCCGGGTTTCGTATCCGGCCCGCTCGATGCGCTTGACCATCTGGCGCACGTTGCGCATCGCGCGGCCGGCGAGCGAGAAATCCGCGACGTCCACCACCGCCTCGTCGCCGAGTTCCAGCGCGTCGAGGCCGGTCTCCCGGGTCCACACCTCGCCGCCCGTCTCCGAGCAGCCCATGACGGCCGGCGTCCACGAATGGGCCCGTGCCTCGTCCATGAAGCGTTCGATGGCGCCCGGCCAGGCCTCGACGTCCCCGATGGGGTCGCCGCTGGCGAGCATCACCCCGCACACGACGCGGTAGGTCACCGCCGCCTTGCCGCTGGGCGAGAAGACGACGGCCTTGTCGCGGCGCAGCGCGAAGTGGCCGAGCGAGTCGCGGCCGCCGTGCTTGGCGAGCAGCGCGCGCAAACGGGCCTCGTCCTCCTCCGTCAGGCGCGCCGCCGGGTGTTCCGGGCGCAGGGCGAGGTAGATGGTGGTGACGGCGGTGAGCAGTCCGAGAGCGCCGAGGGAGAAGGCGACGGTCCAGGAGGTGTCTCCCTGGTAGTCGACCGGTCCTTCGAAGCCGAACAGACCGTAGAGGACGTGCGTAATGCGATCGGCCAGGCTCGGGTCGCCCACCATGCGATTCGGGTGGACGCTGACGATGATCAGTCCGAGCATGAGGGAGCTGGCACCCATGAGAACGAAGTTCGCGAGCGCCCGCCAGCGGCTGCGCGGGTCCGGCAGCGCCGCGAACTGGTCGCGGTGGCGCAGCAGCGCCGCCAGCAGCGCCAGCGAGATGAGCGCGCCGAGCAGCGAGTGCCGGTACGTGAACTGCGTCACCGCGCCCGCCGGCAGCAGCGCCACCCCGGCCCGCCACGCACGGCGTTTGCCGCGCCTGAGCCCGTGCGCGAGCAGCAGCAACAGCACGCCGGTGCTCAGCGAGAGGGCCGCCGCGAACGGACCGAGCGCGCCCGGCAGCACCTCGGCGAGGGTGTGCATACGGCTGTGCCGGAAGCGCGGGAAGACGCCCGCAGCGATGTCCAGCAGGCCCACGAGCGTGCACGCCCTGGCGACGAGGGCCGGGACGGCCTCGGGGCGCGGACCCCGGAACACGCGCCGCGCCTTGCGTGATCGGGTCGGAACCCCGCCCGACATTTCCTCATCTGTCCTGACAGACATCGCATCCTGTAGTTCTGCGAGAGACCTTGAATCCGGTGCCGATTCGGGCATCCGGCGACATTGCGCCCTCTAGGACGGTGTCACGGGTACACAGGTTCACTCGCCACTCCAAAGCCGTATCAAAGGCCGGGGAAAGTCCCGGGCAAGCCCTCGCGAAGGAGCGGGGACCTGGGAGAAAGCGCAGGCAGGAAGCACCCATGGGTCTTACGAGCAACGTAACGCTGGTACTGGCTGTCGCGTTCGCCGTGCTGCTGTTCGTCGGCACGGTGTGGCTGTGGCCGCGCCTGGCGCGAGGGGGCTGGCGTGCCGTCGGCGGGCGGGTCGGCCTGCTGCTCGCCACTCAGCTGACCCTGTTCGTGTCGGTGGGCCTGGCCGCCAACCAGGCCTTCGGGTTCTACGCGAGCTGGGCGGATCTGTTAGGCCGCGAGAACGACCAGGGCGTGGTCGTCAACCACACGGCACTCGGGGGATCCGGCGGCCCGCTGCAGGTGGTCGACACGGTACGGGTGCAGGGCGCCGCCGGGGCGCGGCCGCGGACCGGCGGGCAGATCCAGAAGGTCGACATCGTGGGCCGCAGGACGCACATCGCCACACCCGCGTACGTGTACCTGCCGCCGGAGTACTTCCAGCCGCAGTACCGCACCCGCACGTTCCCCGCGGCCGTCGTGCTGACCGGGTATCCGGGCACGGCCGAGGCGCTCTTCACCAAGCTGCACTACCCCAGCACGGCCCTGGGGCTCGCGAAGAACGGCCGCATGCAGCCGATGATCCTCGTGATGCTGCGGCCCACGGTGGCCCCGCCGCGGGACACGGAGTGCGTGGACATCCCCGGCGGCCCGCAGACCGAGACCTTCTTCGCCCAGGACCTGCCGGACGCCGTGCTGGCGCACTACCGGGTGGGCCGGAAGCCCGGCAGCTGGGGCATCATCGGCGACTCCACGGGCGGCTACTGCGCGCTGAAGCTCGCCATGCACCATCCCCGGGTGTACGCGGCGGGCGCGGGCCTGTCCCCGTACTACAGGGCGCCGATCGACCCCACGACCGGCGACCTCTTCCACGGCCGGGCGGAGCTGCGCGGCCGGGCCGACCTGTGGTGGTGCCTCAGGCACCTCCCGCCGCCCGACACTTCACTGCTCGTCACCAGCAGCAGGGTCGGTGAATCCAACTACCGGGACACGCTGAAGTTCATAGAGCGTGTGCAGGCCACCGGGCTGACCCGGATCTCGTCGATCATCCTGGAAAGCGGCGGCCACAACTTCAACACCTGGCGGCGCGAGATTCCCGGGACGCTGCAGTGGATCAGTGGGCGGCTGAGCGACCGGTGAGCACGGGGAGAGCGGCTCTCCGGAATTCCCGCGCACCGTGTCCGAATACCGCCTTCACAGCAAAGGCACCACCTGATGCGCTGTGAACGTTTCGTTATGGCTGTCTTTTTACGGGGCGGGGGGCCAACGTTCCCCTACGCGCGGTAAGTTTCTGGCCATGCCACGTGGACGTCACCGCCATTCTCCGCCTCTGCACAGGCTGCTTCCCCCGTCGGCGATCGCAGGCGTCTCCCTCGTCTGCGCACTCGGCCCCTGGGTGTTCTGGGATCCGGCCGTGCTCCGGGTGGCGGCTGCGACAGCCGCGGCGACCGCGGCCGTGGGCGCGGCCGTCATGCGCCGCTGGGACATCGAGGCGGGCAAACGCGTCGCCGATCTCACGCGCGCGCGTGCGAGCGACGAGTGGCGGCACGAGGAGCGGGTCGCCGAGCTGGAGACCGACCTGGAGGAGTCGCGCGAGCTGCGCGCCAAGCTCGAACAGCGGCTGCGGGCGAAGCGCTCGGAGCTGGCGGGGCTGCGCAACGAGCACGCGGCGCTGCTGCGGCGGTACGCCACCGCCGAGACCGAGCGGGCGAGCGCGCTGGAGGGCCGGCGCCTGCTGGAGATCGAGACCACGACCGACACGCCGGCCACGCGCGCGCTGCCGCCGGTGCCGACACCGAGGACGGAGCCGGTGGCGGAGGCCGGGGCTGTGGCTGCCCCGGCGGAGGCCGCCGAGAACGCCGCCGAGAACACCGCCGAGACGGCGGCGGCTCCCGGGGTCTTCTCGCCCGAGGGGGCGGAGCTGTTCCAGCGGGCCGACGCGGCGCTGACCCGGTTCGCCGGGGCCGACGGCCGCTCCGAGGCCGACGCGGCCGACGCGGCCGCCGGGGCGGAGAGCGGCGAGGGCACCGAGGAGACCGCGGAATCCGAGGACGCCGCGGAAGGCGAGGAAGCCGCGGAAGGCGACGAGGCCGTGGATGCGGAGGCCGCGGCCGAGGACGCTGCCGACGCCGAGGAAGCCGAGGGTGCCGAGGGCACCGAGGCCGCCAAGCAGTCCAAGGGCGACTCCGAGCAGTCCGAGCAGTCCGAGCAGCCCCAGCAGTCCGGGAACGTCGCGGACTCCCGGAAGCCTCAGGTCCCTCCGGCCTCCGCCGAGGAGCACGGCGTCGCGAAAGGCGAGCCGGTGAAGACGGGCACCGCCGGTACGGAGGCGGCGCAGGAGGACGAGGCGCAGGGGAAGCCCGAGGCGGTCGACGGGCACGAGCGCGCGACCGCCGCCACCACGGGCAAGCACGCCCAGCCCGTGCAGCAGCCCTCCGGGCACTTCGTCGCGCCGACCGCGGTGGCCGTCGTGCCGCCCGCGCCCGCGCGGCGCCCGGCGGTCGAGGGCGGGTTCGACTTCTTCGGCACGAAGGGGCAGCCGTCGCAGGGCGCCCTGGAGAACGTGCACAACGAGGACCTCGCCGACGTGGTCGGGCAGGAGGCGCTCGCGCTGCACAAGGCCGACGCGGAGGCGGAGTTCAAGCCGGCGGACGATGAGTCGCGCGGCGTCGGCCAGGTCATCGACCTGACGGCCCACGACGAGACGGAACCGATCAAACTGCAGGGCCTGCGCAACGTGCGCAGCGCGGTCTCTTAACAGCGGGCAGGGACGCGAAGACGGGCGCGGGCTCGGTCGCGGGCGCGGGCACAGGGGTGCCTGACGAGCCGCACGGGCCCGGCTCTCGCGTCGGCCCACTGCCACAGCCGCGACGCCCTCTCCGGGCAGCGGCGCACCGCCACGTCGGGCCCGGCCGGCCCTGCCCCCCCAGCGGGCGGGTGGCAGATCATCCATCCCGTCAGGTCATCCACCCGTCAGGTCATCCACCCGTCAGGCCATCCGTCCGTCAGGCCATCCACCGGTCGGGACGGGCCGCCCGTCGGCCCGTCCGTGAACGTTCGGCCTGTGCCCGCAGCAGCTCCACCGCCTCCTGTGCGTCCCGCAGCCGTGCGGTGACGGTCTTGTCGGCTCCGGTGTCCACGTGCACGTCCGCGAGCCGCCACAGCCGCTCCCACGGCCCCTGGGTCAGCCGCACGCTCTGCACCTTCGCGTGCGGCACGAGTTCCAGCCTGCGGCGCAGCAGCCCGCGCCGCGTGGCGAACACCGTGTCGGTGACGGAGAGCCCGTGCCCGCGCCACCACACCGGAGCGCACCACCCGGCGCGCCGTGGCGGCCGCGCCCACGGGTCGGCCCCAGCTCCGGCCGGCGACTCGGCCGACGACCCGGCCGATGGATCGGCCGCCGGTACGACGACGCCGGGCAGCACGCGCGCGACGACCGCCTCGGCGAGCTCGCGCGGGGCGACGGGCACCAGCACCGAGTTGGCCGACCCGGCCACGTCCAGCTCCACCCGCACCCAGCCGCGGCGCCGCCACAGCAGCGGCTCCACGATCCGTACGGTCTGCACCCGTCCCGGCGGCACCGTCTCGTGCGTGCGGTCGAGCAGACCGTGGTCGATCCGCAGGCCGTCGGGAGACTCGGACACCGTCCAGTCGTACTCCGCGACGAACCGTCCCACGCTGCTCGCGCCCGCCGTCCCCAGCAGCGGCAGGGCGCTGGCCAGGACCGTCCACACGCTGTGGGTGGCCAGCCACAGCACGGGCGGCACGACGAGCGCGGCGGCCAGCGATCCCCAGGTGGCGCCCGTCAGCACGAGGGAGAGCACGAGGTGACGTGGGGGCGTGCGCAACAGTTCGCACGCTGGTGCCTCGCCGACTTCGCGCGCCGTCTCGGGGGCGAAACCGGCGGCGCGCGCGAGCAGCTCCGCGCGGAGCGCACGGGCCTCGCGCTCCCCGAGGAAGGCGAGCTCGTCCTTCTTGCCTGCGCCTATGACGTCCAGCCGCAGCTTCGCGACGCCCGCCACGCGCGCGAGGAGGGGCTGGGTGACGTCGACGGCCTGGACGCGTTCCAGCCGGATGTGCGCGGTGCGGCGGAAGACCAGCCCGGTGCGGATGCGCAGTTCCGTGTCGGTCACCGCGAAGTGCGTGAACCACCAGCTGAGGAAGCCGTACAGGGCGGCGGCCGGGACGACGACGGCGAGCGCGACCAGGAGCGTGGTGGCGGTCAGCCGGGTCAGCTGGCGCTGCGCCTGGTCCGGGTCGTGGACGGCCCACCCGATGACCACGGCGACCGGCGCCCACGCCCGCCTGAGCGGCGTCACGGGGTGCAGCCGCCGCTCCACGGGAGTAGCGAGAGGACGCTCGCCGTGGTGGGCGTCGGTGTGGACATCGTCACGGGCGGCGTCGTCCTGGGAGGGCGGCAACGTCACAGTCCCGCCGATCGGGCCTCGCCGAGCTCGGTGAGCCGGTCCCGCAGCCGTTCCGCCTCGGCCGGGTCGAGGCCGGGAATGGTGGCGTCGGTCGCCGCGGCCGCGGTGTGCAACTGCACGCTGGCCAGCCCGAAGTACCGCTCGACGGGACCCGAGGTGACCTCGACGAGCTGCATCCGTCCGTACGGCACGACGGTCTCCTCCCGCCACAGCACTCCCCGGCTGATCAGCAGGTCGTCGGCGCGTTCGGCGTACCGCCACGAGCGCCAGTTGCGGCCGAGCAGCACCCAGCCCCAGGCCGTCAGCGCGAGCGGCGCCAGCGCCAGGGCGGCCCAGGCCGGTCCGGCGAGGAACCCCAGCAGCAGCCCGATGGCGAGGGCGGCCGTCCCCAGCCACACCACCAGCAGCAGCCGGCGCATCCGCAGCAGCCCCGGCGGAAGCCCGGTCCACGCCGGCCCGGCCTCCGCGACGCCCGTCTTCTGAGGGCTCCCCGTCTCCATACGGTCAGCGTACGTAGGAGAGACTGTGTCCATGACTCCTACGACGGAGACCATGGTCGGAATCGGCGGCGCCGCGGAGAGCACCGACATGGTGCTCAACATCGGGCCCCAGCACCCGTCCACGCACGGTGTGCTGCGGCTGCGGCTCGTGCTGGACGGTGAGCGCATCATGCGCGCGGAGCCGGTGATCGGGTACATGCACCGGGGCGCGGAGAAGCTCTTCGAGGCGCGCGACTACCGCCAGATCATCATGCTCGCCAACCGCCACGACTGGCTGTCGGCCTTCTCGAACGAGCTGGGTGTGGTCCTCGCCGTGGAGCGCATGCTCGGCATGGAGGTCCCCACCCGCGCGGTGTGGACGCGCACGCTCCTCGCGGAGCTCAACCGGGTGCTGAACCACCTGATGTTCCTGGGTTCCTACCCGCTGGAGCTCGGCGGCATCACGCCGGTCTTCTACGCCTTCCGGGAACGCGAGACCCTCCAGAACGTCATGGAGGAGGTCTCCGGCGGCCGCATGCACTACATGTTCAACCGCGTCGGCGGCCTGAAGGAGGACCTGCCCGCGGGCTGGACGGCACGCGCGCGTGCCGCCGTCGCCGACGTGCGCTCGCGCATGGACGTCTACGACGACCTGGTGCTCGGCAACGAGATCTTCCGCGGGCGCACGCGGGGCGTGGGGGCGCTCGCACCGGAGACCGTGCACGCGTACGGCGTGAGCGGGCCGATCGCGCGCGCCTCGGGGGTCGACTTCGACCTGCGCCGCGACGAGCCGTACCTCGCCTACGGGGAGCTGCAGGACACCCTGAAGGTCGTCACCCGGCGGGAGGGCGACTGCCTCGCCCGCTTCGAGGTGCTGCTGGAGCAGACCCACAACGCCCTCGACCTCGCCGACGCCTGCCTCGACCGGCTCGCCGACCTGCCGCCCGGCCCGATCAACCAGCGGCTGCCGAAGGTGCTCAAGGCGCCCGAGGGCCACACCTACGCGTGGACCGAGAACCCGCTCGGCATCAACGGCTACTACCTCGTCAGCAAGGGCGAGAAGACGCCGTACCGGCTCAAGCTGCGCTCGGCCTCGTACAACAACATCCAGGCCCTGGTGGAACTGCTGCCGGGGACGCTGGTCGCGGACATGGTGGCGATTCTGGGCTCGCTGTTCTTCGTCGTCGGGGACATCGACAAGTAGGCCGACGCGAGCAGCCCTGCGCGAGCGGCCCGCGCGAGCGGCCTCGCGCGAGTGGCCCTACGCGCTGTCGAGGAGCGGGTCCGGGATTCCCACCGGCTGCAGCAGCCAGCCGAAGTCGCCGAGGCCGCCCGGAGCGGTGAGCTCGGCGGCTTCGCCGGCGCTCGCGAGGGCGCGCACGTACGCGGCGGGGTGTGTGGTCGCCAGCGTCAGCGGGGGGCGTGCGCCCGCGATGCCCAGCGCGCGCAACGCGTCGCGCTGCCGCAACAGGTGCGCGCCGGGGAGGGTGCGCTCCGTCGTGTGCGCTGTTGTGCGCGCCGTCAGGTGCGCCATGGCGTGCGCCGCGCACGCGTCCAGCGCGACATGCGCCGTGATGTCGCACGACCCGTCCGGCACGGGCGCCGTCGAGCGCCCCTCCCGGAACCCGGTGAGCGTCCCGAACGGGGGGCGCGCCTCCCGGCTGTGCGCGTAGTCGACCGCGACCGCGAGCCCCCGGTCGAGCGTCGCGACCGCGGCGGCCCACGCCTCGTCCCGGGGCAGCCCGATCTCGGCCCGCAGCCCCTCCTCGGCGCCCAACGGCCACCATCGCGCCAGCCACTCCGCCTCCGCGCCGCCGACCGGCTCCCCGAGGCGCTCGGTGCCGTCCCGCCGTACCAGCACCCGTCGCGGCACGCCCACGGAGTCCGTCTCGGCGATCTCCACCGGAACGTTGTCCAGCCACTCGTTGGCGAACAGCAGCCCGGTGAGGCCCTGCGGCGGCTCGGCCAGCCACCGGACGCGGTCGTCGAGGCCCGCGGGGCGGTCGGCGAGCTCGACGGCGTACACACGCGTGCGTGCGGCCACCTCGGCGGGGAGCACCGCCAGCACACCGCCGGCCAACTCGCCGCGCCCCGCCGCCATGTCGACGAAGTCGAGCGACGCGGGCCCGCCGAGCGCCTCGTCGACCCGGCACAGCAGCCGGGCCACCGCCTCCGCGTACAGCGGCGACGCGTGCACCGACGTACGGAAGTGCCCGGCCGGCCCCTCCGGCCTGCGATAGAAACCGTCCGGCCCGTACAGGGCGGCCTCGGCCGCCGCCCGCCAGCCGCGCCATTCATCCGTCGTCTCCGCCGTCATCGGCCCAGGCTAGGACAGACCCCGAGCCCACCGGGGAACGGGACCTCCACCTTGCGGAGTACGCGCACCGCTCGCAGGATCGGCCCTCCGGTTGACCCCTGCACCTATCGCACTTCCCTACTCTGGGTTACGTGCAGCGCCTCTATGACTTCCTCCGCAGGCACCCGACCTGGGTCGACGGCTTCTGGGCCGTCTTCCTGTTCGGGATCTCCGCGGTGAGCGGAACCGCCCATCGGGAGGACCGGGGCACCGACGCGCCGATGGCGATCGTTCCGGTCATCGTCCTGTTGTGCCTGGTGATCGCCATGCGCCGGCGCATGCCCGAGAAGATGCTGCTGCTGACGATCGGCATCGGCGCCGCCCAGGTGGCGCTGGACGTGGCGGTGACGCCCGCCGACTTCGCGATGCTGGTGATCGTCTACACGGTCGCCGCGACCGGCGCCCGCTGGGCCTCCCGGCTCGCGCTGGCCGTGAGCCTCGGCGCGGCCACGGTGGCGCAGCTGCGCTGGCCGAACGACGGCAGCGGCGTCCTGGGAAACGTGGCGATCGTGGTCCTGCAGACGGTGCCGTTCGCGCTCGCCTGGGTGCTCGGCGACTCGATCCGCACCCGCCGCGCCTACTTCGCCCAGTTGGAGGAGCGCGCGTCCCGGCTGGAGAAGGAACGCGAGGCGCAGGCCAAGGTCGCGGTCGCCGCCGAGCGCGCCCGCATCGCGCGCGAGCTGCACGACGTCGTCGCGCACAACGTGTCGGTGATGGTCGTGCAGGCCGACGGCGCCGCCTACGTCCTCGACGCAGCGCCCGACCAGGCGAAGAAGGCGCTGGAGACCATCTCCTCGACCGGCCGCCAGGCCCTCGCCGAGATGCGCCGCCTGCTGGGCGTGCTGCGCACCGGCGAGCACCAGGAGACCAGCGAGTACGTCCCGCAGCCCGACGTCGAGCAGATAGACGAACTGGTGGAGCAGTGCCGTCACGCCGGCCTGCCCGTCGACTTCAAGGTGGAGGGCACCCCGCGCCCGCTGCCCAGCGGCGTCGAACTCACGGCGTACCGGATCGTGCAGGAGGCGCTGACCAACACCCGCAAGCACGGCGGCCCGAACGCGGGCGCCAGCGTGCGCCTGGTGTACTTCGACGACGGCCTCGGCCTGCTCGTCGAGGACGACGGCAAGGGCGCCCCGCACGAGCTGTACGAAGAGGGCGGCATCGACGGGCAGGGCCACGGCCTGATCGGCATGCGTGAGCGGGTCGGCATGGTCGGCGGGACGCTGGACGCCGGCCCGCGCCCCGGCGGAGGATTCCGCATCAGCGCCCTGCTGCCGCTGAAACCGGCGCACTGACGTTTCCGCACGCCCCCGATTGACACCTGTAACGCCCCTCAGGGACACCCCTGGACGGACATGGAAGAGGCCTCGATGACGATCCGCGTGATGCTCGTGGACGACCAGGTGCTGCTGCGCACCGGGTTCCGGATGGTGCTCGCCGCGCAGCCGGACATGGAGGTCGTCGCGGAGGCCGGGGACGGTGTCGAGGCCCTGCAGGAACTGCGTGCCACCGAGGTCGACGTCGTCCTGATGGACGTGCGCATGCCGAAGCTGGACGGCGTGGAGACCACCCGCCGCATCTGCTCGGCGCCGAACCCGCCGAAGGTGCTGATCCTGACCACCTTCGACCTCGACGAGTACGCGTTCTCCGGCCTGAAGGCGGGCGCCTCCGGCTTCATGCTCAAGGACGTGCCGCCCGGTGAACTCCTCGCCGCCATCCGCGCGGTGCACAGCGGCGACGCGGTGGTGGCCCCGTCGACCACGCGCCGGCTGCTGGACCGGTTCGCGCCGATGCTGCCGAGCACCGGCAACGAGCCCCGGCACACGGAGCTGGAGCGGCTCACCGGCCGCGAACGCGAGGTCATGGTGCTGGTCGCGCAGGGCCTGTCCAACGGTGAGATCGCGGCCCGGCTCGTGCTCTCCGAGGCGACCGTCAAGACCCACGTGGGACGCATCCTGACCAAGCTCGGCCTGCGGGACCGGGTGCAGGTGGTGGTGCTGGCGTACGAGACCGGGCTGGTGCGGGCGGGCGGGCACGGCTGAACCCGGTGAACGTGCCCCCGGCGTGACCGCCGCCCACTAGGGTCTGCGCATGCTCCTGTGGATCAACGGCCCCTTCGGGGGCGGCAAGACGCAGACCGCGCACGAGATCCAGCGGCGTCTGCCCGGCAGCGTCATCTGCGACCCCGAGCACGCCGGCTTCGGGCTGCACCGCATGATGCCGCCCGACCTGCGCGGAGACTTCCAGGACCTGGCGTCCTGGCGGCAGGGCGTCGTGGAGGTCCTCGACCTCGCCCTCACCCGGCACGACGGCGTGGTGATCGTCCCGATGACGGTCACCGACTCCGGCCACTTCCGGGAGACCGTCGGCCGGCTGCGCGAACTCGGGCACGACGTAAGGCACTTCACCCTCCTCGCCGAGCGCGGGACGGTGCTGAAGCGGCTGAACGAGCGCGGTTTCGGGCACCTCCTGCGGTACGTCGCCGGGAAGAACGCCGGTCTGCGGCGGGAGAGCTGGGCCGTGGAGCAGCTGGACCACTGCCTCGAACGGCTGCGCGAGCCGGAGTTCGCCGAGCACCTGTGGACCGACCACTCGACCGTGCCGAAGACGGCGGACCGCATCGCCGTGCTGGCGGGGCTGACCCTCCGGCCGAACAACGAGGGCGCCCTGCGCACCCGGCTGAGGCAGGCACAGGTCGGAGTGCGGCACATCCGGTTCGACTGAATCCGGCCGACCCGCTGGAAAAGGCCGGACCCCATTGAACCCGGCCGAATCCGGTACGCCGGGGCCGGTCGCACCGGGGGCTCAGCGCAGGACGCCCTCCAGGAAGTCGCTGCCCAGCCGGGCCACCACCGGTACGTCCAGCTGGTGCAGGACGTACCGGCCGCGCCGGCGGGTGGTGAGCAGGCCCGCCTTCTTCAGGACGCTCAGGTGCCGGGATATCTCGGGCGGGGTCATGTCGTGCAGCCGGGCCAGCTCACCCGTGGTGAAGGCGCTGCGGGCCAGGCTCCGGCACAGCCGCATGCGCACCGGGTGCGACAGGGCCGTCATCCGCAGCGCCAGCTGCTCGACCGAGGCGGGAGCGACCGGATCGGGGGAGGCCACCGGGTAGTGCAGCACCGGCTGCCAGGCGTGCCGGTGCAGGACCATCAGGTGCGGCCGGCCCAGGCTGGTCGGGACGAGCAGCAGACCGCCGTCCCGAGTGGCCGTGCGTCCTTCGCCGAGCTTGTCGACCGTGACGCAGGCCGCCGCCTCGTCCAGGGCCACGGCCGGTGACACCGCGGCCAGCGCCTCGGCCAGGCCCTTGCGCCGCAGCAGGTCCGTCTTGTGGCGGGCGTCCGCCGCCAGCTGGTGGCGCAGCCGGGCCCAGGTCTCCGCGAAGAACGCCTCGTCGCAGTCCTCCAGGAACTGCCGCAGCCACGCCCTGATCCGTGGCGGATCGGCCAGCAGCCGCTCGCTGAAGTGCAGCTGCCGCGGCCCGCGGGTGGCCGCGCGCTCCAGCGCGACCCGCCGCATCCCGGCGTCGGCCAGGGCGCCGGGCCCGGGCACGCTGTACGGCAGGTCGCAGGTGAACTCGAGCGCGCCGTCCACGAACTGCTCGTCCGTCAGCTTGTCGAGCAGGTCCAGGTCCTCGGCGAGCGTCGCACCGGGCAGGGCGGTACGGCCCGGGACGCCCGCGCAGGGCAGGAAGAGGTCGGAGAACGTCGTCCGCCACAGGAAGTCCGCCTCGCACATCCGGTCCGCCAGATGCGGGTCGAGCCGCGCGGTCACCCCGGTCGCCCAGCCCTGCAGGCCCGGGTGGTGCCCCGGTTCGGACAGCGCGTGCAACGCCATGCCGAGCTCGGCCAGGGGCGAGGGGACGACGGCGATCCGCTCCGGCCGCAGCCCCGCGATGTCGATGCGCAGGCTCATGACCTCATGGTGCACCCCGCCACTGACAACGCCGCCCCGTTCGACGGCCACCGTCGACCGGCGTCCGCGCCGGGCCCGGCCGGGTCACGCACCCCCCTCACGACCCCCGTCACTCGCCCACTTCCTGCTCGCCCACCTCCTCCTTCAGCCGGGCGACGAACTGCGCGGCCGCCGCCTTCACGTCGTCGGCCGTCCACTCCAGGCCCGCGGCGCGTACGTCGACCTCCGTGTACGCCAGCGCGGGACCCCTGGCGTCCCAGGCGCTCACGAACAGCAGCGTGTCCGTCTCCTCCGCCTGCCGGACGGCCGCCTCGGCGACGACGTCGACGTCGTAGGGCAGCCAGACCTGGAACGCGTTGGTGTGCGGCACCTCGGGGTGTACGCGCGCCCACGGCAGCCCGGCCGCCGCGAAGCCCTCGCGCAGCGCGGCGGCCACCACGCGGGCGTGGCGCACGTACTCGGGCAGCCGGGGCAGTTCGCGCTCCAGACCGGCGAGCGCCGACAGCGCGGTCGGGAACTGCTGGAAGACCTGTCCGCCGTACCGGTGGCGCCAGGTCCTCGCCTCGTCGACCAGCGTCCTCGGCCCGGCGAGCGCCGCGCCGCCGAAGCCGTCGAGGGACTTGTAGAAGGAGACGTACACGCTGTCCGCCAGGTCCGCGATCTCGTCGAGCGGCCGGCCGAGGTGGACGGTGGACTCCCACAGGCGCGCGCCGTCGAAGTGCACCACCGCGTCACGCTCGCGCGCCGCCGCCACGACCTCGCACAGCTCGTCCCAGGTCGGCAGCAGGAAGCCGGCGTCCCGCAGCGGCAACTCCAGCATCAGGGTGCCGAAGGGCTCGGGGAAGTCCCGCACCTCGTCGGCGGTCGGCTGGCGCGGCTCGCCGGTCAGCCGGACCGGGCGCAGGCCGCTGACCTGGCTGAGGGCGTGGCGTTCGTGCACCTCGGGGTGGGACATCGCGTGCAGCGCGACGGCCTTCTCGCCGGTGCGGCCGGCCCAGCAGCGCAGGGCCACCTGCTGGGCCATCGTGCCGGTGGGGAAGAAGGCGGCCGCCTCCTTGCCGAGCAGCCCGGCGACCTTCCGCTCCAGGGCCTCCACGACGCCGTCGCCGTAGACGTCCGACGCCTCGTCGAGGTCGTACAGGTCCGGCGCCGCGTCCAGCACCGCGAGCCGCTCCCTCAGCGTGCCCCGGAAACCGGGGCGCGAGAGCACCCGCGCGCTCCGGTAGGCGCTCATGCGCCGCTTGTAGCGCCGTGCGCGCCGCTCCTCGGCCGACAGCCGCTCCGCCGGCTCCCGCGAACCTTCCCCCGCATGTTCCCCCGAGTGTTCCCTCGGACGTTCCTCCGCCGGCCGCTCCGCCGAGTGCTCCCCCGGCTCGCTCCCCTGCCCGCCCTGCTCCGCGCTCTCGGTCATGCCCCGGATCATGCCGTGCGCCGTCCCGCGCGGGCACGCGCATTCGTTTCCGCTGTTTCCGCATCGGCGGGCGCGCGCACGGTGGCGTGCGGAAACCCACAGCCTGTGGACAACCGGCCGCCCCGCGGACCGATCGCGTTAACATGACGAGAAATCGTCCGGTACCCGAAGCGGACTGGAACGGGAAGGCCGCCGTCGCGTGAGTACAAGCCAACAGCCAGATCCCCAGGACCGCCCCGCGCGGCTCACCGTCGGCGTCGTCGGCGCCGGCCGCGTGGGCCCCGCGCTCGCCGCGTCCCTCCAGCTCGCCGGGCACCGCCCGGTGGCCGTCTCCGGGGTGTCCGACGCCTCCCGGCGGCGAGCCGCGGAGCTGCTCCCCGACGTGCCGCTGGTGCCGCCCGCCGAGGTGCTGCAGCGGGCCGATCTCGTCCTGCTGACGGTTCCCGACGACGCCCTGCCCGGGCTCGTCGAGGGCCTCGCCGACACCGGCGCCGTCCGGCCCGGCCAGCTGCTTGTCCACACCTCCGGGCGCTACGGCGTACGGGTCCTGGACCCCGCCCTGCGCGCGGGCGCCCTTCCGCTCGCCCTGCACCCGGCGATGACCTTCACCGGGACCGCCGTCGACGTGCAGCGCCTGGCCGGCTGCTCCTTCGGCGTCACCGCGCCCGACGAGCTGCGGCTGGCCGCGGAGGCCCTCGTCATCGAGATGGGCGGCGAACCGGAATGGATCGCCGAGCCGATGCGCCCGCTGTACCACGCGGCGCTCGCACTCGGCGCCAACCACCTCGTCACGCTGGTCGCCCAGTCCATGGAGCTGCTGCGCGCGGCCGGCGTCGAGGCGCCCGACCGGATGCTCGGCCCGCTGCTCGGCGCAGCCCTGGACAACGCCCTGCGCTCCGGCGACGCGGCCCTCACCGGCCCCGTCGCCCGGGGGGACGCGGGCACCGTCGCCGCGCACGTCGCCGAACTGCGCACGCACGCCCCGCAGACCGTGGCCGGCTACCTCGCGATGGCCCGCGCGACCGCCGACCGGGCGCTCGCCCACGGACTGCTCAAGCCGGAACTGGCCGAGGACCTGCTCGGCGTGCTCGCCGACGGGACCGGCGGGATCGGCGGGATCGGCGAAACCGACGGAACCGACGGCGCCGAGGGAGACGGCCGATGACCATCACCTTGCTGCGCACCGCGGACGAACTGCACGCACGCACGCGCACCGGCCGTCGCGCCGTCGTGATGACCATGGGCGCCCTGCACGATGGCCACGCCTCCCTGGTCCGCACGGCGCGCGGGATCGCCGGACCGGACGGGGAGGTGGTCGTCACCGTCTTCGTCAACCCGCTGCAGTTCGGCGCGGGCGAGGACCTCGACCGCTACCCCCGCACCCTGGACGCCGACCTGGAGGTGGCCGAGCGGGCCGGGGCGGACGTCGTGTTCGCCCCCTCCGTGGACGAGGTCTACCCCGGCGGCGAGCCGCAGGTCCGCGTCAGCGCGGGCCCCATGGGCGAGCGTCTGGAGGGTGCCTCGCGCCCCGGCCACTTCGACGGGATGCTCACCGTCGTCGCCAAGCTGCTGCACCTCACCCGCCCCGACGTCGCCCTGTACGGCCAGAAGGACGCCCAGCAGCTCGCCCTGATCCGGCGCATGGTGCGGGACCTGAACTTCGGCGTCGAGATCGTCGCCGTGCCGACCGTGCGCGAGGACGACGGGCTGGCGCTGTCCAGCCGCAACCGCTACCTCTCGCCCGCGGAGCGTTGCACGGCGCTCGCCCTCTCCCGCGCGCTGTTCGCGGGCCGTGACCGGCACGCCGCCCAGGAGGCGCTGCGCGCGCGTGCCCGCGAGGTGCCCGCCACGCACGCGCGTGCCGAGGCCCTCAGCGCGATAGGGGAGTCGAGGGCGGCGGCCGACGCGCACGCCGTCGCCCAGGCCCGCACGTCGCCCGCCGCCGCCCCCGGCCAGGACGCCGAGCGCCGCGCCTTCCTCGGCGCCCCGTCGGCCGTCCGCGCGGCCGCCGGTCTGGTCCTGGAGGACGCCGCCCGGCTGTCCCCGCCGCTGGAACTGGACTACCTGGCCCTCGTCGACCCGTCCGACTTCACCGAGATCGAGGACGGCTTCACCGGCGAGGCGGTTCTCGCCGTCGCCGCCCGGGTCGGGGCGACCCGGCTGATCGACAACATCCCCCTCACCTTCGGAGCCGCCTCGTGACCAGCACAGGCATACGCCCGCCCGTCGCCCACCACTCTCGAGCGGGAGCGCTTCGCGCTCGCCCGGGCTTGTTCGCGCCCGCGCCCGGGTGGTCCATCTCGGCGGACGTGGTGGTCGTCGGCTCCGGGGTGGCCGGACTGACGACCGCCCTGCGCTGCGCGGCGGCCGGCCTGGAGACCGTCGTGGTCACCAAGGCCCGTCTCGACGACGGCTCCACCCGCTGGGCCCAGGGCGGCATCGCCGCGGCCCTCGGCGAGGGCGACACCCCCGAACAGCACCTGGACGACACCCTGGTCGCCGGCGCGGGCCTGTGCGACGAGGAAGCGGTACGGATCCTGGTCACCGAGGGGCCCGACGCCGTACGCCGGCTGATCTCCACCGGGGCCCACTTCGACACCGACGACGAGGGCGGCATCGAGCTCACCCGCGAGGGCGGCCACCACCGCCGCCGCATCGCGCACGCGGGCGGCGACGCGACCGGCGCGGAGGTCTCCCGGGCGCTGGTCGAGGCGGTACGCGCGGCCGAGCGGAGCAGGCACGAAGCGGCCTCGGCCGAGGACGGCGGCGGGCGCCGGGCGGGCGTGCGCACCATCGAGAACGCGCTCGTCCTGGACCTGCTGACCGACGCCGACGGCCGTACCGCGGGCGTGACCCTGCACGTCATGGGCGAGGGCCAGCACGACGGCGTGGGCGCCGTGCACGCTCCCGCGGTGGTGCTCGCGACCGGCGGCATGGGCCAGGTCTTCTCCGCCACCACCAACCCGTCGGTGTCCACCGGCGACGGCGTGGCGCTCGCGCTGCGCGCCGGTGCGGAGGTCTCCGACCTGGAGTTCGTCCAGTTCCACCCGACCGTGCTGTTCCTCGGCCCGGACGCCGAGGGCCAGCAGCCGCTCGTCTCCGAGGCCGTGCGCGGCGAGGGCGCACACCTGGTCGACGCCGCCGGCGTGCGGTTCATGGTCGGCCAGCACGAGCTGGCCGAACTCGCGCCCCGGGACATCGTCGCCAAGGGCATCACGCGCCGCATGCAGGAGCAGGACGCCGAGCACATGTTCCTCGACGCCCGGCACTTCGGCGCCGAGATGTGGGAGCACCGCTTCCCGACGATCCTCGCCGCCTGCCGCGCCCACGGCATCGACCCGGTCACCGAGCCCATCCCGATCGCCCCGGCGGCCCACTACGCCTCCGGAGGCGTACGCACGGACTCCCACGGGCGTACGACCGTCCCGGGCCTGTACGCGTGCGGCGAGGTCGCCTGCACCGGAGTGCACGGCGCCAACCGGCTCGCGTCCAACTCCCTCCTGGAGGGCCTCGTCTACGCCGAGCGGATCGCCGCCGACATCGCCGCCGGCGCCCCCACGCCCGACCGCGCAGACAGCACTGCGGACGGCCACGCGGACAGCGCGGCGGACGGCGGTCTCCACGCGCGCGTGCCGCAGCCGGCCGAGCACCCCGAGGAGCCGGTCCACCCCCTGCTGGAGCCCGAGGCGCGCTTCGCGATCCAGCGGATCATGACGGACGGCGCGGGCGTCCTGCGCTCCGCCGCGTCCCTCGCCCGGGCCGCCGAGCAACTGGAGCGGCTGCACACCGACGCCCGCGACGCCCTCGCCGAGAACGGCAAGACCGCCGAGCCCGGCGTCGACACCTGGGAGGCCACCAACCTCCTGTGCGTGGCCCGCGCTCTGGTCGCCGCGGCGGAGCTGCGCCAGGAGACCCGCGGCTGCCACTGGCGCGAGGACCACGCCGAGCGCGACGACGCCGCCTGGCGCCGGCACATCGTCGTACGGCTGAATCCCGACCGCACACTCGCCGTGCACACCACCGATACCGCAGACTTCCCCCCGACCCGGCAGCGCCTTCAGGAGCAGTGACACAAGTGAGCACCCCCGACCTCCCCCTCGCGTCCACCGGCGGCTGCGGCGACGGCTGTGCCTGCGGCGCGGAAGCCGACGCGGAATATCTGGAGTGCGGTCTCGACCCCGCGCTCGCCCAGCTGCTGGCGGACGCCGGACTCGACCCCGTGGAGGTCGAGGACATCGCCAACGTCGCCATCCAGGAGGACCTCGCCCACGGCGTGGACGTGACCACGGTCGCGACGATCCCCGAGGACGCCGTCGCCACCGGCGACTTCACCGCGCGCGAGGCGGGCGTGGTCGCCGGTCTCCGGGTCGCCGAGGCGGTGCTCTCGGTGGTCTGCACGGACGAGTTCGAGGTCGAGCGGCACGTCGAGGACGGCGACCGGGTGGAGGCGGGCCAGAAGCTGCTGTCGGTCACCACGCGCACCCGTGACCTGCTCACCGCCGAACGCAGCGCCCTCAACCTGCTGTGCCGCCTGTCCGGCATCGCCACCGCCACGCGCGCGTGGGCCGACGCCCTGGAGGGCACCGGTGCGCGGGTGCGCGACACCCGCAAGACCACGCCCGGCCTGCGCTCCCTGGAGAAGTACGCCGTCCGCTGCGGCGGGGGCGTCAACCACCGCATGTCGCTGTCGGACGCGGCGCTGGTCAAGGACAACCACGTGGTCGCCGCCGGCGGTGTCGCCCAGGCGTTCAAGGCCGTGCGCGAGGCCTTCCCCGAGGTGCCGATCGAGGTCGAGGTGGACACCCTGCACCAGCTGCGCGAGGTCGTCGACGCGGGCGCCGACCTGATCCTGCTGGACAACTTCACCCCCGGCGAGTGCGAGGAGGCCGTGGCCCTCGTGCACGGCCGCGCGGCCCTGGAGGCGTCGGGCCGGCTGACCCTCGACAACGCGCGCGCGTACGCCGGCACCGGCGTGGACTACCTGGCCGTGGGCGCCCTCACCCACTCCTCGCCGATCCTGGACATCGGCCTCGACCTGCGCGCGGCGGAGTAACGGCCATGCTCCTCACCATCGACGTGGGAAACACGCACACGGTCCTCGGCCTGTTCGACGGTGAGGACATCGTCGAGCACTGGCGCATCTCGACGGACGCGCGCCGCACCGCGGACGAGCTGGCGGTGCTGCTGCAGGGCCTGATGGGTATGCACCCGCTGCTCGGGGACGACCTCGGCGACGGCATCGACGGCATCGCCATCTGCGCGACCGTGCCCTCGGTGCTGCACGAGCTGCGCGAGGTCACGCGGCGCTACTACGGCGACGTGCCCGCGGTGCTCGTCGAGCCGGGCGTGAAGACGGGCGTGCCCATCCTGACCGACAACCCCAAGGAGGTCGGCGCCGACCGCATCATCAACGCGGTCGCGGCGGTCGAGCTCTACGGCGGCCCCGCCATCGTCGTGGACTTCGGTACGGCGACGACGTTCGACGCGGTCTCCGCGCGCGGGGAGTACGTCGGCGGCGTCATCGCGCCCGGCATCGAGATCTCGGTCGACGCGCTCGGCGTCAAGGGCGCCCAGCTGCGCAAGATCGAGGTGGCCCGGCCGCGGCACGTGATCGGCAAGAACACGGTCGAGGCGATGCAGGCCGGCATCGTCTACGGGTTCGCCGGCCAGGTGGACGGCGTGGTGAGTCGGATGGCGCGCGAGCTGGCGGACGACCCGGACGACGTGACGGTGATCGCGACCGGCGGCCTGGCGCCCATGGTGCTGGGCGAGTCCTCGGTGATCGACGAGCACGAGCCGTGGCTGACCCTGATCGGACTCCGGCTGGTGTACGAGCGGAACGCGTCGCGCCTGTAGCCGCCCGTAGGGGCGTAGGGGCGTAGGGGCGTAGGGGCGTAGGGGCGTAGGGGCGTAGGGGCGTAGGGGCGCGGAGCCGCGCGGTGCCTGCGCCCGACACGCCCTGTTTTATGTCGGCTTTGTCTGATTAGCGCGTATCGTCGGCACATGCCCACGCCATACGGATCCCGCGGCGGCATGGCGTTCGGCGTGGAGGAGCTGCGTGTGCTCCGCCGCGCTCTCGCCCTCGCCCTCCGCCCCGAAACCGCCTCGGCCGAGGAAGTCCAGGACTGCCTCCGCCTCGCCGAGTCCCTCGACGAGGCGATGCGCGAGGGTGCCCGGCTGCGCGCCTTCCTGGTGGACGATCTCGCCCGCTACCGCGCCGCGCTGCCCGGGACCGCCACCGGTTATCTCGCGCTGCTGGAGGAGGTGCTGGGCTCCGGCTACCGCCCGCACCCCGACGACCTCGCCGCCCTGCGGGCGCTGCGCGGCAATCCGGTCGCCGCCGCGCTCCTGGACCGCTGCCAGGTCCTCGCGGAACAGGACGTACGCGCCCGCCTCGCGCGCCGGGCGGCGCCCCCGGCCGTCCCGGTGGTCCCCGCCTCCCGCGTCCGCCTCACGGCCCTCCCGGGCGGCCTCTCGGCCGACGCCTCCGGCATTGCCGCCGGCGCCGCGGGCGAGGATCCCGCCGAGCAGCCGGAGAAGCCCGCGGAGAAGCCGCCCGCCCCCGAGCCGGCCCCGGCCACCCCGAAGCCGCCCCGCCCCATCCCCACCCCCGGCGAGGTCTTCCCGCGCCGCAAACCGAACCCGGCGCCGCCGGCCGACCGTCCCCGCCAGCTCACCGCGGTCTGAACGACCCCGCCCCGACCCCGCCCCGCCCGTTCCCCGCCCCGTGGTTAACCTGGGTGCATGGACTACGTCTCCGCGCTCCTGCCCCCGGTCGTCATGGCCGTGTTCTTCATCGGCGTGATCCGGGTGATCGTGAAGACCCAGGGCGGGGCCAACAAGGCCAAGGAGGACGCGGCCGTCGACGCCGCCATCGCCCAGGCGGAGGCGGCTCGTCAGGCCCCCGCGCGGACCGACGGCTGACACCCGGCCGACAGCCGGCCGACGGCACCTTCACCGGCGTACGACTGCCGCGTCCGCGGACGGTCGTACGCCCCTTTTGTCGCGTTTGTCGAGATAGCCGACTGTTCGGCACGCGAATGGCGGGATCTCCCACTATGGTGCTGAGGTGTGCCTCGCCCATTGGGAGAACTCGAAGACGCGGTCATGACACGGGTGTGGAAGTGGAACCGCCCGGTGACCGTTCGAGAAGTCCTGGAAGACCTTCAGCGGGAGCGGACCATCGCCTACACCACGGTGATGACCGTTTTGGACAATCTCCATCAGAAGGGCTGGGTGCGCCGCGAGGCGGAAGGCCGGGCCTATCGATATGAGGCCGTCTCCACCCGGCCCGCCTACGCCGCCGCCCTCATGAACGACGCCTGGTCCCAGAGCGACAACCCCGCCGCCGCTCTCGTCGCCTTCTTCGGCATGATGAGCGACGAACAGCGGCAGGCCCTGTGGGACGCCGTCCGCATCGTCCAGGGACCGGAAACACCCGAAGCCGAGGAGAACCCCGGCTCCGCGCCGCGGGGCGGCGGGCGATAGCGTCCGGTCATGTCCCGAGAGAGTCCCTCGTCCGAGAGCCCCGAAGTCGGCGCTAAAGCCATCACCGTGCGGCGGGCCCGCACCAGCGATGTTCCGGCCGTGCGCCGTCTCCTTGACGCCTACGTCCGTGACCGCATCCTGCTCGACAAAGCGACGGTGACGCTTTACGAGGACATCCAGGAGTTCTGGGTGGCGGAACGGGACGACAACGCCGAGGTGGTCGGCTGCGGTGCGCTGCACGTCATGTGGGAAGACCTCGCGGAAGTGCGCACTCTCGCGGTCAAGCCCGGCCTGAAGGGCGCCGGCGTCGGCCATCAGTTGCTGGAGAAGTTGCTGCAGACCGCCCGCTGGCTGGGCGTTCGCCGCGTTTTCTGCCTGACCTTCGAAGTCGACTTCTTCGGCAAGCACGGCTTCGTCGAGATCGGCGAGACGCCCGTCGACACCGACGTCTACACCGAGCTGATGCGTTCCTATGACGAGGGCGTCGCCGAGTTCCTCGGCCTGGAGCGAGTGAAACCGAACACCTTGGGCAACAGTCGGATGCTTCTGCATCTGTGATCGCCGATCACCGCGGAGTATTCCGCCCGGAGCTCTGCCCAGGTTCCCTATGTCCGAAACGCGCATGTTTCCGGGCCGGGTCGGGTCTGCCGGTCTCTCCCGGGGGTTTGTGTTTTTCCGGCAAAAGCGGTTTGCTTTCCGACGTACTGCAGTACTGCATATAACAGGGGACGGCGAAACGGCGGACGCCGCAGACCCCCGGCCCACAAGTCATGAATGAAAGGAAATCCGGTGGCACAGAAGGTTCAGGTCCTTCTTGTCGACGACCTCGACGGCGGCGAGGCGGACGAGACCGTCACGTTCGCGTTGGACGGCAAGACGTACGAGATCGATCTCACGACCGCCAATGCGGACAAGCTTCGCGGCCTTCTCGAGCCTTACGTGAAGGGCGGTCGTCGTACCGGAGGCCGTTCTTCGGGTGGGCGCGGAAAGGCCCGCGCCGCTTCCGGCGGCAGCCAGGACACCGCGCAGATCCGCGCCTGGGCGAAGGAGAACGGCTACGAGGTCAACGACCGCGGCCGCGTTCCCGCGTCCATCCGCGAGGCCTACGAGAAGGCCAACGCCTGAGCACGGGCGCGACGCAGGCGGATCCGGTGGCACTGCGTCGCCACCGTGTTCACGAGTCGTACGAGATCGGGGGCGCCCTCCCGGCCCCCCATGGCCGACAGCGTCGGCAGCGAGGCCTCGACCTCGCATCCCGGCCAGGGGGGCCGCAGCCACACGGCGGCCCCCTGCAGGGTGCCGGGGGCGCTCGGGGCCGGCGGCCGCGCTCCGGCCCGCCCCGGCCCGGGGTCAGGGGGCGGCGGGGCGTCCATCGCGTCGCCCTCGCCGAGCGCCGTCAGGTCGAGCGCCAGCGCTCCCCACTCCAGCCAGTCCAGCAGCCCGGACAGCTCCTCCGCGCTGCCCGCGGCCACCAGCAGCCGCATCCTTCCGCCCTGCAGGGCCACCGGTGACCGCGGCGCGAGGTGCCTGAGGCCCGCGCGGCCCGCCTCGGCCGGGACGTCCAGGACGTCGAACCGTTCGCCCACCGCGAGCCGCACGGCGGACCCCGGCTTGCCGGGCTCACCGGGCCTCCCGGGCACCGTTGGCCACCCCAGTTCCTTCTCGTACCAGTCGCGGACGTCGGCGCCCGGGTCGACCGGGCGGCGGGGGAGCGGGACCGTGATCTCCGTCCGGATTGTGACGTTCGCGACATCCGCGGAGACCTGGGAGGGGGTGCCGGTCATGCCAAGTGCAACCGCCGCGCAGGCGCCGAAGTCACGCTGTGGCGTGGATCGGATGCGCAGAGTGCCGGACAGGGGGGCGTGCGGGGGTGCCGGGGGGCGCAAGGTTGTTCGCCCATAGCGGAGGGAACCGGTGCGCGCGGCATGGACTGTCCGCCCCTGCGGGTAAGACATCCCTAGTGGGAGGGGGCGACACGCAGGACAAGGCGTCTCACGTTCGCCATCGGCGTACTGGTGGTGGGGGTAAGTGCCTGGCCTGCGGGAACATCGTCTCGCACCATCGGGTTGGAACACATGTCGGCGTTCGGGGTCAGGAGGCAGTGTTGGTTCTCGGGCCGGTGTCGGCAGTTGGAATGAGCGGTCCCCGCTTGCGGGACTAAGCTGCGGAAGGACAGGAGGGGAAGTTCCCCCCACTGCCTGACCGCTCTGAGGAGCGATTAACGATGTTCGAGAGGTTCACCGACCGCGCGCGGCGGGTTGTCGTCCTGGCTCAGGAAGAAGCCCGGATGCTCAACCACAACTACATCGGCACCGAGCACATCCTCCTGGGCCTGATCCACGAGGGTGAGGGTGTCGCCGCCAAGGCCCTTGAGAGCCTCGGGATTTCGCTCGAGGCGGTCCGCCAGCAGGTGGAGGAGATCATCGGCCAGGGCCAGCAGGCCCCGTCCGGGCACATCCCCTTCACCCCCCGTGCCAAGAAGGTCCTGGAGCTGTCGCTCCGCGAGGCCCTTCAGCTGGGCCACAACTACATCGGCACGGAGCACATCCTGCTCGGCCTGATCCGCGAGGGCGAGGGCGTCGCCGCCCAGGTCCTGGTCAAGCTGGGCGCAGACCTCAACCGGGTGCGGCAGCAGGTGATCCAGCTGCTCTCCGGTTACCAGGGCAAGGAGACCGCCACCGCCGGCGGTCCCGCCGAGGGCACCCCCTCGACGTCCCTGGTCCTCGACCAGTTCGGCCGGAACCTCACCCAGGCCGCTCGTGAGTCCAAGCTCGACCCGGTCATCGGGCGCGAGAAGGAGATCGAGCGGGTCATGCAGGTGCTGTCCCGCCGTACCAAGAACAACCCGGTGCTGATCGGTGAGCCCGGCGTCGGCAAGACCGCCGTCGTCGAGGGCCTCGCCCAGGCCATCGTCAAGGGCGAGGTGCCCGAGACCCTCAAGGACAAGCACCTCTACACCCTGGACCTCGGCGCGCTGGTCGCCGGCTCCCGCTACCGCGGTGACTTCGAGGAGCGCCTGAAGAAGGTGCTCAAGGAGATCCGCACCCGCGGCGACATCATCCTGTTCATCGACGAGCTGCACACGCTCGTCGGCGCGGGTGCCGCCGAGGGCGCCATCGACGCGGCTTCGATCCTGAAGCCGATGCTGGCCCGCGGTGAGCTGCAGACCATCGGCGCCACCACCCTGGACGAGTACCGCAAGCACCTGGAGAAGGACGCGGCCCTCGAGCGCCGCTTCCAGCCCATCCAGGTCGCCGAGCCGTCCCTGCCGCACACGATCGAGATCCTCAAGGGTCTGCGTGACCGGTACGAGGCCCACCACCGGGTCTCCATCACGGACGAGGCGCTGGTGCAGGCCGCCACCCTGGCCGACCGGTACATCTCGGACCGCTTCCTGCCGGACAAGGCGATCGACCTGATCGACGAGGCCGGCTCGCGGATGCGCATCCGCCGGATGACCGCGCCGCCGGACCTGCGCGAGTTCGACGAGAAGATCGCCGGCGTCCGCCGCGACAAGGAGTCCGCGATCGACTCGCAGGACTTCGAGAAGGCCGCTTCGCTCCGCGACAAGGAGAAGCAGCTGCTGGCCGCCAAGGCCAAGCGGGAGAAGGAGTGGAAGGCCGGCGACATGGACGTCGTCGCCGAGGTCGACGGCGAGCTGATCGCCGAGGTCCTCGCCACGGCCACCGGCATCCCGGTCTTCAAGCTGACCGAGGAGGAGTCCAGCCGCCTGCTCCGCATGGAGGACGAGCTCCACAAGCGGGTCATCGGCCAGAACGACGCCGTCAAGGCGCTGTCGAAGGCGATCCGCCGTACCCGCGCCGGTCTGAAGGACCCGAAGCGTCCGGGTGGTTCGTTCATCTTCGCCGGCCCGTCCGGTGTCGGTAAGACCGAGCTGTCCAAGGCGCTCGCGGAGTTCCTCTTCGGTGACGAGGACGCGCTGATCTCCCTCGACATGTCGGAGTTCAGCGAGAAGCACACGGTCTCCCGGCTGTTCGGTTCGCCCCCCGGCTACGTGGGCTACGAAGAGGGCGGCCAGCTGACCGAGAAGGTCCGCCGCAAGCCGTTCTCCGTGGTCCTCTTCGACGAGGTCGAGAAGGCCCACCCGGACATCTTCAACTCGTTGCTGCAGATCCTGGAGGACGGTCGCCTGACCGACTCCCAGGGCCGGGTCGTGGACTTCAAGAACACGGTCATCATCATGACGACCAACCTCGGCACCAGGGACATCTCCAAGGGCTTCAACCTGGGCTTCGCGGCCTCCGGCGACACGAAGACCAACTACGAGCGCATGAAGAACAAGGTGTCGGACGAGCTCAAGCAGCACTTCCGCCCCGAGTTCCTGAACCGCGTCGACGACGTGGTGGTCTTCCCGCAGCTGACCCAGGCCGACATCCTGCGGATCGTCGACCTGATGATCGGCAAGGTGGACGAGCGCCTGCGGGACCGGGACATGGGCATCGAGCTCTCCCAGTCCGCGAAGGAACTGCTGGCCAAGAAGGGTTACGACCCCGTGCTGGGCGCCCGGCCGCTGCGCCGGACCATCCAGCGCGAGATCGAGGACTCGCTGTCGGAGAAGATCCTCTTCGGCGAGCTGCGTCCCGGTCACATCGTGGTCGTGGACACCGAGGGCGAGGGCGACGCCAAGACCTTCACCTTCCGGGGTGAGGAGAAGTCGGCGCTGCCGGACGTCCCGCCGATCGAGCAGGCGGCCGGCGGTGCCGGGCCGAACCTGAGCAAGGAGGCGTAAGCCTCACGGCACGTGTAAGGGGCCGGTGCCTTCGGGCACCGGCCCCTTCCGCATGCCGCCGTCCGGCTCCTACGACAGCTGTCCGTCGTAGTCCGGCAGCTTGTACGTCCTCTCGGCATGGCCGCCCGACAGGTCGGTGGCGCTGTTGCCGATGTTCGCGATGATCGTGTAGCCCTTGTTCTCGATGGCGACGCGCTGGGCGGTCTTGTAGGCGGCGACGTCCTTGAAGAGGTCGAGCAGGCCGCGGACGTAGAGGCCGGAGACGTCGTAGCCGTCGTGCTCGAGGTTGTACTCGGTGGGCAGGTAGATGATGCCGGGGCGGGCCGTGACGAAGAACAGCGAGACGCCGTGCTCCTGGGCGTACTTCGCGACGTTCAGCACCGGCTTGTTGGCCGGCTGCGGGTAGCTGAAGCCGAAGTCGGTCTCCAGGGTCGTGTTGTCGACGTCGAAGACGATCGCCTGCTTCTCGCCCGGCTTCGCCGCGGCGATGCGCGCCTTCAGGTAGGGCAGGGCCTGGTCCATCACCGCCTGGCAGTCCTGCTGCCAGGTCGCGTGGTCGACGTCCCCGGCGGCGGCCGCGGTGCTCGCGGTCGCGGTCTTCGTGGCCGTCGCGGCGTCGGCGGGGGCGGCCAGGGCCACCAGGGCGGCCGCGGCGACCGTGGTGACGGTGATGCGGCGGGCCAGGGGGCGTCGTCCTGTCATGGGTGGGGGTTCCTCTCACGTCCGTGACGCTGCTGTTGTCGGGTGCATGCTCGTCGGCGCGGGTGGCGCGAGGGGAACCGTAAGGTTACTGGGCGGTAAGTGGGAAGAGGTGTGCGGCAGATGAAGTGCCCGAGCGTGACTCGGCGCGACTCGGTGGGGCTCCGTGGGGCCCGTGGGAGGCGGGTGGCGTCGGTCACGTCACAGGGGCGCCCAGGGCCGTGCGCCGGTGACATGCCGCACAGGCGATTTGTCCGTTACTAGGGCGGTTAGTGGGCCGGCCTGGCGGACAAAAAGGGCATTTCGTCCAACGGGTGGGATCGGGTTGTCGCTTTATGGGGCGATTCACGTCTGATAGCCGCTCTGTCAAGAAGAAGAATTATTTGAGGCGGCGTACTACGGATCGTCGTAGATCGCGTTTTTTGGGCTTCATGGGCCCGGGGGTTACCAATGAATCGCCCATCCGGCAGCCGTCCGTGCGCCGGGTGGACTTTTTCTGCCGCCGTCCCCCGAGGGGTCCCATGTCTTCGTCTGTCTCGTCCCGTTCCGCCCGTACGTCCCTGCTGCGCACCCGCGCGGCCGTCCTGGCCGCCGGCCTCGGCGCGTCGGTCGTGCTGGGGGCCGGGGTCGCGGTCGCCGCCGAAGCCGGCTCCGCCCCCGGCGCGGCAAGCGCCGTCGCCGCCCAGGCCGCCGCCAAGAAGGCCGCCTCCTGGGTCCACTCCGTGAAGAACTACAAGCTGTCCGCGAGCTTCAACCAGGCCGGCAGCATGTGGCAGTCCACCCACAGCGGGCAGGACTTCGCCGTGCCCAGCGGCACCGACGTCGTCGCCGCGCACGGCGGCACCGTGGTGAAGGCCGGCGGCAACGGCGCGGGCGACGGGCCCGCGTACGGCAACGCCATCGTCATCCGGCACGGCAACGGCACGTACTCGCAGTACGCCCACCTGTCCCGCATAGACGTCCGGGTCGGCCAGGTCGTCGCCACCGGCCAGCACATCGCGCTCTCCGGCAACACCGGCAACTCCAGCGGCCCGCACCTGCACTTCGAGATCCGCACGACCCCGGACTACGGGTCGGCCGTCGACCCGGTCGCCTTCCTGCGCGCCAGGGGCGTGACCGTCTAGGGGGCAGGACGTCCGGGGCCGCGCCCAGGGCCGTTCGGGGGCGGCCCTGGACGCGGGGCCGCGGGGCTACGACGGGTGCGTGCCCTCGTGGGCCCGCGTGACCAGGTCCGTGGCGACCTCGAGGACCGCCCTGCGCTTCTCCTCGGGGTCGGCCTCGATGTCGTTGAGGACGAACATCCCGGCGTGCAGCGTGAACATCGCGCTGACGCAGCGCACCTGGTCGATCAGCTCGGCGTCGGGGTCCATGAGGATGTCGCGCATCCCGAGCATGCGGTGGCGGAACATCTCGCCGATGCGCAGTTCCTTGACCGTCGCCTGGTTCTCCTGCATGAAGCGGAAGAGCGGGGACGCTCCGGCCAGCGCTTCGCTGTAGCGGCTGATGAGTTCTTGCTTCACGGCCAGCGACCGGGGCTGCTGCCGGCCCCACTCGATCAGGTCCTCGATGGGCTGGGAGAGGTCCTCGAAGATGCTGACGAGGATCTCTTCCTTCGTCTTGAAGTGGTAGTACAGCGCCGCCTTGGTGACGTCCAGGCGCTCGGCGATCTCACGCAGCGAGGTCTTCTCGTAGCCCTGCTCGGCGAAGAGTTCGAGGGCCACGTCCTGGATGCGCTGGCGGGTGTTGCCGCGGCGCTGCCGCTTGGTGCCGTCCATGGTGCCGCCCATCCTCGTCCCCCGATGTACTTACTTGACGCCCGGCTAGTTGCGGGTCTACCTTCACCAGTGTAGTCAACTTGCCGGGCGGCAAGTAAGTAGCGGTTGCTGGGGGAGTGGGGAAGATGGCGGACACGCAACAGGCCGACACGGCCGACCCGGGGGCGGGGAAGAAACCCAGGAGCGTCCGGGTCGTCCTCTTCGCGCTGATGATCACGATGATGCTCGCGATGCTCGACAACATGATCGTGGGCACCGCGATGCCGACGATCGTCGGCGAGCTCGGCGGACTGCAGCACCTGTCGTGGGTGGTGACGGCCTACACCCTCGCGACCGCGGCGGCCACCCCGGTCTGGGGCAAGCTCGGCGACATGTACGGCCGCAAGGCCACCTTCATGACCTCGATCGTGATCTTCCTGATCGGGTCCGCGCTCAGCGGCATGGCCCAGAACATGGGCGAGCTGATCGGCTTCCGGGCGGTCCAGGGCCTGGGCGCCGGCGGTCTGATGGTCGGCGTCATGGCGATCATCGGCGACCTGATCCCGCCGCGGGAGCGCGGCAAGTACCAGGGCATGATGGCCGGCATCATGGCGATCGCGATGATCGCCGGACCGCTGGTCGGCGGCACCATCACCGACAACTGGGGCTGGCGCTGGGCGTTCTACATCAACCTGCCGCTCGGCGTGGTGGCCCTCGGCCTGATCAGCGCCGTGCTGCACCTGCCCAGGAAGCGGTCGAAGGCGGGCATCGACTACCTCGGTGTCGTCCTGCTGACCGTCGGCATCACCTCGATCGTCCTCGTCACCACCTGGGGCGGCACGGAGTACGCCTGGAGCTCGGCGCGGATCATGGAACTGATCGGGATCGGCGTCGCCGCGCTGGTCGGGTTCGTGTTCTGGCAGACCAAGGCCGCCGAGCCGGTCGTGCCGCTGCACATCTTCCGCAGCCGCAACTTCACCCTGATGTCCGTCATCGGCTTCATCACCGGCTTCGTGATGTTCGGCGCGACGCTCTTCCTGCCGCTGTACCAGCAGTCGGTGCAGGGCGCGTCCGCGACCAACTCCGGTCTGCTGCTCCTGCCGATGCTCGGCGCGATGCTCGTGACGTCGATGGTCGCCGGGCGGGTCACCACCAGCAGCGGCCGCTACAAGGTCTTCCCGATCGCCGGCGGCGTGCTGATGATCACCGGGCTGTACCTGCTGTCGCTGATGGACACCGGGACCTCGCGCCTCACCTCCGGCGTGTACATGGCCGTGCTGGGCCTGGGCATGGGCTGCCTGATGCAGATCACCATGCTGGTCGCGCAGAACAGCGTGCAGATGAGGGACATGGGCGTCGCGTCCTCGTCGACCACCCTGTTCCGTACGCTCGGTTCCTCCTTCGGCGTCGCCATCATGGGCGCCCTGTTCAACAACCGGGTCCAGAACGTTATGTCCGAGCGGGCCGGCGCCCTGGGTTCGAAGATCACCGAACGGTCCGCGCAGCTCGACGCGGCGAGCCTGGCCAAGCTGCCGGCGCCGGCCCGCGAGGCGTACCAGCACGCGGTGTCCGCCGGCACGCACTCGGCGTTCCTGCTGGGCTCCGTGATCGCCGTGGTGGTGCTGGTGGCCGCCCTGTTCGTGAAGGAGGTCCCGCTGAAGGGAGCGGGACCGAAGACGGGCGAGAGCCCGGCCGACGGCACGGAGGCGGTCGCACCGCTGGCCGAGGCAGTGTGAGCCCGCACTGACCTGGGCCCACTGACCGGGGCCCGCTGTCCCGGGCCCACTGACCCGGGCCCGCTGTCCCGGGCCCAGGGATCCAGATCCACTTATCCAGAGCTGAAGACCCCCGGCGCGTGTCCGTCCCGGGGGTCTTCGGCCGTCTCCGGCCTGCCCGGCCTGCCCGTGCCGGGTGACCGGGGCGTGGAGTTCCCGCACGAACCGCAGGAGCGCGAAGCCGGGCTGCGGCGGGCCGGTGACGGTCGCGGTGGGCCGGCGGGGCGGCCGCCAGTGGGCGGGGCGGCCGCCAGTGGGGCGGTGGGGCGGTCCCGGTGGGCCGGTGGCGTCAGGGCAGCATCGGGTGGCTGCCGGTGTCCGTGGGGGCGTGTTCCGGCAGCCACAGCACCGCCACCGCGCCCTCGGCCGGCACGTGGTCCGGCGCCCCGGCCGGCCGTACGTTGCGGAACGTCAGCCGGGCGCCCAGCACCCGCGCCTGACCCGCCGCGATCGTCAGTCCCAGCCCGTGCCCCTGGCCGGACCGGTCCCTGCTCCCGGTGCGGAAGCGGCTCGGCCCCTCGGCGAGCAGGTCGGCGGGGAAGCCGGGCCCGTGGTCTCGGACCCGGATGACCCGGCCCTCGACGGTGACCTCGATGGGCGGCCTGCCGTGCCGGGCGGCGTTGGCGAGCAGGTTGAACAGCACGCGTTCCAGGCGCCGCGGGTCGGTCGTCACCTCCGACTCGTGCACCACCCGCACCTCGACGTCCGGGTCCTTGGCCGCCACGCGCCGCGTGACGAAGTCGCCCAGCATGATGTCCTGCAGCTCTGCCCGCTCGGAGGCGCCGTCGAGGCGGGCCACCTCCAGCACGTCCTCGACGAGGGTGCGCATGGCCTTCGCCCGGTCCAGGACCAGCTCGGTCGGCCGGCCCGGAGGCAGCAGTTCGGCCGCCGTCAGCAGCCCGGTGACCGGGGTGCGCAGCTCGTGCGCGATGTCGGCGGTGACCCGGCGTTCGGCCTCCAGCCGCTGCTGCAGCGCGTCCGCCATGGCGTCCACCGCGCTCGCCAGATCGTCGGTCTCGTCGCGTACGACCCCGCCGATCGCGTCCCGCACCCGGACGTCCGGCTCACCCCTGGCGACCTCGTTCGCCGCGGCCGCCGCCTTGCGCAGCCGGCGCGAGAGCTGCCCGCCGATCAGCACGCCGAGCGCGCTGCCGCCCAGCACCACGGCGATGGAACCGATCACCAGAGCCTGGTCGAGGTCGTTGAGGATGTCGGTGCTGCGGTCGGTGAACCCGGTGTGCAGCGACAGCACGTGCCCGTCCTTGACCGGCACGGCCGCCCAGATGTCCGGCACGCGCCTGGGCCGCTCGCTGACGTAGGTCGCCCGCCGGCCCTGCTCGACCCGCTCCCGCAGCGCCCGCGGCAGCTCCGGGTCGTCGATCTTGACGTTGGGGAAGTTGGGCCGGTTGGACAGCTCGTAGTTGCGCTGGGCGATCTGGACCCGCTCGTCGGCGAGGTCGCGCGCGTTGTCCAGCATCGACACCCGGGCCGCGTTGTGCACGACCAGGCTCAGCGCGATCGCCACCAGCGCGCCGACCAGGGCGATGGCCGCACTGAGCTTCCACCGCAGGCCGGTCCGGATGCCGGCGCCCGCACCGAGGCGCCGGAGGATGCCGCGCATGTCCCTGGAGTCCCCGTTCACGCCTTCAACTTGTAGCCGAAGCCGCGGACCGTCTCGATCCGGTCCTGGCCGATCTTCGTACGCAGCCGCTGCACGTGCACGTCGACCACGCGCGTGTCCCCGCCCCAGCCGTAGTCCCACACCCGCTCCAGCAGTTTGTCGCGCGACAGGACCGTGCCCGGCGCCGAGGAGAACTCCAGCAGCAGCCGCATCTCGGTCGGCGTGAGCGCCACCGGCTGCCCGGCCCGGCGCACCTCCATCCCCTCGGTGTCGACCTCCAGGTCGCCGAAGGTCAGCACCCCGCCGGTCACCGGGTCGTCGGCCTTGACGCCGCCGCCGGCGTGACCGAAGCGGCGCAGCACGGCCCGGATCCGCGCGACCAGCACGGCGCCGTCGAACGGCTTGGTCACGTAGTCGTCGGCGCCCGCCTCCAGACCCAGCACGACGTCGATCGAGTCCGCCCGCGCCGACAGCATGATCACCGGGACCGTCGACTCGTCCCGGATCCGGCGGCACAGGCTCACCCCGTCGAGGCCGGGCACCATGACGTCGAGAAGCGCGATGTCGGGGCGGTCGGCGCGGAACGCCTCCAGCCCCGACAGCCCGTCGGGCATCGCGGTGACCGCGAAGCCGTCCCGCTCCAGGGCGAGCTGGGTGGCCTCGCGGATGACGTCGTCGTCCTCGACGAACAGGACGTGGGTCTGCTCTGCCATCCCGGTGCTCTCAGTCCTCGGTCGTTCTCGTCGGTGCCGGTCGGGTGCCGGTCCTGCCGGTCGGTGCCGGTCGGTGTCGGCGGTTCTCGGTCGTGCTCGGTCGTGCTCGGTCGTTCCGGGCCGTGCCGTCGTGCTCAGGTGTCGCCGTGCACGGCGTAGGCCTGCACGGCGTCGTCCGTGGGCGGGCGTGCTCCCATGAGGAGACGCGGTGATTGTGCCGCGCGTTCACCGGCACATGTCGCGGGGGGTCCGAGCGGTTCACGACGTCGACGAGGGGCTGTCCCCGACGGCGCTGCTGTAGTCGTTGTGCGTGCGGTACCGCTCGGCGAAGCGGCCGGAGATCCAGCGGTAGGTGATCACGTTCTCGCCGGACGGGCTCGACACCGGATCGCCCTTCTCGTAGACCTGTTTGGTCACCACCAGGTCGCCGCGGTCGATCTCCGCGTAGACCGGGGGCTCCTCGGCCTTGAACACGTTCTCGTACCGCCCGTGTTCCTCGCGGTACACGTACGAGCCGACTCCGACCGCGTCCCCGCAGGTCAGCACGTTCACCACGACGTCCGCCGAGGAACCTCCGGTCAGGTCGCCGTACGACACGTCGACCGGGTACTCGTCGCCGACGCACGGCTTCAGCTCGCGCCTGACCTCCGCCGAGATCCGGGGGTCGTCCTTGACCAGCTCGACCCCGTCCACGCGCCCGGTGGCCCCGACCGTGCGCGGGGTGACCGACTTGGTGGCGGGCGCCACCGAGTCGGCGTGGGCCGGGCCCTCGTCACGGGCGCCGGTGCCCCCGGTGGCGCAGCCGGAGGCGAAAAGCGCGAGGGCGGCGAACACGGCCACCGCCGTGAACGCCGCCTGCACGGCCCACCGGCCCGTGGGCTCCGCGCCGGTCACACCGCGCAACGCTCCCGCTCCTCACGCTCCAGCGCCCGCGCGTCCAGGTCGCGCCGCTCCAGCTCCTCGCGGAGCCGGGCGAGCGCCCGGTGCAGCGTGCTCTTGACCGTTCCGGCCGACATGCCGAGGGCGGCGGCCGTCTCCTCCGTGGACATCTGCTCCCAGTGTCGCAGCACGACCACGCTGCGCTGCTTGGGTGCGAGCACCTTCATGATGTCCATCAGCAGCGCCCGGTCGGCGTGCTGCTCGGTGGAGTCGTCGACGGAGGCGTCCGGCAGCTGCTCGGTCGGCACCTCCTCCAGCTTGCGCGCCCGCCACCACTCGGTCCGCGTGTTGATCATCACGCGGCGCAGGTAGGCGTCCGCGAGCCGCTTGTCCGCGATGCCCTCCCAGCGGCCGTAGGTGCGCACCAGCGCGGTCTGCAGGAGGTCCTGCGCGTCGACCGGGTCCGGGACCAGGCGGCGGGCGCTGCGCAGCAGCGCGTCCTGCCGGGTGCGGACGTACTCCTCGAACTCGAGCACCTCGCCCTGCGCCATGATCAACCGCCTCCGATTCCCCGTTCCCGGCCCGCCCGCCGCCGGCTCCCCTGTGCGCACCGCTGTCCGCGGTACGCCGTCGAAATTACGGAGGCGTTGTCACGGCGCTGTCCGAGGCAGCGCGCGACTGTCAATCAGCTGTCCGTCGGTTGTGTAACGGAAGTAGGAAAGGGGTAAGCGCATGCACCGAATTGCCCCGGTTCGGTGTGATGTGGTACTCGGTCAGGAGAGAGGCAGCCGGTACCGACCGCCGGGCAGCGGTTCCACCAGGCCGTCCGCGACGAGACCGTCCAGCGCCCGTGCGCGCTGCACCGGCTCGTGCCACACGCGGTCGAGCACCGCCTGCGGGACGGGCGAGTGCGCCTCGCGCAGCACGGCGAGCAGCTTGCCGCGGACCTGGCGGTCGGTGCCCGCGTACGTCTGCCCGCGGCGCGGCGGGCCGTCGTGCTCGGGCTTGCCCGCCAGCCGCCAGGCGCACTGCGCGGCGATCGGGCAGCGGTGACAGCTCTCGTTCCTGGCCGTGCAGATCAGCGCGCCCAGTTCCATGGAGGCGGCGGCCCAGCGGGCGGCGGTGCGCTCGTCCTCGGGCAACAGGGCGCGGGCGAGCTTGCGTTCGGCGGCGGTGGTGGCGTTCGGCGGGTACTGCACGCCGGTCACCGCGCGCGCGAAGACCCGGCGGACGTTGGTGTCCAGGACGGCGTGCCGCTGGCCGTAGGCGAAGGAGGCGACGGCCGCGGCCGTGTACTCGCCGATGCCGGGCAGCGCGAGCAGCTGGGCGTGGTCGGTCGGCACGTCGCCGCCGTGCCGTTCCGCTATGGCGACGGCGGCGCCGTGCAGGCGCAGGGCGCGGCGCGGGTAGCCGAGCCGGCCCCAGGCGCGGACGGCCTCGCCGGGGGCCTCCCTGGCGAGGTCGGCGGGGCGGGGCCAGCGGGCCAGCCACTGCTCGTAGACGGGCAGGACGCGGCTCACCGGCGTCTGCTGCAGCATGAACTCGCTGACCATCACGCCCCAGGCGCCGGCCTCCGGGCGACGCCACGGCAGGTCGCGGGCGTGCTCGTCGAACCAGGCGATGACGGGGGAGTGGAGCGTCGTGCCGGGGGCTTGGCTGTGGGGAGTGTTCGTGGGCGCAGTCATGGCGTTCCGATCCTGCCATGGTCCGCCGTGGTTCGGCCGTGACGCGGTGCCCACGGGTGCGTCGTGGTGCCGGGATGATGATCTGGAAAAGTTGGGGCTCCGGCGGCGGGTGGGGCAAGCGAACGTGCCGATCTCTCGTACAGTTTGCGCCGTGGGATCTCTGCGCAATCCGATCGGGCCGCTTCCCTCCTCCATCTACTGGCGACGGAGGGCCGTACTGCTGTCCGTGATCGCCGTGTTGGCGCTGCTGATCACCTGGTTCGTCACATCGGACGACGGGGGCGGCAAGAAGAGCGACGACGGCGCGAACGGCCGGACTCCCGCGCCCACGATCTCTGCCGGGCCGTCGGGTTCGGGTCCCGCCATCAGCCAAGCGCCGGGCGGACGCGACGAGTCGAGCGGCGGAGACTCCAACGGGGACACCTCCGGCGGAAGTTCGGATCCCGGGGGTGATTCCTCCGGGACGGGGAGCGGGTCCGGATCGGATTCCGGTTCCGGTTCCGGGTCCGGTTCCGGGGGCGCCGATGGGTCCGGTGGTGGCACGGGCGGCGGCTCGGCAGCCACCGTGGGTACCGGCGTCGGCGCGGGCGACACGGTCCCGGCCGGCTCGACGCTGCCCGACTGCGGCGCGAGCGCGGTGAAGTTGAGCCTGCGCAGCCTGCACAACTCCTACGAGCCCGGTCAGACGCCCACCCTCCTGCTGACCGCGACGAACTCCTCCGGCAGCGACTGCAAGGTCGATCTCGGCCCGAAGACCGCGGTGTTGACGATCACCAAGGCGGGCGGCGACGACGACTACTGGTCCTCCGCCGACTGCCCCAAGGGCTCGGGCAGCCTGGTCTTCCGGGCGCCGGCCGGCAGCAGCATCACGTACACCGTGAAGTGGGACCGCAAGCCGAGCGCTCCGAAGTGCGCCACGCCTCCCGCCGGGTCGGCCGGGGCGGGGACGTATCTGGTGGAGGCGAAGGCGCCGGGCTTCGCGAAGACGCAGACGTCCTTCGTGCTCCAGGACGCCTGAGGCGACCGGGGCGGTACGACCGGGCGGTCCGACTGAGGCGGTCGGCCGCTCGCGGCGGGCCGAGACGGTGGGCCGGCGGCGGCCGCGGCGGTCGGCGGGGCGCGGTGAACCGAGATCGTCGACTGAGGCGGTGCACCGAGGCGGTGGACCGAGCCGGTCGACTGAGGCGGTAGGCCGAGGCGATCGACCAGGCTGCTCGGCCAGGGCGTTCGACCGAGGCGGCCGGGGTCGGTAGAGACGGCCGGCCGCTGGCGGTTGCCCGGGGCGTTCTACTGAGGCGGTCGGCCGGAGCGGCGGGTCGAGGCGGTAGGCCGGAGTGGTGGGCCGAGGCGATCGACCAGGTTGGCCGGCCCAGGGCGGTAGGCCGAACCGGTGGTCCGAGGCGGTAGGCCGAACCGGTGTTCCGAGGCGGTAGGCCGGAGCGGCGGGTCGAGGCGGTCGACCAGGTTGGCCGGCCAAGGCGGGGACCGGAGCGGTGGGCCGGAGCGGTGGACCGTGGTCGCCACGGGGGGCCGTGGCCGGCGGGGGCCGGGGCCGCGCGGGTCGTGGTCAGACGTACCGCTCGAGGATCGAGGACTCCGCCAGGCGTGACAGGCCCTCGCGCACGCTCCGGGCGCGGGCCTCGCCCACGCCGTCCACCGTCTGCAGGTCGTCGACGCTCGCGGCGAGCAGCTTCTGCAGCCCGCCGAAGTGCTCGACGAGCCGGTCGATGATCGCGCCGGGCAGCCGCGGCACCTTGGCCAGCAGGCGGAAGCCGCGCGGGGACACCGCCGAGTCGAGGGCCTCCGGAGAGCCCGTGTATCCCAGCGCCTTCGCCACCGTGGACAGTTCGAGCAGCTCCGCGTGGGTGAGGGCGTCGAGTTCGTGGAGGGCCTCGTCGACCGTGCGGGAGCGTTTGGCGGTGGGCTCGGGGACGTAGTCCCGTACGACGAGTTCCCGCTCGGGCTCCACGCCGGCGATCAGCTCGTCCAGCTGGAGGGCCAGCAGGCGCCCGTCGGTGCCCAGTTCGACCACGTATTCGGCGATTTCGGTGGCGATGCGGCGCACCATCTCCGAGCGCTGGGCCACCGCCGAGACATCACGGACCGTCACCAGGTCCTCGATCTCCAGCGCCGACAGCGTCCCCGCGACCTCGTCCAGGCGGAGCTTGTAGCGCTCCAGGGTCGCCAGGGCCTGGTTGGCGCGGGACAGGATCGCCGCGGAGTCCTCCAGGACGCGCCGCTGCCCGTCGACGTACAGGGCGATCAGGCGCATCGACTGGGAGACGGACACCACCGGGAAGCCGACCTGCTTGGAGACCCGGTCCGCCGTGCGGTGCCGGGTGCCGGTCTCCTCGGTGGGGATCGTCGCGTCGGGCACGAACTGCACGCCCGCCCGCAGGATCTTCGACAGGTCCGAGGACAGCACGATGCCGCCGTCCAGCTTGCACAGCTCCCGCAGCCGGGTGGCCGTGAACTCCACGTCCAGCACGAAACCGCCCGTGCACATGGTCTCGACGGTCTTGTCGGAGCCCAGCACGATGAGACCGCCGGTGTTGCCGCGGAGCACCCGCTCCAGGCCGTCGCGCAGGGCGGTGCCCGGAGCCACGGCGCTCAGCGAGGCGCGCATCAGGCCATCGGAACCGGCACTCCCACCGGACTTTCCGGGAGCCGCTGCCCGGTCGTTGGCTGCCACTGCACTCCTCCGGTCGCAGGTTCTGGGGCGCTCCCGTATCGCACATTCGGTCGTACGGACGGGCGAGACCAGGGCAAAGTCTACCGGCGCTCCTCCGCCTCCCGTGGGGCGTCTCGGCGACGGGAGCGCGGAAGGACCCGCAGGGCGTCCCCTATGTCGGCCACTTCCAGCACCTTCATGCCGGAAGGGATCTTGCCCGGGTCGCCCGGTACGAGCGCGTGCGTGAAGCCCAGACGGTGCGCCTCGGACAGCCGGCGCTGCACGCCCGTGACCCGTCTGACCTCGCCCGCGAGCCCCACCTCGCCGATCGCGACGAGGTTCTTCGGCAGCGGGGTGTCGCTCGCCGCCGACGCCAGCGCGAGGGCGATGGCGAGGTCGGCCGCGGGCTCCGACAGCTTCACCCCGCCGACCGTCGCGGAGTAGATGTCCCGCTTGCCGAGCGCGCTGATGCGGCCGCGCTGCTCCAGCACGGCGAGCATCATCGACACGCGGGAGGTCTCCAGGCCCGAGGTGGTGCGCCGCGGCGAGGGGATCTGGGAGTCGACGGTGAGCGCCTGGACCTCGGCGACGAGGGGGCGGCGGCCCTCCAGGGTGACCGTCAGGCAGGTGCCCGGGACCGGTTCGTCACGCCGGGTCAGGAAGAGCCCGCTCGGGTCGGCGAGGCCGGTGATGCCCTCGTCGTGCAGTTCGAAGCAGCCGACCTCGTCCGTGGCGCCGTACCGGTTCTTCACGCCGCGGACCAGGCGCAGGCGGGCGTGCCGGTCGCCCTCGAAGGACAGGACGACGTCCACGAGGTGCTCCAGCAGGCGGGGGCCCGCGATGGCGCCGTCCTTGGTGACGTGGCCCACCAGCAGCGTGGACATGCCGCGTTCCTTGGAGGCGCGGATGAGGGCGCCGGCGACCTCGCGCACCTGCGCCATGCCGCCCGGGGCGCCGTCGATCTCGGGGGAGGCCACCGTCTGCACCGAGTCCAGGATCAGCAGCGACGGCTTGACCGCGTCCAAGTGGCCCAGCACGGCCGCCAGATCGGTCTCCGCGGCGAGGTACAGGTGGTCGTCGATCGCCTTGATGCGGTCGGCGCGCAGCCGGACCTGGCTCGCCGACTCCTCGCCGGTGACGTAGAGGGTGCGGTGCTCCTCGCTCGCCGACTTGGCCGCCACGTCCAGCAGCAGCGTCGACTTGCCGACGCCCGGCTCGCCCGCCAGGAGCACCACCGCGCCGGGCACCAGCCCGCCGCCGAGCACCCGGTCCAGCTCCGGCACGCCGGTGGAGCGGGCGGTGGCCTGACGGCCGTCGACCTGGCCGATGGGCAGCGCGGACGTCGTCACGCGGCCCGGCGCCGTCGTCCGGACGGCGGGCGCGCCGTACTCCTCGATCGTCCCCCAGGCCTGGCACTCGGGGCAGCGACCGAGCCACTTGGCCGTCTGCCAGCCGCACTCGGTGCAGCGGTAGGACGGGCGGTCCTTGGTGGTCTTGGTACGGGCAGCCATGCGCAAACCGTAACCGCCGCCACCGACAACGCCCCCACCGCCGGAGAGGCGGGGCCGCCCGTCCCCGTTTGAGGGATCGTTTCACCCGTACGGATTAAATGTGCTCAACAGGGATGAAACCCCTGGTCTCCGACGCCTACGGTCACACGGATGATGAGCAGCAGTCCGGAGACCTCGACCCGCAGCACCGGTACGGAGACCTCGCCCCGCGTCGGTGCGGACCGGGCGCGCCGAGAGGCGCGTGACCGCGCCGCGGCGCGCGCGGTCGCGCAGCGGCAGCCCGCGCAGCCCGGGCCGCCCGCGCGCTACGAGCCGTACCTCGACGGGCTGTTCACCTACTGCCTGTCCGTGCTGTGCGACCACGACGCGGCGACGGCCGCCCTCGGGGAGGTCCTCGCCCTCGCCGAGCGCCGCCGCGGCCCCGAGGCGGCCGGGGACCGGCGGGCCTGGCTGTACGCGCTGGCCCGCTGGGCGTGCCTGCGCAAGCTCGCCGAGGCCAAGCAGAAACGTCAGAGCACGCACGCGGCGGGCCGCCCCGCGGGTCCCCGGCAGCCCGCGGCCCCGCCCGTCCCCGAAGCCGTCCAGCAGGCGCGGCGGCGCGAACTCGCCCTGCTGGCCTGGCCGGAGGCGGCCGGCACCACCCCCGAGCAGCGCGAGGCCCTCGAACTCGCCGTGCGTCACCACCTCGCCGCCCGCGAGGTGGCCGCGGTCCTCGGCACGGCCCCCGCCGCCGCCCGCGAACTGCTCGCCTCCGCCGCCTGCGAGGTCGAGCGCACCCGCGCCGCCCTCGCCGTCGTCGAGACCGGCACCTGCCCAGGTGTGGCCCGGCTCACCGGCGAGGGCCGGCTGGTGCTCAGCACGGCCCTGCGCAAGGAGCTCGTCCGGCACGTCGACGACTGCCCGCGCTGCCGCCGCGGCGCCGAACGCGCGATCCCCGGCCGCTGGCCCGGCGCCAGCGTCACCCCCGCCGAGCTGCACGTGCTCCCGGCGCCCCGCGCCGCCCTGCACGCCGCCATGAAACACTCGCCACGCGCGCGGGGCGCCGCCGCGCCCCGGTTCGACCGGCGCGGCTTCCCGATGGACCCCAGGGACCGCGCCGCCCGCCGGGACCGGCTGCGCACGCGCGCCGTCACCACCACCGTCGTCGCCACGGTCGTCGCGGCGCCGGTGTTCGCCCTGTGGGCCGCCCACCGCGGCGCCCCGGCCGGTGACGGAGCGGACGGCGCCTCCGCCGGCGCCGGCGAGGCGCACGGCCCCGGCAGCCTCGCCGGCGGGCAACCGGGCGGCGGCTACGAGAACGCCGGCAACGCGGACGCCGGTCCGGACCCCCGCTTCGGCGGGCGCGCCGGGACCGACGTCTCCGCGGAGGTCGTCGGCGTCGCCGGCGCGGGCCACAAGGGCGCCGGGCAGATCGACGTGTCGGTCCGCACCAGCGGCGACACCACCCTCATCACCCTCACCGCCACCGGCTCCGCGGTGCGCTGGTCCGCGACCACCAGGGCGCCCTGGCTGTACCTGAGCCGGACGTCGGGCATCCTCGCCCCGGGCGAGTCGGTGACCGTCAGGGTCCACGTCGACCAACTGCGGGAGCCGGCGGGGAGCTGGCGGGCGCAGGTGGCGGTGTCACCGGCCGGCGCCGTCGTCACCATCGACGGCCGCGGCGTCGCGCCCAGCCCCTCGGACCACGGCCCGAGCGGTCCCGCCGCCCCGTCCACGCCCGGTCCCGGCCCGACCTCGACGACCAGCTCGGCGCCCCCGGACCCCACCCCGAGCGACCCGCCGTCCTCGCCGGCCCCGCAGCCCACGCCCAGCACATCCACCCCGTCCGACCCGGCGGGCTCGTCCCCGCCGCCCAGCGACGGCGACCCGAGCCCGTCCACGTCCTGACCAGCCGGCCGGTCGACCCTGAGCGGATCACCGGAGCGGTCAGGCCACCGTGAGCGGTCAGCCCGCGGGTGGCGCGGGATCCGCGGGATGCGGCGCCACCAACGGCAGCCGCGCGGCCAGCCGCGCCTCGCACAGCTCCACCAGGCGGTCGTAGCCGGCCTTGCCCATCAGCTCGGTCAGCTCCGCCCGGTAGGAGACGTACACCGGCTCGCCCGCGCCGTGCGCCGAGGTCGCCGACGTGCACCACCAGTGCAGGTCATGGCCGCCCGGACCCCAGCCCCGGCGGTCGTACTCGCCGATCGACACCTGCAGCACACGCGTGTCGTCGGGCCGGTCGATCCAGTCGTACGTGCGCCGGATCGGCAGCTGCCAGCACACGTCCGGCTTGGTCTCCAGCGGCTCCCGGCCCTCGCGCAGCGCCAGGATGTGCAGCGAGCAGCCGGCGCCGCCCGGGAAGCCGGGCCGGTTCTGGAAGATGCAGGAGCCCTGGTAGGGGCGGGTCTGCCGGTCGCCGTCCTCGTCCTCGGACACCCAGCCGTTCCGCGTGCCCTCGGCGTGGTGCTGCCAGATCTCCGGGGTCAGCCGAGCCGCGTGCTCCGCGACCCGCTTCTCGTCGTCCTCGTCGGAGAAGTGGGCGCCCAGTGTGCAGCAGCCGTCCTCCGCGCGGCCCTCCTGGATGCCCTGGCAGCCGCTGCCGAAGATGCAGTTCCAGCGCGAGGTCAGCCAGGTCAGATCGCACCGGAAGACCTGCTCGTCGTCCGCCGGATCAGGGAACTCCACCCACGCGCGCGCGAAGTCGAGGCCCTTCTCGTCCGGCTCCTGGACCTTGCGCGACCTCTTCGGCGGCCTCACCCGTGAAGCGACGGCGGAACCCTCGGCGGATTCGGGTCCCGCTGCCGACTTGTCTTCTGCTGCCGACTTGACCCCTGCTGCCGACTTGACCCCTGCTGCCGACTTGTCGGCCTTTGCCTTTTTCGTCTTTGGCACCAGACCAGGGTACGGCTCTCGCGGCAGCCTCGGGGACGGAGAACCGCCCAGGTGGCAGTAGCGTTCCGTACATGAGACTCGGTGTCCTCGACGTGGGATCGAACACGGTGCATCTGTCGGTGGTGGATGCCCACCCCGGCGCGTGCCCGCTGCCCGCGCACTCGCACAAGGCGGAACTGCGCCTGGCCCAACTTCTCGACGAGGACGGGGCGATCGGCCCCGAAGGGGTCGACAGGCTGATCGCCGTCGTCCACGACGCGCTGCAGGCCGCCGAGGACAAGGGCGTGGAAGACCTCCTGCCGTTCGCGACCTCCGCCGTGCGCGAGGCCAGCAACGCCGACGAGGTCCTCGCGCGCGTGCAGCGCGAGACCGGCGTCGAGCTGCAGGTCCTCGCCGGCGCCGAGGAGGCCCGGCTGACCTTCCTCGCCGCCCGCCGCTGGTTCGGCTGGTCGTCCGGGAAGCTGCTCGTCCTCGACATCGGCGGCGGCTCCCTGGAGATCGCCTACGGCATCGACGAGGAGCCCGACGCGGCCGTCTCGCTGCCGCTGGGCGCCGGCCGACTGACCGCCGCCCGGCTGCCGGGCGATCCGCCCGCCCCGGACGCGGTGCGGGCGCTGCGCCGCCATGTGCGGACCGAGATCGCCCGGACGGTCGGCGAGTTCAGCCGCCTCGGCGCCCCCGACCACGTCGTCGCCACCTCCAAGACCTTCAAGCAGCTCGCCCGCATCGCCGGCGCCGCCCGTTCCACCGAGGGCCTCTACGTCCAGCGGGAGCTGAAGCGGGAGTCCCTGGAGGCCTGGGTGCCGCGCCTGGCCGGCATGACCACCGCCCAGCGGGCCGAGCTGCCCGGCGTCTCGGAGGGCCGCGCGGGCCAGCTGGTCGCCGGGGCGCTGGTGGCCGAGGCCGCGATGGACCTGTTCGGCGCGGAGTCGGTGGAGATATGCCCGTGGGCGCTCAGGGAGGGAGTGATCCTGCGCAGGCTCGACCACATGGGATCGGCGTGACCTCCCGCGGGGGCGCGCAGAGGTAAACCGGGGAGCCCGCGGACTCGCCCCGGCGGACCCCCGCGGACTCGCCCTGGCGGACCCCCGCAGACCCGCCCTGGGGAGCCCTCGCGGACTCGCCCTGGGGAGCCCCTGCCGATTCGCACCGGGGAGCCCCCGCGGACTCGCACCGGGGAGCCCCCGCGGACTCGCACCGGCGGACCCCTGCGGACCCGCCCCGGCGGGCCCCCGTAGACCCGCCCCGGCGAAACCCCGCCAACCCGCGTCCGCCCGTGGCGATGGCCACAACGGCGTACTGGGGCCCGGCCGCACGCACCGGCACCCCGTAACCTGTCACCCATGGCAGAGCCAGTCGTACGCATCCCGGATGCGAAGGTCGCCCTGTCGACGGCGTCCGTCTATCCGGAGTCGACGGCGACGGCCTTCGAGATCGCCGCGCGTCTCGGGTACGACGGTGTCGAGGTCATGGTGTGGACCGACCCGGTCAGCCAGGACATCGAGGCCCTGCGCAGACTCAGCGACTACCACCAGATCCCGATCCTCGCCGTGCACGCCCCCTGCCTGCTCATCACGCAGCGCGTCTGGTCCACCGACCCCTGGGTCAAGCTCCAGCGCGCCCGCGCCGCGGCCGAGAAGCTGGGCGCGACCACGGTCGTCGTCCACCCCCCGTTCCGCTGGCAGCGGCAGTACGCGCGTGACTTCGTCGACGGGATCTGGCGGATGGCGAACGAGACGGACGTCCGGTTCGCCGTCGAGAACATGTACCCCTGGCGCTACCGCGACCGCGAGATGCTCGCCTACGCCCCCGACTGGGACGTCACCAAGGACGACTACCGTCACTTCACGATCGACCTCAGCCATGCCGCGACGGCCCGCACGGACGCCATCCAGATGGTCGACCGGATGGGCGACCGGCTGGGCCACGTGCACCTCGCGGACGGCCGGGGATCGGCGAAGGACGAGCACCTCGTCCCCGGCCGCGGCACCCAGCCCTGCGCCGAACTGCTGGAGCGCCTGGCGCTCAACGGCTTCGGCGGGCACGTCGTCATCGAGGTCAACACCCGCCGGGCCATGTCCGGCGCCGAACGCGAGGCCGACCTGGCCGAGGCGCTGGCCTTCACCCGCCTGCACCTGGCGTCCGCGGTGCAGGTGCCCCGGCCGTGACCGAGGACACCTCCCGGCGCCGGGGCCGCCGTACCCGCACGGAGTCGGCCGGCACCCGCGACCGCATCCTGACGGTGGCCCGCGAGGAGTTCTCCCTGCGCGGCTACGACAAGACGTCCGTGCGCCAGATCGCCAAGGCGGCCGGCGTGGACTCGGCGCTGGTGCACCACTACTTCGGCACCAAGGAGCAGGTCTTCGCGGCGGCCATCGAGACCGCCTTCGCGCCCGCCCGCCACGCGCCGGACGCGGTCGCCGACGGCCCGCTGGACGGCGTCGGCGAACGGCTCACCCGCTTCATCTTCGGCATCTGGGAGAACCCCACGACCCGCACACCGCTGCTGGCGATCGTCCGCTCCGCCGTGAACAACGAGACCGCGGCCGGTGTCTTCCGCGACCTGGTCGCCGCGCAGCTGCTGCGCCGCATCGCCGTGCAGATCGACGTGCCGGACGCGGAGCTGCGCGCCGAACTGGCGGCCGCGCAGCTGGTCGGGTCGGCCATGCTGCGGTACGTGATCAAGGTGGAGCCGCTGGCCTCCGCGGACGTGGAGCAGATCATCGCGCGCGTGGCCCCGGTGGTGCAGGGGCACCTGACCGGGCCCTGACGGCTCCCGGCCGCGCGGTCCGGCGCAAGACACGCGTCCCGTATTCCGGACACCCCGTCCCGACACCTGGATGACCGGCGTACGCTCGACGTGGGGTCAGTACTGACCCCACACCGGCTGACAACCGACTGACTACCGACTGAATCGTCCGACGGCAGTCCTGAAGGAGCGAGCGACGATGCCCGAGCTGAGGTCCCGCACAGTCACCCACGGCCGCAACATGGCGGGCGCCCGCGCCCTGATGCGCGCCTCCGGTGTACCCGGTGCGGACATCGGCCGCAAGCCGATCATCGCCGTCGCCAACAGCTTCACGGAGTTCGTGCCGGGCCACACCCACCTCCAGCCGGTCGGCCGGATCGTCAGCGAGGCGATCACCGAGGCGGGCGGCGTCCCGCGCGAGTTCAACACCATCGCGGTCGACGACGGCATCGCCATGGGCCACGGCGGCATGCTCTACAGCCTGCCCTCCCGCGACCTGATCGCGGACTCGGTCGAGTACATGGTCGAGGCGCACTGCGCCGACGCCCTGGTCTGCATCTCCAACTGCGACAAGATCACCCCGGGCATGCTGATGGCCGCCCTGCGGCTGAACATCCCGACGGTGTTCGTCTCCGGCGGCCCGATGGAGGCCGGCCGGGCCACCCTGGTCGACGGCACGGTCCGCACGCTGGACCTGATCGACGCGATCGCCGACGCCGCGAACGACAAGATCTCCGACGAGGACATCCTCCGCATCGAGGAGAACGCCTGTCCGACCTGCGGCTCCTGTTCCGGCATGTTCACCGCCAACTCGATGAACTGCCTGACCGAGGCGATCGGCCTGTCCCTCCCCGGCAACGGATCGGTCCTGGCCACCCACACGGCCCGCAAGCAGCTCTACGTCGCCGCGGCCCGCACGGTCATGGACATCACCCGGCGCCACTACGAGCAGGACGACCACACGGTCCTGCCGCGCTCCATCGCCACCTTCGCCGCCTTCGAGAACGCGATGGCCCTCGACATCGCGATGGGCGGCTCCACGAACACGATCCTGCACCTGCTGGCCGCCGCCCAGGAGGCGGGCGTGCCGTTCGGTCTGGAGCAGATCGACGCGGTCTCGCGCCGCGTGCCGTGCTTGGCGAAGGTGGCGCCCAACGTCGCGAAGAGCCGCACGTACTACATGGAGGACGTGCACCGCGCCGGCGGCATCCCCGCCCTGCTCGGCGAACTGCACCGCGCGGGCCTGCTGAACGAGGACGTGCACTCCGTGCACAGCCCGTCGCTGGCCGACTGGCTGAAGACGTGGGACGTGCGCGGCGGCTCCCCCTCTCCGGAGGCGGTCGAGCTGTGGCACGCGGCCCCGGGCTGCGTCCGCTCGGCCGAGGCGTTCTCCCAGTCCGAGCGCTGGGAGGCGCTGGACGAGGACGCCGAGAACGGCTGCATCCGCTCCGCCGAGCACGCGTACTCCAAGGACGGCGGCCTGGCGGTTCTCAAGGGCAACCTGGCGGTCGACGGCTGCGTCGTGAAGACGGCCGGCGTCGACGAGTCCATCTGGACCTTCGAGGGCCCCGCGGTGGTGTGCGAGTCGCAGGAAGAGGCCGTCGAGAAGATCCTCAACAAGCAGGTGACGGAAGGCGACGTGGTCGTCATCCGCTACGAGGGCCCCAAGGGCGGCCCCGGCATGCAGGAGATGCTCTACCCGACGTCGTTCCTCAAGGGCCGCGGCCTCGGCAAGAGCTGCGCGCTCATCACGGACGGCCGCTTCTCGGGCGGCACGTCGGGCCTGTCGATCGGCCACGCTTCCCCCGAGGCGGCGTCCGGCGGCACGATCGCCCTGGTCGAGGACGGCGACCGCATCCGCATCGACATCCCCGGCCGCACCATCGAGCTCCTGGTCGACGACGCCGAGTTGGCCCGCCGCAAGGAGGCGCTGGGCGGCGCGTACGCCCCGCGCGACCGCGACCGCAAGGTCTCGGCGGCTCTCCGGGCCTACGCGGCGATGGCGACCAGCGCGGACAAGGGCGCGGTGCGCGACGTGACGAAGCTGGGCTGACCCCGCCCGACACCGGGGCCGCTCCCTCCGGGGGCGGCCCCTTCGCCGTCCCCGCCCGCCTACCAGGCCGCCGGATCCCGCGAGTCGACGGCGAAGACGGTGCCGTCGGGGGCGGCGGCGTAGATGCGGGGGGCGGCGGGCTGGGGGGTGGGGAGGGCGGCCACGAAGGCGTCCGCGCGGGAGCTGAGCCGCGGCCGGGTCTGCCCGAGCAGCTTCCCCTTCGCCGCGTCCAGCCCGAGCAGCCGTCCGTCGGCGGCACTGAAGTACACGCGACGGCCGTCGACGACCGGTGCCGAACCACGGCTCACGGATGTCTCCACCGACCACAGCTGCCTGCCGGCATCCGTGTCGACCAGCGTCAGGGAACCTCCGGTCCCCAGCAGACAGACCAGCTTCCCGCGCACGGTGGCCTGCGCCTGATCGAGCGGTACGGTCAGCGGCACGCGCCGCGTGACCCGCGACTTCGGTTCGTAGCGGACCACCGCGCTCGCCGTGTCCACGTCGTTGCCACCGGCCAGCAGCACCACGCTGTCGCCGGTGACGCCGGCGATCGTCAGCCGGCCGTCGAGCCACGCGCTCCAGCCCTTCCGGCCGGTGGCGGCATCGACCGCCGTGACCCTGGTCCGCGCCCCGTCGGCAGACGGGCTCGCGGCGAAGGCCCAGCGGCTGTTGGGGAACGACACGAAGTACGGCTCGTCCAGCCCGGTTATCCGCCGGCTCCACTCGGTCGCCCCCGACAGGCTGTCCACGCCGGTCACCTTCCCGTCCGAACCGGTCAGCAGCAGCGTGCCGCCCGCGTAGCGGACGCTGCGGTAGGCCGAGACGTCCCGTGTCCATTGCACCTTGCCCGATGACGGATCGAGCGCTTCCACGCGCTTCCCGGCATGCGTGAGGACGTGCACCAGGCCTCCTGAGAGGACCGGTGACATGTCGGGAACGTCATCCCCGACGAGGCGGTGCCGCCACCGCACGCTCCCGTCGTCGGGGTCGAGGGCGGACAGCAGGCCGGGTTGGGCACACAGCAGCAGCCGCGTCCCGTACGTGCAGCGGGGCAGGCCGCTCGCCGTGCCCGCCGGCTTCGTCGCCCAGGGACTGAACGGGGACGGCGACCCGGCGCCCGTCCTGCCCGGTGCTCCGCCACCGCCGTCCAGCAACCGTGCCGAGGCGAACCCGCCGCCCGCGACCAGGGCCAGGGCCAGGGCGGCCAGGAGCGCCGTCCGCTTGCGGCGACGCCCTCTCGCCGGCCGGGGCGGCGGCTCCTCGGGTTCCGGCGTCGGACGCGGCGCGTCCGACGCCCGCTGCGCCGGTATGAACGCCTGGGTGTCGTACGAGGCCGACACCGACCGCAGTTCCCGCATCAACTCGTCGGGCGTCGGCCGGTCCTCCGGCTCCTTGGCCAGGCAGCGCAGGACGAGCGGCGCGAGGTTCTCCGGTACGCCGGTCAGGTCGGGCTCGTCGTGCACGACCTGGTAGGCGACGACATAGGGGCTGTCGGAGTCGAACGGCCCGCGGCCGGTCGCCGCGTGCACCAGCACCGACCCCAGCGCGAAGACATCGGCGGCGGGCCCCACCTCCCGCGGGCGGCGGAACTGCTCGGGCGCCATGAAGGGCGGCGTGCCGATCAACTTGCCCGTCTCGGTGCGCAGTTCGCTGTCCTTCGGCCGGGAAATGCCGAAGTCGATGACCTTCGGGCCGTCCTCGGCGAGCAGCACGTTGCTCGGCTTCAGGTCCCGGTGGACGACGCCGACCCGGTGGATGTCGCGCAGGGCTTCGGCCAGTCCGGCCATCAGACGGCGCAACTGGGCGGGAGCCATGGGCCCGTTCCGCTTGACGTGCTCTGACAGGGTGGCCCCCGGAATGAACACGGTGGCCATCCACGGCCGTTCGGCCTCGGGATCGGCGTCGACGACGGACGCGGTGAAGGCGCCGCTGACCCTGCGGGCCGCGCTGACCTCCTGCCGGAAACGCCCCCTGAACTCAGGGTCCTTGGCGAACTCGGCGTGCACGACCTTCACCGCGAGCTTCATGCCCGAGGTGGAGCGGGCCAGGTGGACGACGCCCATGCCGCCCGAGCCGAGGCAGGACTCCAGAAGGTAGTGACCGGCGTACTCGGGCAGTTCCGCTTCCGTACCCGCTCCGGTGTTCCGCTGCGGCGCCATGGCACCACCCCCGTGCTGTTCGTCCATGCGCGCGACGCACGGAGCCTAGTCGATGACTCGTACGAGACAGAGGCGGCTTGCTAGCGTTCGCGTGCCAGTCGCATACGCGCGTTTCATGGCGCGTTTCACGGGTATCAACGGGGCCCCATGGCACGCATGGGGTTGAACGGGGGAGTTTTGCATGTCTGTTGACAGCGTCGCAGAGGCCGAGGGCGGCGAGGAGAAGGCCGTCATGGCGACGACCGCGTCGGCATCCGTGACCTACTATCCGGTGGCTCCGGGTGTCCGGCTGAACGTCCGCAGCGGTCCCGGCACCAGCTACCCGATCGTCAAGGTCTTGCCCGAAGGGACCCGAGTGGGGATCCTCTGCCAGACGCCGGGCACGACGGTGTCGGGCTACTACGGCACGTCGAACATCTGGGACTGCATCGGCAGCGGCGAGTACGTCTCCGACACCTACGTGAACACCGGCAGCGACGGCTACATCCGCCCGCGGTGCGGCTGATCCCGACCGACCACACCACTACCCGGGGGACATCCATGACTTCCCGCAGACGCAGATCCATCCTGCTCGCCGGCGCCGCCGGAGCCTTCCTCATGGTGACGGCGGCTCCGGCGACCGCTTCGGCCGCAACCCTGTACTACCCGATCGCGCCCGGCGTCCAGCTGAACGTCCGCAGCGGTCCCGGCACCAGCTACCCCCTGGTCCGGGTGCTGCCGGAGGGATCCCAGGTACCGATCTTCTGTCAGAGGCCGGGCACGACGGTGTCGGGCTACTACGGCACGTCGAACATCTGGGACAACATCGACAACGGCGAGTACGTGTCGGACACCTATGTGAAGACGGGCAGCGACGGCTACGTAGCCCCGCGCTGCGCCTGAACCCACCCGGAGCCCGCGCCCGCCCCCGGGCCATAATCGTCACGTGAGCGACGAAACCGGCCCCCAGGGCAGCGCGGGCTCCGCGGCTCCCCGCCCGGAACCCCTCCGCTTCTTCGGCACCACCTGGGTGGACCACGACCACGGCTACGGCCTCCGCCGCACCGGCGCGGCCGTCGGATCGCTCGCCGCCGCCGTCGCCTCCTGCCTCGTCCTGCGCTTCGCCTACGAGGGCCTCCAGATCGCCGACTCCGGTGCCTTCGTCACCGTCATGGTGGTCGCGATGTTCGCGATCTGCAGTGCGCTGGCCTTCCGGCACACCTGGGACGGCTTCGGCGCCCGGCCCGACCCGCAGCGCCAGGCGTCCCTGCGTGGCCTCCTCGCCATCGGCTTCGTCGGCTCCCTCCTCGCCTACTTCTTCCGCTCCCTCACCGAGGCCCCCGGCGAGAAGCTCCACCGCCAGGAGTACGAGGCGGCACTCGCCCGGCACGCCAAGCGCGGCACCCGCCGCACGGGCAACCCGTCCAAGAAGCGCCGCCGCGCCTGACACGGCCCGCCCCGCCCGCCACACCCGCCGGCCCGGTCGGCACGGCCGTACCGTGCCCCTCCGGCCGTCGGCCGGCCCTCACGCCTGCCCGCTGCCCGCTGCCCGCTGCCCCAGACGGTCGTTCGGGTTCCGCTTGACAGGCCCGACGGACGGGAGGATTGTTCAGCACATGATGAATATAAGTCGCGGCGACGCCGACACCCCCGACCCCGAACCGGACCCGGACCCCGGAGCCGCACCCGCCGCGCAAGCCATACCCGCCCCGCAGGCCACCCCCGCCCCCGCCGTGCGCGCCGAGGGCCTCTCCGTGGTCCGCGGCGCCCGCACGGTCGTGCGCGGCATCGGTTTCACCGTCCCGCGCGGCCAGGTCACCGGCCTGCTCGGCCCGTCCGGCTGCGGCAAGACCACCCTCATGCGGGCGATCGTCGGCACCCAGGCCAAGGTCACCGGCACCCTGGAGGTCCTCGGCCGACCCGCCGGCCACCCCACCCTGCGCACCCGCATCGGCTACGTCACCCAGGACCCGTCCGTCTACGACGACCTGTCCGTCCGCCAGAACCTGGACTACTTCGCCGCGGTCCTCGCCCCCGGCACGCCGGCCCACGACCGCCGCCGGGACGTCGACCGGGTCCTCGCCGAGGTCGACCTCACCAGCCACGCCGACGCGCTCGCCCGCAACCTCTCCGGCGGCCAGCGCAGCCGCGTCTCCCTCGCGGTCTCCCTCCTCGGCCGTCCGGAACTCCTCGTCCTCGACGAGCCCACCGTCGGCCTGGACCCGGTCCTGCGCCGCGACCTGTGGAGCCTCTTCCACCGCATCGCCGCCGAGCGCGGAGCCACCCTCCTCGTCTCCTCCCACGTCATGGACGAGGCCGAACGCTGCCACCGCCTCCTGCTCATGCGGGAGGGCGAGATCCTCGCCGACGACACCCCGGACGCCCTGCGCACCCGTACCGGCTCCGACACCGTCGAGGAAGCCTTCCTGCACCTGGTCGACAAGGCGGCCGCCGCCGCCCGCCCGAAGGAGACCACCGCATGAGCACCACGCCCACCACGCCCCCGGCGGCGAAGCCGGTACCCACCGGCGCGCTGAACCTGCACCGCACCACCGCTACCGCGACCCGGGTCCTGCGCCAGCTGCGCCACGACCCCCGCACCATCGCCCTGATGATCCTGGTGCCCTGCCTGCTGCTGTTCCTGCTGCGCTTCGTCTTCGACGGCAGCCCGCGCACCTTCGACAACATCGGCGCCTCGCTCCTCGGCATCTTCCCGCTGATAACGATGTTCCTGGTGACGTCCATCGCCACCCTGCGCGAACGCACCTCCGGCACCCTCGAACGCCTCCTCGCCCTGCCCCTGGGCAAGGGCGACCTGATCGCCGGCTACGCCCTCGCCTTCGGCATCCTCGCGATCATCCAGTCCGCCCTGGCCACCGGCCTCGCGGTCTGGTTCCTCGGCCTGGACGTCGTCGGCAGTCCCTGGCTGCTGCTGCTCGTCGCGCTGCTCGACGCCCTGCTGGGCACCGCCCTCGGCCTCTTCGTCTCGGCGTTCGCCGCGTCCGAGTTCCAGGCGGTCCAGTTCATGCCGGCCGTGATCTTCCCCCAGCTCCTCCTCTGCGGCCTGTTCACCCCCCGCTCCAACATGCACCCGGTCCTGGAGGGCATCTCCGACGTCCTGCCCATGTCCTACGCCGTCGACGGCATGAACGAGGTCCTCAAGCACACCGACATGACCGCCACCTTCGTACGGGACGTGCTGGTCGTCGCCGGCTGCGCGGTGCTGGTCCTCGGCCTGGGCGCGGCGACCCTGCGCCGCCGGACGACCTGACCGGCCGCACCCGACCGCCCGCCCCGCACCTCACTGCCCGCACCCGCACCCGCCTTCGCGCCCACGTCCGCCCACCGGACACGCACCCCGCACGACGATGCCCGATGCGAGGATGACCCCGGACGACGCAACCCTCGGAGGGCACCCCAGCCATGACGCAGAAAGTCGCAGTCCTCGGCACCGGCAAGATCGGCGAAGCCCTGCTCAGCGGAATGATCCGCGGCGGCTGGGCCCCGGCCGACCTCCTGGTCACCGCCCGCCGCCCGGAGCGGGCCGAAGAACTCCGCGCCCGCTACGGAGTCACCCCGGTCACCAACCCGGAGGCGGCCAAGAGCGCCGACACCCTGATCCTCACCGTCAAACCGCAGGACATGGGGACCCTCCTCGACGAGCTCGCCCCGCACGTCCCCGCCGACCGCCTGGTCATCAGCGGCGCCGCCGGCATCACCACGGCCTTCGTCGAGGACCGCCTCGCCGCCGGCGTCCCGGTCGTCCGCGTCATGACGAACACGCCCGCTCTCGTCGACGAGGCCATGTCCGTCATCTCCGGCGGCAGCCACGCCACCGCCGACCACCTGGCCCACACCGAGGAGATCTTCGGCGCCGTCGGCAAGACGCTCCGCGTCCCCGAGGCCCAGCAGGACGCCTGCACCGCCCTCTCCGGCTCCGGACCGGCGTACTTCTTCTACCTCGTCGAGGCCATGACCGACGCCGGCATCCTGCTCGGGCTGCCCCGCGACAAGGCCCACGACCTGATCGTCCAGTCCGCGATCGGCGCCGCCGTCATGCTCCGCGACAGCGGCGAGCACCCCGTCAAGCTCCGCGAGAACGTCACCTCCCCCGCGGGCACCACCATCAACGCCATCCGCGAACTCGAGAACCACGGCGTGCGCGCCGCCCTCATCGCCGCCCTCGAAGCCGCCCGCGACCGCAGCCGCGAACTCGCCTCCGGCAAGAAGGACTGACGGGGACCGACACCCTCCGGGGGCGGCTCCCCGGCGGTCATCCCGCCGCGTCCACGACCTCCTTCGTGGTCACCACCCGCGCGAAGCCGCCCCCGTGCAGCGACACCGCCGACGTCTGCGCCACCTCGTCGGCACTCCGCCGCCAGCCGAACGGCCCCTCCAGGTCGAACGTGTACGTCGCGTCGTACGGGAAGACCACGTCGTACCCGAGGTTCCCGCCCATCCGGGCCGTCGTCTCCACGCACATGTTGGTCTGGATCCCGGCCACCACGAGCTGCGAGACGCCCGCCTCCCGCAGCCAGGCGTCCAGATCCGGCGCCCCGTAGAAGGCGGAGTTCACGCTCTTCGTGACCAGCAGCTCCGCCCCGCCGGCCCCCTTGCCGCGCCGCTGCTCCACGTAGTCCTTGAAGTCGTTGCCCGCCTGCCCCGGCCGCAGCGGCGACTCCGGACCGACGGAGTCGTGGCGCACGAACACCACCGGCCGCCCCGTCGACTGCCACGCGTCGATGAGCGAGGCGATGTTGTCGTCGGCCCCGGGATTGTTCCGCGGCCCCCAGAAGCCGGCGTCCTCGAAGCCCTGCTGTACGTCCACGACCACCAGGGCCGCGTTCTCTGCGATGTCCATGCCCATGATGCTGCCGCGCCGCCCCCTGCCGTCCCAGCGGCGCGGAAGTCAGCGATCGATGGTTTACTGCCACCCATGGCCACTGCCCCGAGTGCCCACCGGGTCGCCCTCGTCGCCTTCCCCGGCATCCGCGCCTTCGACGTCGCCGTCATCACCGAGGTGTGGGGCACCGACCGCACCGACCGCGGCGCCCCCGCCTTCGACCTGCGCCGCGTCGCCGCCGCTCCGGCCCCCGTCCCGATGCGCGGCGGCCTCACCCTCCTGCCCGAGCGCACCCTCGCCTGGCTCTCCCGCGCCGACCTGATCGTCGTCCCCGGCCTCGACGACCACCTCACCCCCGCACCCGCGCCCGTCCTCGACGCCCTCCGTCGCGCACACGCCCGCGGCACCACCGTCGCCGCCCTCTGCGGCGGCGCCTTCACCCTCGCCCAGGCCGGCCTCCTGGACGGCCACCGAGCCGTCACCCACTGGAACCTCGTCGACCTCCTGCGCGCACACCACCCCCGGGTCACCGTCGTCCCCGACGCCCTCTTCATCGAGGACGACGGCATCTGGACCTCCGCCGGCACCGCCGCCGGCATCGACCTGTGCCTGCACCTGGTCCGCCGGGCGCACGGCGCGGAGGCGGCGGCCACCATCGCCCGTTCGATGGTCACCGCCCCCTTCCGCACCGGAACCCAGGCCCAGTTCATCGAGCAGCCCACCCCGCGCGCGGACCGCGACGCCGACGCCCTCGCCGCCGTACGCGAACACGCCCTGCGCCGGCTCCACGAGCCCCTCACGGTCGCCGAACTGGCCGCGCACGCGGGCATGTCACCGCGCAGCTTCGCCCGCCACTTCACCGCGGCCACCGGCACCACCCCGCTGCGCTGGCTGCTGGACCAGCGCCTCGCCGCCGCCCAGAAACTCCTCGAACGAACCGACCTGCCCATGCCCGAGGTGGCCCGCCGCGTCGGCTTCGGCAGCGAGGTCACGATGCGCCAGCACTTCGCATCGCGCCTCGCCACCAGCCCGCGCGCCTACCGGGCGGCGTTCGGCGCCGGATCAGCGTCGGAGACGGCCGGCAGCAGTCCGATGGCGCGATAGGCGGCGTCCACGATCGGCCGCGCCATCGCCCGGGCCCGCTCCGCGCCGTCCCGCAGCACCCCGTCCACGTACCCTGGATCCGCGCACAACGCCCGGTGCCGCTCCCGCAGAGGCCCGAGCACCTCGACGACGGCGTCGGCGGTGTCCTTCTTCAAGGCGCCGTACGACGCGTACGAACCGCCCAGCTTCTCCGGATCCCCGCCGGTGCAGGCCGCGAGGATCTCCAGCAGGTTCGCGACACCGGGCCGTTCCGCCCGGTCGTAGACGACGTCCTGCCCGCTGTCGGTCACGGCCCGCATGACCTTCTTGCGCACCACGTCCGGCTCGTCCAGCAGGTAGACGATTCCCGGCCCCGCGTCGTCGCTCTTGCCCATCTTCGACGTCGGGTCCTGGAGGTTCATCACCCGCGCGCCCACCGCCGGCGGCGTCGCCTTCGGCACCGTGAACGTGTGGCCGTAGCGCTGGTTGAACCGCACCGCCAGATCCCGCGTCAGCTCCACATGCTGCGTCTGGTCGTCACCCACCGGCACCTCGTCCGCCCCGTAGGCCAGGATGTCCGCCGCCATCAGCGCCGGATACGTCAGCAACGACAGCCGCACGCTCCCGCCCCGCGCCCGCTCCCGCGGGGCTTTCTCCTTGTACTGGACCATGCGCCGCATCTCTCCGTCGGTCGCCACACACTCCAGCACGTACGACAGCCGCGTGTGCTCGTCGACGTGGCTCTGCACGAACACGGTGCACAGCTCCGGATCCAGCCCCGACGCCAGCAACAGCGTGGCCGCCTGCCGACTGAGCCTGCGCACCCGCGCCGGGTCGTGGTCGACGGTCAGCGCGTGCAGATCGACGATGCAGAACAGCGCGTCCGCCTCGTGCTGGTCCACCGCGGCCCACCGCCGCATGGCACCCAGGTAGTTCCCGAGCGTCAGGTGCCCGGTCGGCTTGACCCCGCTGAAGACTCGCGTCATCCCTCTTCCACCTCCTGGTCGAGGCCGCCGGCTCCGGCGGCCCGCCCTCAGGAGTCCTGGAGGGAGATACGAGAACGGCCGCCGAAGCGGCGGCCGTGGGTGCGTACGTGACTGCGGCCGCCGTCAGGCGGCCCACCAGAACTGGTTGCACGTACGCGTCGTCATGCCCCTCAGAGTACGCCTCCCGCCCCCTCCACCAGGCAGCTTCGGGGGTGTCCGAACCGAAGTTGACACCGTGCGAGCCGGTCCGTACTGTTCTCCGAGTTGTCCGACGTGAGCGTCGACTCCGGTCGGTCCCCGGACAGCCATTCCGCAGTACCAACCAAGCCCGGCGATCTGTCGATGATTCGATCTGTCGCCGTGTCTTCGGCGTGCGTATTCGCGAAATGAGGAATCCGCGTCCGAAAGGCCGCAGCCCCCGATTAGCTCGGGAGCGAGGAATCCGCTAAAGTCTCACTCGTCGGAACGGCCCAACGGCCGGGAAGACAACTCCCGCTGACTGGGAATCAGACGCCGAAAGGATCTGGTAAAGTCGGAAGCGCCGGAAAGGGAA
>NZ_JBVIIE010000049.1:0-65079 GCF_055569945.1 Streptomyces sp. NPDC031340
GGGGGGGGGGGGGGGGGGGGGGGGGGGGGGGGGGGGGGGAGGGGGGGGGGGGGGGTGGGGGGGGGGGGGGGGGGGGGGGGGTGGTTGGGGGGGGGGGGGGGGGGGGGGCGGCCCCCCCCCCCCCCCCCCCCCCCCCGGCCGGTCACCCCGCCGCCTTCATCAGATCGGCCGTGTAACCGCCCGCGCGCACCCGCTGGAGCGCCATCAGCACCGGCGGGTCGAGAACACTCGCCTCCCGCAGCCGGAAATCGACGTCACGGGTCACCCGGGGCGGGATCTCCAGGGGGCCGACGTAACCGACGTGGACGGCCTGGCCGTCGGTCAGCGCCTCACGCGCCGCGGCCGGCACCGAGTGCCCGAGCAAATACCACGACCCCATGGGCACGCCCTGCAACTCAAAGGGACCCGTGCGGTTCAGCACGGTACAACTGACGGGCTTTCCCTCGGGGACCCTGGTGGGGAACAGGCCCAGATATATGAGCCCTAAATCGGCACCCACCGGAGCGGTCACCGAGCCGTACACCGAACCTCCGACCGCAACACCTTTCGCGGATGCCACCCTGTGGACGAATCCGCCGACTTTTCGGTACGCCGACGGCGGCAGGCCGACGCTGCTCGCAAAACGTGAACTGAATGTACCGACACTGCTGTAACCGACGGCGGAGCTGATCTCCGTCACGGTCATTTCGGTGGCGAGGAGAAGCCGCTTGGCCTCCTGTATCCGCAGGGCAGAGAGAAAGCGCCTGGGTGAGATTCCCGTGATCCGCTGAAACTCCCGAGAAAAATGGAACTTGCTATACATGGCAAAACGCGCCAGGTCATCGATGCTCAGCGGCTCAGAAAGCCTTTTCTTCATGTCCTTGATCGATCGCTCCACCGCCTTCTCGATCCCCGTGACCACATGCCCTGAACTACCCATTCTTCCTCCGAATCCGAGATGAATAGCCGATGGACAGAACTTGGGCTGTTGGTGCTCACAGCGACGATCTCCGCCAAACGGAAGCGGCTCTGCCGAATATTATTATTAGCGTCCGCTTACGGTTCAAACAAGGACGCTCCAATGTTTGACCGACACATGTGCGGGGAATATACCGCCACTCTGTTCGGCAGTCACCAACAGCAATGACGGAGATGCCGCAACCGCGCCAGGGGTGGACGATCGACCACAGCGGAACATTCCATGCAGACGGATTCAAGCAACTCGACAATGCTTTTACGTCCCGCAGGCCGAAAAGGTGCAGCGATGAGACTGGATCAACCAGCAGCGAAACAGGACAAAATCAGTACACTGGAAGCCTTCGCCGACACCATAGTCCCGGGCGAGAAGCGAAATCCGGACGATCGTGCGGTCGCCGGCGCCGCATCCGGACCCGGCGCCGTGGCGGCCGGCGCGCTCGAACTGCTCCACAACCCCGCGACCGGGCTGACGGATTCCCTGGACGAGTTCGTCCGCGCCCTGAACGCACACGCCCTGGCCCACGCCGCCCAGCACGAGCTCTCCCTCGACCCCGAGGTGCCCCCCTTCGTGGCCCTGCCCTTCGCCGACCGCACCAGCCTGGTGGCCGTGCTGACGGCTCCCGGCCACCCGGAGCGCGACCTCTGGGTCGCCCTCGCCCTGTTCAGCAACATGGCCTTCGACACCGGCGCCCATCTGCACACCGCCGAGGCGATGGCCGCCGGGCACCCGGGACTGGCCGCCATGGGCTTCGCCGCCCCGGACGCCGACGGGCTGTGGCGCTTCCCCGACTTCTCCTACGGTCGCCCGCTGGCCCGTCTCCACCCCGACACCGCGCCCTCCGGGAGCCTGGCATGAGCAGCACGGAACGGACCGACGTACTCATCGTCGGCAGCGGCTTCGGCGGCGCCATCGCCGCCTACCACCTCGCGGCGGGCGGAGCGAAGGTCACCGTGCTCGAGCGGGGGCCCTGGCTCGAATCCAAAGATTTCGAACACGACTTCCTCCTGGGCTCCTCCTACACCCGCATCTTCGACTTCGTCGTCGGCGACGGCATGAGCCTGCTCGGCGGCAACTGCGTCGGCGGCGGCAGCGTCGTCTACTTCGCCGCGATGCCCCGCGCGCCGCGGTTCGTCTTCGAGCGCACCGGCAGCATCGGCCGCCGTATGTGGCCGGCCTCGGTCGACCGCGACACCCTCGACCCCTGGTACGACGTGGTGACCGAGGCGCTCCCGATCAGCACCCAGAGCTGGAAGGACGTCACCTACGCGGGCGGCCTGTTCGCCGCCGCCTGCGACCACGCCGGGCGCACCGCGAATCCCGTGCCCACCGCCGTCGACACCACCCGGTGCACCAACTGCAACTGGATGATGGCCGGTTGCCGGTTCGACGCGAAGCGATCGCTGCTGCTGAACTACCTGCCCGCCGCGCTGGCCCATGGCGCCGAGATCCGGCCACTGCACGAGGTGCAGAAACTCACCCGCACCGACGACGGCGGCTACCGCGTGCACTACAACGTCATCGACGACACCGACTACCGGGTGCACGCCGGCAGCGGCGTCATCGACGCCAAGATCGTGGTCCTGGCCGCGGGCGCCGGCGCCACCCCCGTCATCCTGCAGCGCTCCGCCGCCGATCTCGGTGCCATGCCGCACGCCGTCGGCCGCTACTTCTCCGGCAACGGCGAGCGCCTCAACACCGCCGTCATCGACGACGACCGCGCCCGCGATCTCCTCGGCCTGGACCGCGGCGACGGCACCGCCTACCTCGCCAACCAGATCGGCAAGGGCCCGGTCGTGGCGAGCTGGGACAACCTCGACGGCCGGCTGCCCGAGTACTCCCGGTTCTCCCTGGAGCAGCTCTACTTCCCGCCCGGCTTCGGCACCATCCTCGCCCAGGTGCCCGACGCCAAGGGGCCGTCCTGGTTCGGCGTGGAGAAGACCGAGCTGGTCCGCAAGTGGCGCTCCTGGCTGACGATCTTCACGATGGTGGAGGACGACAACGAGGGCGTCTTCGGTCCGCCGCCGCCCGCCGGCAACGCCGTCCGCATCTCGCAGCAGATGCTCGGCCGCGGCCCGATCCAGTACCGGCCGACCGCCAACACCCTGCGCGCCTGGGACGAGTCGGACGCCGTCGTCAAGGACATCCTGGAGCGCGACGGACTGTCCCGGGTGATGCCCTGGACCAACGACGTGGTGGGTGCCTACACGGTCCACCCGCTCGCCTCGTGCCGCATCGGCGACGACCCCCACACCTCCGCCCTCGACGACCGGCACGAGCTGCGCGGCCACCCCGGCATCTTCGTGACGGACGGCTCGGCGGTGCCCGGCGCGCTGACGGTCAATCCGGCGCTCACCATCTCCGCGCTGGCCGAACGCGCCATCCCCGGGATCGTCCGAGCGGCCCGCGACCGGGGCGTCGCCGTCACCTACGGCGCGCCCGCCCCCGACGGCGGCACCGCCGGCCGGCGCGGCGTCCGGACACAGATCCCGTACCTCACACGCGACTAGGCCGTTTCGTTCGGATCAGGCCGGCACCCGCGACGCCGGCCCGCTCCGCAAGAAGGCCCTGGCGCCCACGACGACGGTGACCCGAAGGCAAGGGAAGAGGGGAGAAGCGATGCCGTACTCGCTCGTCCGTCCGGCCGCGCGGCGGTCGCTCGCGTACGTCCGGCACGTCCGGCACGTACCGCCGGCCGAAGCCACCGGTCTGACCGCGGCCGTCTACGAGGAGGTCGAGCGAGATTTCGGCATGCTCGCACCTCCCATCGCGCTGCACGCCCCCGAACCACCGCTGCTGGCCGCCGCGTGGACGGTGCTCCGCGAGACGCTCATCGCGACCGGCGAGCTGGCGCGCGTCCGCAAGGAGGCCGTCGCGACCGCGGTCTCACAGGCCAACGCCTGCCCGTACTGCGTCCATGTGCACGAGACCACGCTGAACGGCCTGGTGCCCGGGGCGCCTTCGAACGGCCCGGTGCCGGAGGCCGGAGTCGCCGACCCGGGAGGCGAGCTGCGCGGGCTCGCCGCCTGGGCGGAGGGCGCACCGGAGGGGCGGCCCGAGCCGCCCGCCCCGCGGGAACTGCCCGAGGCCCTCGGTGTGGCCGTGGCCTTCCACTACCTCAACCGCATGGTCAACGTGTTCCTCGGCCCGTCGCCGCTCCCGGCCCGGATGCCTTCCGTGGCCCGGCGCACCGCCTCCCGGCTGTTCGCCCTGGCGCTGCGCGAGAGCGCCCGGGCCCACCGGGAACCGGGCCGCTCGCTCGACCTGCTGCCCGCCGCCGCGCTCCCGGCCGACCTGGAGTGGGCCCGCGGCACCCCCACGGTCGCCGGCGCGTTCGCCCGCGCCGCGGCGACTGTCTCGGACGCGGCCGATCGCGTGGTCCCGGCCTCGGTCCGCTCGCTCGTCGCGGCGGAGCTGGCCGACTGGGACGGCAGCCACAAGGGGATCGGTCTCGGCTGGCTCGACACCGCGGTGACGGCACTGCCACCAGGTGACCGCGCCGCCGGCCGGCTCGCCCTGCTCACCGCGTGCGCCTCGTACCGGGTGGACGACTCCGCCGTCGCCGCGGTGCGGCAGCACGGAGGGGACGACCGTGACCTCGTGGCGCTGGTCGCCTGGTCGGCGTTCACCGCCGCGCGCCGCGTGGGCACCCTCCTCGCCCCGCCCCCGGAACCGACCGCGGCCACCCCCGACAAGCACCCCCAGGCATGACGGAACCGCGTTTCCGACGCCCCGCCAGGCCGCCTGCACACGGCCCGCGTTCCCGTCGGCGGAGGCGTACGCGCACAGCGCACGCTGGAAGATGATCGCGCCCACGTCCAGGAGAGACACTCGATGCCGTCATGGCGACCCGGTCGGGCCGTCGAGCCTGACGTCGGCACGAACACCGGGCCAGTGCCGTCAACGACCCGATGGAGAACGCAATGCTGATCGCGGAGCTCACACGGGTGACCGGCGTCCCCATACCGACGATCAAGTACTACCTGCGCGATGGCCTGCTGAAGTCCGGACAGCTCACCAGCCGTACCCGGGCGCACTACGACGACACCCATGTCCACCGTCTGCTTCTGATCCGTGCTCTGCTGCACATCGGCGGACTGCCCCTCGCCACGATCCGCGACATACTCGCCGCACTCGACGGCGACGGCTCCGCGTCCGCGCGGCTCCCCCGCTCGATCCAGGATCCGACGCCCCACGGCTGCGGGGAGCCGCCCGCTTCCCGGACCGCGGACGAACTCCTGGCGGTGGCCGAGCGCCAGGGCTGGCAGGTGTCCCCGCGCAGCGCGGAGTTCGCCGCCGCCGTCGGCATCCTGGACACGCTGCGCGCACTGGGTCACGGCGAATACGCCGACCGGCTGGACGACTACGCGGAGGCGGCGGACCTGGCCGCCTCCGCGGATCTGAGGTTTCTCCGCCGGCCCGGCAGCGACGTGACCAGACTGGAGCGAGTGGTCGTCGGCGCCGTCCTGGGCGACAGGCTGCTGGCCGAGCTCCGGAGACTCGCGCTGGGGCCGCGCCCCCGTCAACTGTTCCAGGGCGCGGTCGGGAACCAGATGTAGTCGAGCCTGCCGAGAATGCGCAGGGTCCAGTAGATGAGCGTGAAGAAGCCCGTCACCATCAACGCCGAGGCGGTGAGGGTCGCCGCCCTGCCCGGCTTTGCGGCGAGCCAGGGTTGCAGCCGCCCGCCCAGCCCGTACGACAGCAGGACGAACAGCAGTGCCATGATCAGCACGTTGCCGAGGGACTGCAGGGTGAACGCGGCCGCGCCGTACAGCGGATCGTGCTTGGTCGCCGCGTGCCGGAAGAGATCACGGAACAGCGGATACGGCCGCCCGATCAGGAAAGCGCCGACCAGGACACCCATCAGCACCAGCGGCGCGTTCGGGAACCGCCGGGAGACGGCGGCCAGCGGGTCCCTGATCAGACCCAAGGCCGCCAGGCCAAGGACGATCATGACGAGGCCGATGGTGCCGAACGTGATCATCGCCTGGGCGATCCGGGGGGAAATTCCTCCGCTGAGACCCCTGGTAGCCGAGAACTGCGGCATGTGGGTGCCCGCCAGTCCCACGATCACGCCGTACACGGCGGACACCGGAATCATGCCGACGGCCATCCAGCCCAGCGGCTCAAGGGTGTGCAGGAACCCCTTCCGCCGCATCCCCTTCTGCCCGACGAGCGGTCCCACGGCTCCGAAGACCGCGATGTTGCACGCCGTGAAGGAACCCGCCAGGCCGGTCACGAAGGCGAAGACCACTCCGGCGGCGATTCCGCCGATCGGTGTGGTCTCCGGGTTCCGCCCCAGCAGCGCGTCGGCGGTCCTGACTCCGATCTCCTGGTCGACGAACTCGGCGGACCAGGCGTAGGCGGCCAGGAGGCCGCCCACCAGGCTGAGCAACACGATCAGTCCCCGCATCCGCGGAAAGCTGCCGGAGACGAACAAGGATGTTCTGCCCGAGTTGGCGGGCGCCTGTACCGCGGCGGTCTCACTCACGCGAAAGTCCTCCTGTGGCCTGGCGTCGGGAATGACAAGTGCCGAGTGTGGGCCACGGACCCTGTCGGAGCTACTTCCGGATTGCCCACTCCCCTCAGGCCCGCAGTCGGCACTCCCTGACCGTCGCGGTTATTCCCTCCACCGGCGTCCCCGAGCGAAAACAGCAATCTGGAAGACGCGCACGCGCGGCGTTGTCCGCTCAAGTGGTGGGACACCGCGGCCCGAGGCGGATCCTCGCGATGGCTCCCCCCTCTGGCTGTCGCTGCTCATTCCGTCATGTCGTCGGATGCGAAGGAGAACGGACCATGCATATGGAGGGTCACGTATCGTTCTGGGACACCGCGGGAGCTGTGGTACTGATCTTATGGACCGTGGCCATGTGGCTGGCCGTCGCGGTGTTGGCCGTCGCCAACCGTAGATCGGTGCATCCCTGGCTATACCGGGCCTCCGCGGGCGTGATCATCCTGGGCGTCCTCGGTCAACTCGGGCACCTGCAGGAGCACATCGCCCAGGTCGGGTACTGGGTCGCCAACTCGCAGTCACCGCCCTGGATGACACCGTGGGGTGACGGCCTGGCGCGCGGCATGGGTCAGGTGGACGCCTCCAAGCCCTCGCTCGGCATGGAGATCCTTCACCTGACGGGCAACCTCGTCTTCCTGGCCGGCCTGGCCGGGGTCATGGTCATCACCCGTCGGGCCCTGCGCACCAAGGCCCACAAGTGGGGCAAGATGGGCGTGTGGATGCAGGGGATACACGGCGTGGAACACCTGTCCCTCACCCTGTCGGTCGCCCTGGGCGCCAAGCAGGCCATCGGTCTGTCCACCTGGTTCGGGCTGCTGGATCCGGGACCGGGGCTGTGGACGTACCGGATCTGGTGGCACTTCATCGCCAACGTCGTGGGGTCGATCATCTTCAGCCTCGCGGTGTGGCACCTGTGGCATGAGCGCCATGAGGTCAAGGCCACTTTCGAGCCCCGCAACAACGTGCCTGCGGCAGAATCCCTCCCGTCGACCGACGTGGCGTCGATCGGCGCGGTGCCGGCTGACGCGCGGGCCGGCGTCAGGGCGGAGCCGTGACGCCGCGTCAACTGCTCGGCCCCTGAACTCGAGGTTTCGTGACGGTCCGCCGACGGAGTCGGTGGAGTCGGTGGACCGTTATCGTGCGTCAAGCCAGTCATGAGACAAGCCGCAGGGGCGGTCGGCGGTGCGGCGATCGCGGGAATGGATCACCTTCTCCGGCCGCCCCAACTAGGCTCTGCGGCATGGACATTCTGGGAGCCACGCTGCGCGTCTGCGTCGACGACCTGGAGACCGCGGTCCCCTTCTACGAACGGCTCGCGGGCGGCCGTGCCCTCCGCTTCGAACGCGGTGGGGTCCAGGTGGCCGCGGTCGGCTGCTTCCTGCTGATGAGCGGGCCCGCGGCCGAACTGGAGGTACTGCGCAAGGTCGCCGCGACCATCGCCGTCAAGGACATCGAGGAGGCGCACCGGGTGCTCACCGACCTCGGCGCGCACATCGTCGCGGGCCCGGTCGCGACCCCGGCGGGCCGCAACCTGATCGCGATGCACCCGGACGGCACGGTCTACGAGTACGTGGACCGCGGCGCCTGACCCGCTGGGGGGCGTGCGGGCCGGAAATTCGGTGTGCGCCGTCGTCTCGTCCCCGTAGAGTCGGCCCTCGGCCGACGGGGAGCGACACGGGGAGCAGAGCGACGATGAGTGAGCAGCACACGTACCGGGTGATCGTCCGGGGGACGTGGGACGGGCTGAGCGACGCGGCCCGGCGGCGGTTGCTCGACGAGGCGGCGGACCACGGGCTGGGCAGCATGCGGTTCACCGAGGAGGGCTCGCTGACCTACCAGCCGTCGCCGCTGAAGCACTTCTCGATGCGGTTCGTGGTGGTGTCGGACGCCGCGGACGGCGAGGAGATGGCGGGCGCGATCGCGGAGGACCGCGCCGAGGCGACGCTGCGCGCGCTGGGCTACGGCTTCACCCGGATGAAGTCGACCGTCACCGACCTCGACACCATGAAGATCAACGTGAAGCCCGCATCTCGACGGTGAGCGCCCAGCGCTCGTGGTCCCGCCAGGCCCCGTCGACGTAGAGCATGTTCGGCGAGAAGCCCTCCAGGCGGAAACCGCAGGACCGGGCCAGGGCGATCGAGGCGGCGTTGCCGGGCTGCACGTTGATCTCCAGCCGGTGCAGCCGCATCGGCCCGAAGGCGTGGCGCACCACCAGTTCCAGGCCCTCCCGCATCAGCCCGCGTCCGGCCGCGTGCGCGAAGGCGCCGTAGCCGAGCGCGCCGCACTGGAAGCCGCCCTCGACGATGTTGTTGATGTTGATGAAGCCGGCGATGGCGCCGTCGCCGTGCTCGCTCTCCTTCTCGCAGACCAGGAACCCGGCCTTGGTCGGGTCCTCGATCAGCCGGCCCGCGTAGGCGGCGTAGACCTGCGGGGTGTCCGGCGGGAACAGCCACGGGTGGTGCAGGTCCTTGCTCTCCCGGGCGCGGGCGGTGAACTCGGCACCGTCCTCGTAGGTGAAGTGGCGCAGCCCCACACGGGGGCCCTCGGCGAGGTAGCGGGTCGCGGGATGCGGCATTCCGCCAGCCTACGACGCCGCCGCCCCGGTGGCCGTCGTACCGGGGCGGGGGCGGCTCAGCGCAGCGCGGGTTCGTCCAGGGTGAGCGTGCCGGCGTCGGCGTCGAGTTCGGCGCGCACGCCGAACGGGACGGTCAGGGCGCCCGCGCAGTGCCCGAACCCGAACTCCTCCGCGACGGGGACGCCGAGGCCGCCGAGCCGGTCGGCGAGGACGGCGCGCAGTGCGTCGTAGGGGCCGCAGCCGTCCCAGGAGCCGAGCGCGACGCCGGTGACGCCGTCGAGCCAGCCGGAGCGCAGGAGCTGGGTGAGCATGCGGTCGACGCGGTACGGCTGCTCGCCGACGTCCTCGATCAGCAGCAGGCCGCCCCGGGCCCCGTCGCGGGCGTGCGGGGTGCCGAGGTCGGCGGCGAGCATGCTCAGGCATCCGCCGAGGGTCACGCCCCGGGCCCGGCCCGGGACCAGGGCGGTGCCCCCGGAGGCGATGGAGCGGACCGACTCCGGGTCGAACAGGGTGGCCCTGAGGTGGTCCTGGGCACGCGCGTTCTTGAGGAAGTCGACGCCCGCGGCCGCCGGGCCGTGCAGGGTGACCAGGCCGAGGCGGGTGGCGAACGCCTGGTGCAGCACCGTGATGTCGCTGAAGCCGACGAACACCTTCGGCCCGGCCGCCCGCATCGCCGTCCAGTCGAGCAGGTCGGCCATCCGCTGGGCGCCGTACCCGCCCCGAGCGCACAGCACCGCGTCCACCGCCGGGTCGCACCAGGCGGTCTGCAGGTCGGCCGCCCGGTCCGCGTCGGTGCCCGCCAGGTAGCCCAGCCGCCCGTGCCGGTCCAGGACGTGCGGGCCCACCACCGGGTCGAGGTCCCAGCCCCGCAGCAGGTCCAGCCCGGCCTGCAGCCGCTCCTCCGGCACCGGCCCGCTCGGCGCGACGACGGCGACCCGGGCGCCGGGGGCGAGCCGGGGAGGTCGGGTCAGCTCTCTCACTTCGACAGCTCCAGGGTCGGGATGCCCCGCGGGTTCAGGCCGAAGACCTGCGCGTACAGCGAGAGTTCGGCCTGCAGGGCACTGATGGTGGTCTCCGCGCGGCGGAATCCGTGCCCCTCCCCCTCGAAGGCGATGTAGGCGTGCGGCACCCCTCTGCCCTTCATGCGGGCGAGGAACCGTTCGCACTGGACGGGCGGGCAGATCACGTCGTCCAGCCCCTGGAGCAGCAGGAAGGGCGCGGTGACGCGGTCGGCGTGCTCGGTGGGCGAGCGTTCCGCGTACCGGTCGGGCACCTCGGCGAGCGGACCGACCAGGCCCTCCAGGTACTGCGACTCGAAGTCGTGGGTCTCCCCCGAGGCCCAGCCGGCCAGGTCCAGGATCGGGTAGATGATCGTGCCGCAGGCGTAGACGTCGGTCGAGGCGAGCGACGCGGCCGCGGTCCAGCCGCCCGCGCTGCCGCCGCGGACGGCGAGCCGGCCGCGGTCGGCGGTGCCCTCCTCGGCGAGGGCGAGCGCGACGGCCGCGCAGTCCTCGACGTCCACCACGCCCCACTGCTCGCGCAGCCGGTCGCGGTACTCCCGCCCGTACCCGGTCGAGCCGCCGTAGTTGACCTCCGCCACGCCGATGCCCCGGGAGGTGAAGTAGGCGATCTCCAGGTCCAGCACCAGGGGCGACCGGCCGGTGGGGCCGCCGTGCGCCCAGACGACGTACGGCGGCAGCTCGTCGTCGGGGGCGACGCACTCGGGGTGGTGGGGCGGGTAGACGTGGGCGTGGACGTCGCGTCCGTCGGGGCCGGTGAAGGTGCGGATCTGCGGCTCGGGGTAGTACGCGGGCTCGACGGCGTCGTCGTGCTCGGCGCCGATGACGTGGGCCCGGCCGGTGCTCGTGTCCAGTTCGACGACCTCGTGGGCGCTGCGCGGGCCGGCGCCGACGGCCACGACCCGGTCGCCGTGCGCCGCGAGGGTGGGCGAGAACTCCGTCCAGGGGCCGGCCGCGTCGACGACCTCGCCGGTCTCCGGGTCGAGCACGCCGAGCGCGGCGGCGCCACGGCCGTGCACGACGGCGATCAGGCCGTTGTCCAGCGGGGCGAACCAGCGGTGGCCGAGCTTCCACAGCGGGCCGCCGAACTCCTCCTCGCGCGGGCACACCGGCTCGCCGTCCCGGTACAGGTTCCACCAGCCGGTGCGGTCGCTCGCGTACAGCAGCCGGCCGTCGGCCGACCAGTCGACCTGAGCGACCGACTCCTCGGGCCCGCCGGCCACCGTCCGCGCCCGGTGGAAGGCGCCGTCCTCGGCGACCGCGGCGCGGACCACCTCCGTGCCGTCCCACGGCATGCGCGGATGGTCCCAGGCGAGCCAGGCCGCCTCCCGCCCGTCCGGTGAGAGGCGCGGCCCGGTGACGAACCGGTGCCGGCCGTCGCTGAGTTCGCGTACGGCGTCCCGGTCCTGGGCAGCCGAGCCGTCCAGCGGTACGGCGGCCAGGACGCGGCGCACGTCGGTGGGCCCGTCGCCGGTGAACTCCTCCAGCACGCACCACACTTCGCCGCGCCCGGGCAGCACCTGCGGTTCGGCCCAGCGCAGTCCGCCGCCCACCGGGGAGACGGGGGTGAGCGGTCGCGGTTCGCCGCCGCCCGGCCCGTACCGGTACAGCCGCTGGTCGGCGAAGTTCACGAACACCACGAGCGGTTCGCCGTCCACCACGGTGCCGGCCCAGGGCTGCCCGCCGTACTCGATGACCCGGCTGCGCACGTTCCACGGGGCGGGCAGCACCGTCTCCTGCCCGCCGTCGGCGCGCCGGCGCACCAGCGTGCGCCGGCCACCCTCGGCGGGCCGGGGCTCCGTCCACCAGGTCTCGCCGCCGACGAATCCCACGTACTCGGGGTGTCCGTCGTGCGCGGCGGCGAGCGCCGCGCTGATCGGCGAAGGCCACGAACCGTACGGCAGGGTCTGCACCGTCTCCCCCATCTCTGCTAGGCCGTCCGCAGGAAGCGGTCGAGGACGCGGACGCCGAAGTGGAGCGCCTCGACCGGGACGCGCTCGTCGACGCCGTGGAAGAGCGCCTGGTAGTCGAAGCCCTCGGGGAGCTTCAGCGGCGCGAAGCCGTAGCCGGTGATGCCCAGGCGCGAGAACTGCTTGGCGTCCGTGCCGCCGGACATGCAGTACGGCACGACGTGTCCGTCCGGCGCGAACTCCTGGATCGCGGCGCGCATCCTGGCGTACGTCGGCGAGTCGAGCGGTGCCTGCAGGGCCACCTCGCGGTGGTGGAACTCCCAGTCCACGTCCGGTCCGGTGAGCTCGTCGAGGGTGGCGCGGAACTCGTCCTCGCAGCCGGGCAGGAACCGGCCGTCGACGTAGGCCACCGCCTCCCCGGGGATCACGTTGACCTTGTAACCGGCTTCCAGCATGGTCGGGTTGGCACTGTTGCGGACGGTCGCCTCGACCAGCTCGGCGGCCGGGCCGAGCTTGCCGAGCAGCTCGTCCACGTCGTGCAGGTCGGTGTCGATGCCGTACAGCGCGGCGAGTTCGGTGAGCGCGGCGCTGACGGTCGGGGTCAGCCGCACCGGCCACTCGTGCTCGCCGATCCGGGTGATCGCCTCGGCGAGCCGGGTGATGGCGTTCTCCCGGTTGACCTTGGAGCCGTGCCCGGCCCGACCGCGGGCGGTGAGCTTCATCCAGCCGGTGCCGCGCTCCCCGGCGGCGACCGGGTAGAGCTGCCGGCCGCTGCCGTCGTGGAAGGTGAACGCCCCGGACTCGCTGATGCCCTCGGTGCAGCCCTCGAACAGGTGCGGGTGCCGGCCGGCCAGGAACCCGGAGCCGTCCGCGGCGCTGTCCTCCTCGTCGGCGGTGAACGCGATCACCATGTCGCGGCGGGGCCGTACGCCGAGGCGCGCCCAGGCCCGCACGACGGCGAGGATCATCGCGTCCATGTTCTTCATGTCGACCGCGCCGCGCCCCCAGACGACCCCGTCGCGGACCTCCCCGGAGAAGGGGTGCACGCTCCAGTCGCGGGCCTCGGCGGGCACGACGTCCAGGTGCCCGTGCACGAGCAGCGCGTCGGCGGACGGGTCGGTGCCCTCGATGCGGGCGACGACGTTGGTGCGCCCCGCGGTGCGCTCCAGCATGGTGGGCTCGAGCCCGGCCTCCGCCAGCCGCTCGGCGACGTACTCGGCGGCCGGCCGTTCCCGGCAGTCCCCGCCGCCGCGGTTGGTGGTGTCGATGCGTATGAGGTCGGACGTGAACCGGACGACCTCGTCGAGCGCCTGCGCGTCAGCCATACTGCTCCTCCACGGCGGCCGAGACTACGGTGGTGACCGCCTTGAAGGTGCGGATGCCCTCGTACATGGTCGCGCTGGTGTACGCCACCTTGCGCTCCCCGGTCCGCTCGACGCCCGGCACCACGGTGGCGGCCATGGCGAGGTGCTCGGCGTCGAACTCGAGCGCGACGGTGAACGGGCCCGCGTCGACCGGTTCCTGGCGGACCGCCAGCGCGGCCGCCGCCTTGGCCGCCGCGCGGATGTCGGCGGCGGTCCTGGCGGGCGTGCGGCACACGGCCGCGTACCGCGAGACGTGGTCCTTCACGGCGACCTTCAGCGCCTCGGGCGCGTACCCGAGCGCGTCCTCGCACGCCACGTCGTCACCGGTCACGAGGACGACGGGTACCCCGAATTCGGCGACGACGCGCGCGTTCAGCAGTCCTTCGCTCGCGGGCACGCCGTTCAGCCACACGCCGGTGACGGAGTTGGCGAGGTAGGTGTGGGCGAGGACGCCCTCCTTGCCGGCGCCCGCGTGGTAGCCGACGAACGCGATGCCGTCGACGTCGCCGTGCTGCACGCCCTCCACCATGGACAGGTCCTTGTGCCGCCCGGTGAGCATCCGCACCCGCTCGTCCAGGTGTTCCAGGAGCAGGTTGCGCATGCTCCAGTGGGCCTCGTTGACGAGGACCTCGTCGGCGCCCCCGTCGAAGAAGCCCAGCGCGGCGGCGTTGACGTCCGAGGTGAACATCGACCGGCACCGCTCCCACTGCGGCGTCCCCGGCAGCACGTCGGCCGGCCAGGTGACGCCGGTGGCGCCCTCCATGTCGGCGCTGATGAGGATCTTCATGGTCCGCCACGTTACGCGGCGCGGGGACGTCCCGCTACGGGGGGCGTCCGTCAGCCGGCCCGGCCGGCCACCAGCCATTTCGACGGCAGTTCGATCCGGGTGCCGTCGGGGCCGAACTCGGTCGTATTCAGAGCGAGTTCCCCGCATCCCAGGACGGTGAGGCCGGCGCCGCGCAGGTACCGGGGCACCGCGTCGTCGGCCACCTCGCCGGGGGCTGTGCCGTGCCGGAAGACGGACGCGAGCTTGGGCGGCGGGCCGGCGGGGCCCCGCGCCAGGCCCAGCAGGAGGGGCTTGGCTGCCTCGGAGAGCTCGACGAGGAAGGCCCGGCCGCGCTCGCCGAGGAGCGCGGTGACCGAGTCCACCATCCGCTGCCGGTCGTCGGGCTCGGCCTGGTGCAGCACGCCGCGCAGGTAGACGTTGGCGTCGCCGAGTTCCGCGTGCAGCGTCTCCGTCTCGTTCTTCGCCGCGAGGTCGAGCACGCGGTGGGCGGCCTGCCCGGCGGGGTCCGCGCGACGGGCGTGCTCGACGGCCGCCGCGGACAGGTCGGCGCCCACGACGTGCGGGAAGCGGTCGGCGAGGAACCGGGTCCGGGTGCCGTTGCCGCAGCCGAGGTCCAGCATCGGCAGGCCGGGGTCGGTGAGATGCGGCTCGAAGAGGGCCAGGTGCGGGCCGGTCGTCAGGGCGGGCTCCGCGTCCCAGAAGACGGCCCCCCGCTCGTCGGGCGCCTCCCGCCACAAGCCCTACCACGCCTCCCGGTACCGACTCGTCACGCTCATGTCCACTACCCAGGGTGCGATGCGGGCCCGCCGCCGGCGACCGACGCGTACGGTCCACCGCGCCCCGGCGGCGGCTACAAGCGCCCGGCGCGTTCCTTCACGCCGCGTCCGGCACGCGTGCGCCCCTGCGCGCCGTCGCGCCCCGGTGGTGCCGTCAGTGTCCCGCGCCCCGGTGGCGCCGTCGGCGTCGTGCCGTCAGCGCCGGGGCAGGGCCAGTTCGCACCAGACGCTCTTCCCGGCCTTCGTACGGCCGGCGCCCCAGGCGCGGGCGAGCGTGCTGACCACGCGCAGCCCGCGCCCGGACTCGTCGAGGGGCCCGGCGCCGATCAGCGCGGGCAGGTCGTGGTCGTCGTCGTCCACCTCGCACAGCAGGGTGTCGCCCCGCACGAGCCGCAGCTCGACGGGACGGCCGTGCGCGTGCCGGAGGGCGTTGGTGACGAGTTCACCGACCAACAGCTCGGCGGTGTCGGCGAGTGGCGCCAGCCCCCAGGTGTGGAGCTGCTCGCGGACCACGGCACGGGCGCGGCCGGCCTCGGCCGGGTCGCGGGCGAGCCGCCATTCGGCGACGTCGTCCGGCGCGATGCCGCCCAGCCGGGCCATCAGCAGGGCCACGTCGTCCTTGCGTCCGCCGCGGGTGCTCAGGGCGCGGATGACGGTGTCGCAGGCGTCGTCCATGGAGGCGGCCGGGTGGGCGGCGGACTCGCACAGGGTCGCGAGCCCGACACCGATGTCCTCGCCGCGCACCTCGACCAGGCCGTCGGTGCACATGATCAGCCGGTCGCCGGGCGCCACCCGCACGCGTACCGCCTCGAAGGGCACGCCGCCGACGCCGATGGGGGCGCCGGTGGGCAGGTCGAGCAGTTCGCTGCGGCCGTCCTCGGCGCGGACCAGGACGGGCGGGACGTGGCCGGCGTTGGCGAGGTGCAGTTCGCCCGCGATCGGGTCGTAGACGGCGTACAGGCAGGTGGCGAGGTAGGTCTCGCCGAGGCGCCGGGCGAGGTCGTCGAGAGTGCGCAGCAGTCGCGCGGGTTCCAGGTCGAGGGCCGCCATGGTCTGCACGGCCGTCCGTAACTGGCCCATCATGGCCGCCGAGTTGAGGCCGTGGCCCATGACGTCGCCGACGACCAGCGCGGTGCGGGCGCCGGGCAGCCTGACCGCGTCGAACCAGTCGCCGCCCACCCGTCCGAGCAGGGTGCCGGGCAGGTAGCGGGTGGCGATGTCGCAGCCCGCGGTGCGCGGCGGGATGTGCGGCAGCATGCTGTCCTGGAGGGTCTCGGCGACGCTCTCCTGGTAGGTGTACATGCGCGCGTTGTCGAGCACCAGGCCCGCGCGGGCGGCGAGTTCGGCGCCGGTGACGCGGTCCATGTCGTTGAAGACGGGCCGCTCGGGGTGGCGCAGCAGGACCATGAAGCCGAGCACCACGTCGCGCGCCTTCAGGGGCACGACCAGCATGGAGCGGCCGGTGATCAGCGGCCGGATGTCCCGTTTCTCGAGCTGTGAGGCGATGGCGTGTCCCGTCTCCTCGCTGATCCGCGGCACCAGGACGGGCTCGCCGGTGGTCATGCACTGGAAGAACGGGGTGTGCGCCGGGAACGGCATGGCCTCCCCGACCGGCACCACGTCGTCCCAGCGACCCGGTTCGTCGGTGTGTTCGAGGGCGACGCGGTGCCACATGGTGGTGGTGTCCGGCACGCCCTCGGAGAAGCCCTCGCCGGCCACGACCTGCTCGCGCAGATAGGTGCAGGCGACGTCGGTGAAGCGCGGCACGACGGCTCGGCTGACCTCGGTGATCGTCCGCGCGAGGTCCAGGGAGGTGCCGATGCGGCCGCTGACCTCGTTGAGGAACTCCAGGCGCTCGCGCACGGCGGCGTACTCGAGGTCCTCGCCCTCGTCGGCGAGTTCCGGGGGCACGGACCGGCCCTCGGCGACGGCCCGCGCGGCCCGTTCCCGGCGGGCCTTGCGTTCGGCGCGCCGGGGCACACCCCAGTCGGGGGTGACGGGCACCCGCTCGTTCTGGCTGAACTCCAGCACCGGGTAGCCCAGTTCGAGGACCTGGGAGACGACACGTGCGCTTTCGTCGACGCTCATGCTGGGCAGGATCTCGGGGAGCCTGCGGGCCAGTTCGTCGGCGCCGGGGAAGTCGGTGTGCAGGGCGAAGCCGGGGGCGATGCGTTCAAAACCCGCGTCCTCGCCGGAGGCGTCTGCGGGGTTCAGCCGCGCCGCGTCGGCGGCCAGCACGAGCAGCCGTCCGCTTCCGGGGCCGACCAGGGGGTAGGCCCACCACAGGACGTCCACGCGGTCACCGGCGCGGTCGGGCACGGTGAGCCGGGCGCGGCCCGCGGCCGGGCAGCAGAGCAGACGATCGAGGGACGCCTCCAGGCCGGGACCGAGACCGTCGCCGTCCGGGTAGCCCCCGTCCGGATACGCCTCGTACGGGGCGCCGTCCTCCTCGGGCAGCGCTCCGGCGACGGGCAACAGGTCGGCGGCGGGGCGGCCGATCGCGTCCGGGCCGACGACGCCGAACAGGCGGCGTGCGCCGCTGCTCCAGTGGGAGACGAGACCGTCGCGGTCCGCGACGACCACCGCCAGCGGGACGCGTCCGGCCGCGGCGGTCCGCGGTGCCGCGTCCTGCCCGGCTCCGCGGCTGAGGGGCGCGTCCCTCTCGGTCTCGGTGCCACGGTCCATGGCCCAGGCCCTCTCTCCCCACGGCTCCGCAAGATCTGTGCCGCCGTCACCACCGTACGGCTCGGTCCGGTGGTGACGGGCACCAATGTGGGAATTGCGTTCAACCATTCGCTCCGGCGCGCGGGGCCGGACGGGCGCGCCGGGGGTGCTCAGTCCTCGTGCCCGAGCTGCAGGTCCCGCTCGGTGCGGCCGCCGCCCGCCACCTGGAGCACGGTGGCCACGGGCGGGTAGCCGGCCGCGATGACCGTGTACTCGCCGGAGGACAGGTCGACGAACCGGAAGGTGCCGTCGGGGCCGGTGGTGAGGGTGTCGGTGACGTTGCCCGCCGCGTCGAGCAGCGTCACGCGGGCGTCCTCGACGGGCCTCCCGCCGCTCGCCCGTACGGTGCCCCGCAGCACGGCGCCGCCCGCGAGTTCGACGTCCTGCCGGGTCTCCCGGGACGCCTGCACGGTGACGGGCAGCGCGGCCGGGCGGAAGGCGGGCGCGCTGGCGGCGAGCGTGTACTCGCCGGCGACCAGCTCGGTGATGACGTAGCCGCCCTCCCGTCCGCTGCGGGTGGTGGCGACGACCTCGCCGTGCACGTTGGTGAGGGTGACGGTGGCGTCCCGCACCGGGCTGCCGTCGGCGGTGACCACGCTCCCGGCGAGGCGTCCGGCGCCGCCGAGGACGACGTCGAGTTCGACCGGGCGCTCGCCGACGGTGACGGAGACGGCCTGCGGCTGGTGTCCGCCCGCGGCGGCGATGAGCACGTACGAGCCCGCGCCCGGCGTGGACAGCGCGTACCGTCCGTCGTCGCCGCTCGCGCCCCGTCCGATCTGCTGCCCGGCCACGTCGATGAGCGTGAGCGCCGCGCGGGCCACGGCGGTCCCGTCGGGGTGCTGCACCGTGCCGCAGACGGGGACCCCGGCCGGGTACGGACGGGCCTGCTGGAGGGGGACGGTCACGGTCGCGGGCTCCGTTTCGGCGGCGTTGTGGGACACCAGGGGTTTCTCCTTGAGGAAGAAGGCGATCAGGGTGCCGAGGGCGAGCACCGGCACGAGGTAGAGGAAGATCCGAGGCATGGCGTCGGCGTACGCCGCGATGTAGTCGTCGCGCAGCGCCGGGGGCATCGCGTGGACGAGCTGCGGGGTGAGGGACTCCGGGTCGGGCAGGGCGGCGCCCGCGCGCGGCGGGAGCCGCTCGTGGAGCGCGTCGGCGAGCCGGCCGGCGAACAGGGTGCCGAAGACCGCGGCGCCGACGCTGCCGCCGATCTGCCGGAAGTAGTTGTTGGCGCTGGTGGCGGTGCCGAGGTCGGCGGGGCGCACGGAGTTCTGCACGGCGAGGACGAGGACCGGCATCACCATGCCGATGCCGGCGCCGAGGACGGCCATCCAGACGCTGTAGTGCAGCCGGGGCGTGTCGGCCTGGAGGCGGGACAGCAGCCACATGCCGACGGCGGACAGGGCGCCGCCGAGCACGGGGAAGACCTTGTAGCGCCCGGTGCGGCTGACGAGCTGCCCGGAGACGATCGAGGCGCCGACGATGCCGCCCATCATGGGCAGCATCAGCAGACCGGACTCGGTGGCGGAGGCCCCGTCGACCATCTGCAGGAAGGTCGGCAGGTAGCTGGCCGCGCCGAACAGCGCGACGCCGATGACCAGGCCGACCAGACCGGTGACGTTGAAGACGGAGTCCCGGAACAGCCGCAGCGGGACGAGGGGTTCGGCGGCGAAGCGCTCGGCGACGACGAACAGGACGGCGGCCAGCGCGGCCGCGGCGCCGAGACCGAGGACGACGCGGGAGTCCCAGGCGTACTCGGTGCCGCCCCAACTGGTCAGCAGCACCAGGCAGGTGGAGGCGGCGGCGAGCAGCAGCGTCCCGGGGAGGTCCAGGCGCGGCCGGGCCGAGGGTTTCGGCAGCTTCAGCACGACGGTGACGACGGCCAGGGTGAGCAGGCCGAGGGGGACGTTGAAATAGAAGCACCAGCGCCAGGAGAGGTGGTCGGTGAAGTAGCCGCCCAGCAGCGGCCCGGCGACGGACGCGAGCCCGAAGGCGGCGCCGATCATCCCCATGAACCGCCCGCGCCGCCGGGGCGGCACGATGTCCGCGATGATCGCCTGCACGCCGATCATGAGTCCGCCCGCGCCGACGCCCTGCACGGCGCGGAAGGCGATCAGCTGGTCCATGGTCCGCGCCCGCCCCGCGAGCGCGGAGCCGACGACGAAGACGGCGATGGCGAACTGGAAGACGCCCTTGCGGCCGAGCAGGTCGCCGAGCTTGCCGTAGACGGGCAGTCCGACGGTGGCGGTGAGCAGGTAGGCGGTGATCGCCCAGGACATCCGGTCCAGGCCGTGCAGCTCGCCGACGATCTTCGGCAGCGCGGTGGCGACGATCATCTGCTCCAGCGCGGCCAGCAGCAGCGCGAGCATCAGCCCGAAGAACACCAGCCGCAGCCGGCGCGGGCCGAGTCCGGCCGCCGGGGCCGGCGCGGCGGGGGTCCGCGGGGGTGCCGGTGCCGGTGCCGCTTCCTCGTGCACCAGAGTGATCCCGCCCACGTGCCGCTCCCCTCGTCGCGCTTGCCCGCATTTCCCGCGTACGGCGACAACTACGGGCAAGGGCGACGAGTTACGGCACGGCGGTGCCCGGCACGGAGATCCACCCGATCCGGTGAGCGGCGTCAACGCCCGCCGGGCAGGCGGGACTTACTGCTGGACCTCGGTGGCGAGCCTGGCCAGCACGGCGTCGTAGATCCGGCCGAGTCCCTTGGGCGCGAAGGTCCTCTCGAAGAAGCCTCCGATGCCGCCCGCACCGTTCCAGGTGGTGGTCACGACGACGCGGGAGCTGCCCTCGCCGGCCGGGGTGACCCGCCAGGTGGTGACCATCGAGGAGTTGCGGTCCTTCTCGACCAGCTCACCGTCGGTGGGCTCGGTGACCTCCAGGAGGCAGTCGCGCACCCGCTTGCTGGTGGCCTGGAGCTTCCAGTGCACGAGGGTGCCCTCACCGTCGCCGCCCTCGCGCACCTCGTACTCGCTGAACTGCTCGGGCAGCAGCTTCGCGCGCGTGCCGCTGTAGTCGGCGATAGCGTCGAACACCTTCTCCGCGTCCGCCGCGACGACCCGCTCCGTAGTGGCCTCGACCTGCGCCATTGGGTTCCTCCAGGACTTGCGTTCTTGGGGTTGGGGCAAGCCAACCACCCCCGCCCACGGCCGCCAAATCGGGGTGCCCGCGGGCGCCGGAAGCGGTCGGAAAAGACCTCGCACGATCATGCGAACGCATGTTCTATTCTGTGCGCAGTGCTACCGAGGAGGCGTCATGCGCTGGGAGAACCTCACAGCGGAGTCCGGCGGCCACGAGCGGGCGGCCGACGCCGCGCTGTTCGGCGCGGACGCGGTGGTCAGCCGCACCTTCGACATGCCCGAGTTCCGCGGGATCACCTTCCACGAGGTGCGGGCCCGCTCGATCGTCAACCGGGTGCCGGGGGCCTCCCGCATGCCGTTCGAATGGACGGTGAACCCCTATCGCGGGTGCTCGCACGCGTGCGTGTACTGCTTCGCCCGTAGGACGCACACCTACCTGGACCTCGACGCCGGCCTCGACTTCGACTCGCAGATCGTGGTCAAGGTCAACGCCCCCGAACTGCTGCGCCGCCAGTTGGCCTCGCCCCGCTGGCAGGGCGAGCACATCGCGATGGGCACCAACGTGGACTGCTACCAGCGCGCCGAGGGCCGCTACCGCCTGATGCCGGGCATCCTGTCCGCCCTGCGCGACCACGCGAACCCCTTCTCGATCCTGACCAAGGGCACGCTGATCCTGCGCGACCTCGACCTGCTGGTGCAGGCCTCGCGGGTGACGGACGTCGGCGTCTGCGTGTCGGTCGGCTTCACCGACCCCGAGCTGTGGCGCACCGTCGAGCCGGGCACGCCCGCGCCGGAGCGGCGCCTGGACGTCGTGCGCACACTGGCCGGGCACGGCATCGGGTGCGGGGTGCTGATGGCGCCGGTGCTGCCGTTCCTGAGCGACCATCCGGCACAACTGCGCGCCACCGTGCGCGCGATCGCGGCCTCCGGCGCCACCTCCGTCACCCCGCTGGTGCTGCACCTGCGGCCGGGCGCCCGGGAGTGGTTCACGGCCTGGCTGACCCGGCGTCACCCGCACCTGGTGCGCCGCTACGAGCGCCTGTACGCGGACGGCGCCTACGCCCCGAAGTGGTACCAGCGCCGGATCACCCGTCAGGTCCACGACCTGGCACGCGAGTACGGGATCGGCCCCTCCGGCCCGGGCGAGGCCCGGCGTGGCCGGCAGCGGCAACCGGAACGGCAGCCGGAGGCATTGGAGCCACCGGAGTCCGGTCCGACCCAACTTACGCTTATCTGATGTCATTCGAGCGCATACGACGACCCGATCGGGTCAAGTATCGCCAGAACGAGTTCTTCCGGGGCCTCTTTCCGGGACTATGCGGCGTGGACCGTGACCCACGCGGTTTCCGCAACACCTCCGTCCTGGGAGGACCGCATGAGAAAACGCGCAGCCGTGCTGTGCGGTGCCGCCGTCGTCGTGGCCGGGACCGTCTCGGCCGTGCCCGCCGACGCGAGCGCCCCGAGGACCGCGCAGTCCGCGACCGCCGCGCCCCTCACCTGGAAGAAGTGCGCCACCACCGACTACCCGACACTGCAGTGCGCCTCGCTCAAGGTGCCGCTCGACCACCGGAAACCGAACGGGCGGCAGATCACGCTCGCGCTGTCCCGCGTGCCGCACACCGCGAAGAAGTCCCAGGGGCCGCTGCTGGTCAACCCGGGCGGCCCGGGTGGCAGCGGCCTCACCCTCGCCGGTTTCGTCGCCTCCTCGCTGCCCAAGGCGGTCGCGGCCCAGTACGACGTCATCGGCTTCGACCCGCGCGGGGTGGGCAAGAGCAAGCCCGCCCTCGACTGCGCCCCCGGCTACTTCAACCCGGTGCGCCCGGACTCGGTACCGCGTACACCGGCCGTCGAGAAGGCCAACCTGGCCCGCGCCAAGTCCTTCGCCGCGGCCTGCGGCAAGAAGTACCCGAGCCTGCTGCCGTACATCGACACGATCAGCGCGGTGCGGGACATGGACTCGATCCGCCGGGCGCTGGGCGCCAAGCGGATCAGCTACTTCGGCTACTCCTACGGCACCTACCTGGGCGCGGTCTACGCCAAGCTCTTCCCGGAGCACGTACGCCGGCTGGTCCTGGACTCGATCGTCGACCCCACGGGCGTCTGGTACGACGACAACCTCGCGCAGGACTACGCCTTCAACGACCGCCACCGGGCGCTGATGGCCTGGATCGCCAAGTACGACGCGACGTACAAGCTCGGCACCGATCCCGAGCAGATCGAGGCCAAGTGGTACGCGATGCGGGCGGCCCTCGCCAAGAAGCCGGCCGGCGGCAAGGTGGGCGTCGCCGAACTGGAGGACACCTTCATCCCCGGCGGCTACTACAACGGCTACTGGCCCTATCTGGCGGAGGCGTTCGCGGCGTACGTGAACGACAAGAACGCCGGCCCGCTGGTGGACGCGTACCAGAACTTCGCCGCCGTCGACGCCTCGGGCGACAACGGCTACAGCGTCTACACCTCGGTGCAGTGCCGTGACGCCTCCTGGCCGCGGGACTGGAACCAGTGGCGCCGGGACAACTGGGCGGTGTACGAGAAGGCACCCTTCATGGCATGGAACAACGCCTGGTACAACGCGCCGTGCGCGTTCTGGCCGACGAGCTCGCGGCAGCCGGTGAACATCGCCAACGGCAAGCTGCCGCCGGTGCTGCTGTTCCAGGCGACCGACGACGCGGCCACCCCGTACGAGGGCGGCGTCACCGTCCACCACATGCTGGCCGGGTCCAGCCTCGTGGTGGAGCAGGGCGGCGGCAACCACGGCATCACGCTCAGCGGCAACAGCTGCCTGGACAAGTACCTCGCGGCGTACCTGGCCGACGGCACGGTGCCGCGCGGCGGCGGCGAGGCCGACGCGGTGTGCCAGAAACTGCCCGACCCGAAGCCGCTGAGCAGCAGGGCGGCGGCGCCGTCCGCCCACGGCTCGGCGCTGCACGGCCTGCTCGGCACCCGCGGCTGAGCACGGCCCCGCCGCGGGGTCCCGTCGGGGGCGTTGTCAGACCCGTGGTCCAGGATGGACGCATGAGCGAGCCGACCAGGATCACCGCCCCCGACGGGGTCTTCCCCGCCGCCCAGTACAGCCACGTCGTCACGGCCGCCGGCCGTGTCGTCGCGGTCTCCGGGCAACTCGCCCTCGACGAGGACGGCAGGCTCGTCGGCCAGGACGACCCGGCCGCCCAGGCCCGCCAGGTCTTCACCAACCTCGGCCGCTGCCTGGCCGCCGCCGGGGCGGCCTTCGGCGACGTCGTCAAACTCACCTACTTCGTCACGGACATGGCCCACATGCCGGCGATCCGCGAGGCCCGCGCCCAGCACATACCGGACGACCGTCTCCCGGCCGCCTCCGCCGTCCAGGTCGCCGCGCTGGTCCGCCCCGAGTTCCTGCTGGAGATCGAGGCGCTGGCGGTCGTGGAGGGTACCGTCCCGGGCGTGTCGGCCTGACGGTTCGGCAGTCACCGCTGCCGGGGAATCCGCGCCAGTGCGTGCACGGCCGCCTCGGCGAGCGTCGGGTGGGCCAGGGCGTCGTTGAGGACGGGTCTGGCCCGGGCGTCGGCCAGGGCGCCGAGTCCCTCCACGCAGGCGAGGGCCACCCGGCGGTAGGGGTCGTGCGGGCTGAGCCTGCGCCGCAGGGTGGTGATGAGCGCCGGCACGGACTCGGGGGCGCGCAGTTCCACCAGGAGCCGGACCGGGTGCAGGGCGTAGGCGACGCGCAGTTCGTTGGTGGCGAGGGCGGCCGCCGCGCGGGCGGTGCGCGGGTCGCGGAGCCGGACGAGGGCGTAGGCGGCGGACGCGCAGCGCTCGGGGTCGCGGTGGTTCAGCAGCAGCACGAGCGACTCGAAGGCCCGCCGGTCCCCCGCGAGGCCCAGCCGCAGCGCGGCCAGTTCCCTGGCCCACAGCGGCTGCCCCGGCTCGGTGAGCACGTCCGCCAGCTCGTCGAGGTCCTCGGTCCCCGCCACGCGCTCGTAGAGCTGCGAGCCGCCCGACTCCCGTCTCAGGCGCTCCAGGTGTGCTCGCACCGCTTCCTCCCCAGGGCCTGTCGCGAAAGTCCCGCCGGCGAACACCGCCGACGCCGTCATTCGCAGCCGATGGATTTCAGCTCTCTCGAGAGAACACCCTGCTCGATCAGGTCGAAATGATCCATTTCCGTGATGGAGAAGGACACCCCGGCCGCCGCTGAGGTGCGGCGTCGCACGGCGGCCTTCATTTCGGCCAGGTGTTCCTCGTAGTCGGCGGAGAGCACGATGTTGACCGTGTCCGCGATTTCCGCAACACGGGAAACACGCATACCAAACTGATCATATCCGGCAGCGTCCCAGTAATGAATCATATCGTCAGCAAGCTGATGAACCTGTCCGAAATCCTTCGCGGCGATTCTGTTCGCATAGGCGCACAGCGCTCGGAATCCGTCCAGATCGGGAGCGAGGCCGATCAGTTTCTTCAGGGCGGGCAGCGGGTCGCTGCGGTCGGCGGCCGCGAACAGCCGGGAGATCGTCATGGTGGACCGGTTCACGTTGGGATCCAGCAGCAGCGCTCCGGAGACGCACGGGCGGCGGCGGGGACCGGCCGTCCAGTGCTCCGCCAACTGGAGCACGAGGTCGGCCCCCAGCGAGAAGCCGACCAGGACGATCCGCTTGTCCGGGTACTCGTCGCCGATCCGCTCCACCAGAGCGGCCACCATCTCCACATGGCGCTGCACGGGCACGGGCGGGAGGTGATCCCTGCCCCCCGGGGCGTAGCCCGCCAGGTTCACCGCGATGCCATGGATGTCCTGTGACTGCAGATACCCCTGGTAATCCGTGGCGTCCAGCCCCAGCCCGTGGAAGAACACGACCACGGTGCGCGTATCAGCCAGACGTTCCAGATAGGTCAACTGTTTGAAACGCTTAGGGGTCAAGGAGTCAGCAGGGAGAAAAGTTGCCATGGAATCGGCCACTCTCTTGGTCGGGTGATGATGAATTCACTGTCAGTAACCCCAGACCATAGTCCAGTACCCGGTCAGCATGGGCAGGAATCGCGCTTTCCGGCCCTTTATGACGTCCCGCGCTTCAGGTTCTCGGCGCAGGGGTAAGAAGGACCCGACCTGAGAGATTCCTGTACGGCCCGCTCGGCGACGTCAATGAGCGAGCACAGATGGAACATGTCAATCCATTTACGTCAGGTTGATCCAACGGGGCAGGGGGGCGTGCTTCATTGGAAGGTGCCTTGAGCGAGTCGGAGGCGGCGCGGCTCATCTTCGATCACTCGCTGTCCCGGAGCCGGGTGGGGCGGACAGGAGTGGAGCTCGAGTGGTTGGTGCTCCCCGTGGACGACCCGACGCGCCGGGCGACACACGAGGAGCTGGCCTTCCTCGCCCGGTTCTTCGAGGGTCCCCTCCCCGGGGGCAGCCTGGTGTCCTGGGAACCCGGCGGGCAGGTGGAGCTGAGCAGTGCGCCGCACGACTCGCTGCGGGACTGCGTCGAGGCCGTCACCGGCGACCTCGCCGTCCTGCGGAAACGGGCGTCCGCGGCGGGGATGCGGCTGCTCGGCGCGGGGCTCGACACCCGGCCGCCGCTCTTCACCGTCGCCCTGCCCCGCTACCGGGCGCTGCGCCGCTACTACGCGCACTTCAGCAACGGCGACACCCTCCTGTGCAACACCGCCTCCGTGCAGGTGAACGTGGAAGCGGGGGACGACTCCGACGGATGGCGCGGCAGGTCCCGGAGGTGGTCGATCGCCAACTGCCTGGGGCCGGTGCTGATGGCGATGTTCGCCAATTCGCCGGTGGCCCGGGTTCCGGGCCGACCCGAGGGGCCCGTGCTCTCGGGGCGGCAGATGCTGCGCCTCCAGGTGGACCCGTTCCGCAGCGGCCCGCTGCCCTGCGGCGGTGATCCGCGCGGGACATGGACCCGGTACGCGCTGAACACGTCGGTCACGGCCATCCGGTCGGCGCCGGACGCCGGCTCCCGGCCCGCCCCGGCCTCGCCGTTCTGCTGTCCAGGTCAGGCGGGCAGCGGCGTGGACCAGGCGGCGGTGTGGGGACCGGCGCCCGCCGGGCTGTCCCTGAGGCGGTGGCTGCGGGGCAGCGGCCCGCGACCGGTGCACCGGGACGACGTCTTCCACCATCTGAAGTCCCTGGTCGCCCCGGTCCGCGCGTGCGGGCACCTGGAGCTGCGCATGATCGACGCGCAGGGCGCCGACGACTGGGTGGTACCCGTGGCCGTGGTCGCGGCCCTCATGGACGACGCGGCCACCTCCGACGCCGCCGCGTCCCTCATCGCGTCCGCTTCCCTGGCCCCCACCCGCCAGGACTGGCTCGACGCGGCGCTGCACGGCATGACGGATCCGGCCGTGGCCGGCCTCGCCAGGACGGTGATGGAGCTGGCGCTGTCCGGCCTGCGCCGACTGGGCACGTCCGCCGCCGTGACCGGCGCGGTCGAGCGTTTCGCAGAGAACCACACGTTTCGGGGCCTCGCGCCCGCGCACCTGCGGTGGCCGCACCGCACGGCGGTCGCGTGACCCCCTGTCCGTGAAGGAGTGACCGGTCCGTGTTCCTCACCCGCAAGGCGTCGTTGCGTGAGGCCCTGGCCGACATGAGCCACCACCAGCAGGGCAATCACGGATGGTCCGCGTTCCACGAGTGTCTCGCGGAGGTGGCCGCGTCCCGCGACTCCGCGTCGCTCGACGATGTGCTGGCGGCGTTGTGGCGCGGCCGGCCGTACATCAGCGACACCCACGCCATCACCCTGCTCGGCATCGCGGTGCGGCACCTGCTGCTGCGCGACGACGGGCCGGCGGAGGTGTTCGACCCCGAGCTTCCGCTCGCCCGCCGGGTCACCTCGCTCGCCCGGCTGTTCCAGGAGCGGGGAGACACCATCGCCCGTCTCATGGAGAGCCACTCCAACTCGTACACGGGCGCGCGGCGTTTCCTGCTCCCGCAGCTCGTCATCGGCGCCTTCGCGGAGGCACGCGGCATCCACCGCGTCCGCCTGCTCGACCTGGGCACCAGCATCGGACTGCTCCCGAGGCAGCTGAACAACGAGGTGATCTTCCGGCGTTTCGCGGGGGACCTGCGCTGGAACCCGGCGGCGCCCGCCTTCCGGCCCATCCCCCTGGAGTTGGCCTGCGGAGTGGATCGCGCCCCGCTGCCCACCGTCGAGTGGGTGCGCACCTGCCACGGGCCGTCCGACTACTACGAGCAGCGGTTCGAGGAAGTGCTGTGGTCGCTGGAACAGGCCGCGCGGACGAAGCACGAAGTGCTGCTGCGGCCGCTCGACCTGCTGGACTCGCCGCGGCTGGAAGGCTTCCTGAAGTCCTTCTCCTTCAACGTGGTCACCTGCAACTTCGTGCTCTACCAGTACGGCGAGGACGTGAGGCGGACGCTCGTCCGGAGGGTGACGAGCGCGCTGGGCGCCCCGAGTCTGCTGCTGGTCATGGAGCTCAGCCACGCGCTCACCCGCAAGGGGTGCACCGTGCACGCCTACCGGGACGGCAGCACCGAGCCACTGCACATCGCCGACGTGTCCGACGCGCACTTCATCGGGGAAGTCACCGTGCGCCCGGAGCTGGCCGTCCTGACAGAGCCATGATGGAAATCCTCGGGGGAATTCGATGATCCGCTTGTCGTTGCTCATCGAGCGAGCGGCCGCGTTCGTCGGCCGGCACAGGCCGGCCGTGGCGGTGGTGGGAGGCGTGACGGGCGCCGCCATCGGCATCTACAGCGACGAGGCCCGGGCGGTGATCGCCTGGAGCTGGAGCCACGTCGTCGCCGGCGGCACGCTGGTGATCCTCGCCGTCACGGCGGTCTTCTCGCTGGCCTGGTGGGCGCGCGGCCTCGCAGAGCAACGCCGTGAGCTGCGGCGCGAGGTGGTCCGGAACTTCTTCGACATCCACGCCGACGACTTCGAGGAGGATCTGCCGTCGGACAACGCCGTCATCGGACGGCAGCTGTGGTACCTGGAACGCGCCACCGAGTCGCCCGATCTCGTCGTCCTGCTGCACGGCCTGGGACTGGACGCGGACGACTTCCGGCCGTTCATGAACGTCGCCCGGCAGCACACCGCCGCCATCACCCTGTTCGGGCACAACGCCGAGGAGGCGCGGGACGGCCGCTACCGCCCCATCGGCATGGCGGTGCACGCCGACCTCATCAGCGGAGCCATCAACAACCTGCAACGGCAGTACCCGTACAAGCGGTTGACGCTCGTCGGGTTCTCCGTCGGCTGCGACATGCTGTTCCGGCTGGCCGAACTGTGGCGGGACCATCCGGAGCGGCAGCCGAAGATACGTGCCGTGCTGCTGCTCGACCCGAACATCAACCACTCCACCATGGTCATCTCGGGGAAGGTCGCCCACCTCGATCCCGAGCGGCCCCTCGCGGAGCTGAAGCGCATCGCGCAGGTCCCGGAGGCGCTCGTGGAGTTCCAGAACTTCTGCGAGTACCTGCACAAGATCAGCGGCAAGGATCTCGCCCAGGTCCAGCGCTACGCGGCCGACCTGTGGGACTACTGGCAGCCGGACGGCCAGTACGAGCTGTTCTTCAGGCGTCTCGAACGGATCAGGGCGATCAGCGACAGGACCCGGGTGTTCTTCTCCCTGCACTTCGAACAGCGTTTCAACGACGTCGTGGCCCGCGCCCGGCAGCGCGGCATCCGGCAGGTCTTCGACATGCGCCGGGTGGACCACTTCGAGTTCTGCCAGGACGCCTTCCTCAAGCGGGAGATCGGCACGCTGCTGCGCGGCGGCTGACCGGGTCGGCCGGTCGCCGGGGGGCGCGGTCGGGGGCGAGGCGTACGCCACATTCCGGGGGCTGGCGCGCTCGTTACCCACCGGTTAGGCTCAGACGAGCGAGTTACCCACTCGCACACCTGCTCGCGACGGCCTGGTGACGCAGCCGTCGGGACAGGCACCTCCCACGCCCTCGGGGCAGTGGGGGAAGTCGGTTCGGTACATCGCGTACCTCAGTACGACGCGGCTCCGGGACAGGGCCGGTCGGATCGGCCGTCGCTCCACGGGCGTGTGCGCGCCCCGCATCGACGGCACCGGGCGTGTGCGCTCGCAGCCCGGCCACACCCGCATATCTCCCGCACCCGGTGCGCCCTTCCGCGGCGCGCCGGGCGCGCTCCCAGTCGTCACCCTCATCTTCTGGAGTCCCGCGATGGCCACTCCCCTGTCCGACACCCCTCTGTCCCCCATCAAGACCGTCGCCGTCGTCGGCCTCGGCACCATGGGCACCGGCATCACCGAGGTCCTCGCCAAGGCCGGCCGCGAGGTCGTCGGCATCGACGTCAGCGAGGCCGCGGCCGCCCAGTCCGTCGCCGCGCTGGAGGCCGCCACCGCCCGCGCCGTGGAGCGGGGCCGGCTGACCGAGCAGGAGCGCGCCGACGTCCTCGCCCGCTTCCGCACCTCCACCGACCTGAGCGCCGCCGCCGACGCCGACCTGGTCATCGAGGTGGTCCCGGAGTCGTACGAGATCAAGCACCAGGTCTTCCGTGAGCTGGACGCGATCGTGCGCCCGGAGACGGTGCTGGCGACCGGCACCAACGCGCTGTCGGTGACCCGGCTGGCCGCCGACTCGGCCCGCCCGGAGCGCGTGCTGGGCCTGCACTTCTTCAACCCGGCCCCGGCGATGAAGCTGGTCGAGGTCGTCTCCTCGGTGCTGACCGCGCCCCAGGCCGTCGCCGCGGTCACCGACCTCGCCCTGGAACTGGGCAAGGAGCCGGTCGCGGTCGGCGACCGGCCCGGTTTCGTCGCGGACGGGCTGCTGTTCGGCTACCTCAACCAGGCCGCCGCGATGTACGAGGCCAAGTACGCCTCCCGCGAGGACATCGACGCCGCGATGCGGCTGGGCTGCGGTCTGCCCATGGGCCCCCTCGCCCTGCTCGACCTGATCGGCATAGACACCGCCCGCACGGTCCTGGACGCCATGTACGCCGAGTCCCGCGACCGGCTGCACGCCCCCGCCCCGATCCTCAAGCAGCTCAGCGAGGCGGGCCTGTCCGGCCGCAAGTCGGGCCGCGGCTTCTACACCTACGAGGCTCCCGGCAGCGCCACCGTCGTGCGGGACGCGCTGACGCCGCTGGAGGGCGCGGACCTCACCCCGGGCCGTCCGGTCCGCTCCGTCGGCGTGGCTGGCTCCGGCACCATGGCGTCCGGCATCGCCGAGGTGTTCGCCAAGGGCGGCTACGAGGTCGTGCTGGCCGCTCGCAGCGAGGAGAAGGCGCAGGCCGCGAAGGCCCGTATCGGCAAGTCGCTGGCGCGCTCCGTGGACCGGGGGCGGATGACGGCCGAGGGGGCCGCGCAGACGCTGGAGCGGATCACCGCGGCCGGCTCCTACGACGCCTTCGCCGACGTCGACCTGGCCGTCGAGGCCGTCGCCGAGGACCTGGAGGTCAAGCGGCAGCTGTTCGCGGCGCTGGACAAGGTCTGCAAGCCGGGCGCGGTACTGGCCACCACCACCTCCTCGCTGCCCGTCGTCGCCTGCGCCCGCGCCACCTCGCGCCCGCAGGACGTGATCGGCATGCACTTCTTCAACCCGGCGCCGGCGATGAAGCTGGTCGAGGTGGTCCGTACGGTGCTGACCGCGGACGACGTCCACGCGACGGTCCGCGAGGTCTGCGCCAAGATCAGGAAGCACGCCGTGGACTGCGGCGACCGCGCGGGCTTCATCGTGAACGCCCTGCTGTTCCCGTACCTCAACAACGCGGTCAAGATGGTCCAGGAGCACTACGCCTCCCTCGACGACATCGACACGGCGATGAGACTGGGCGGCGGCTACCCGATGGGCCCGTTCGAGCTGCTGGACGTCGTCGGGCTCGACGTCTCCCTGGCGATCGAGAAGGTGCTGCACCGCGAGTTCCGCGACCCGGGCCTGGCGCCGGCCCCGCTCCTGGAGCACCTGGTGGCCGCGGGCTGCCTCGGCCGCAAGACCGGCCGCGGCTTCCGCGAATATGCCCGGCGGTAAGCGCCCGGGCGACCGGCCTGCGGGCGAGACGGACTGGGGCGGGCTGCTCGGCCCGGGCAGCCGCCCCCCTGCCGCCCGGCGCGGCTCTCCCCCGCCCGTGCCGTCCGGTCCTCCCCCGTCCGGCCAGGGCGGTCCCCCGTCCGGCCAGGGCGGGGGAACCCCGGTACCTGCGCGGCACGCTGCACGCATGCAGTACGTTCGGGTCATGTCCCAGCCCGCCAAGTCCTCACGTACCCCAGCCACGCCCGACGCGCCGGAGAGTGCCGCGGGCAGCCGCGCCGCGGCCCAGCGGCTCAAGATGCGCCGGGAACTGGCGGCCGCGGCGATGGAGTTGTTCGCTACCAAGGGCTACGAGGCGACCACCGTCGACGAGATCGCGGCCGCGGCCGGAGTCGCCCGCCGCACCTTCTTCCGTCACTTCCGCTCCAAGGAAGAGGCGATCTTCCCGGACCACGACGACACCCTGATCCGCGCGGAGGCCGTGCTGAACGCGGCCCCGGCGCACGAGCACCCGCTCGACACGGTGTGCCGCGGCATCAAGGAAGTCATGAAGATGTACGCGGCCCGGCCGGAGATCTCCGTGGCCCGCTACAAGCTCACGCGCGAGGTGCCCACCCTGCGCGAGGCGGAGATCGCGTCGGTGGCCCGCTACGAGCGCCTCTTCACCCGCTACCTCCTCGGCCACTTCGACGAGCACGCCCACGACGACGACGCCAACGACGATCCGCTGCTGGCGGAGGTCGCCGCGTCCGCCGTGGTCACCGCCCACAACCATGTCCTGCGGCGCTGGCTGCGGGCCGGCGGGCAGGGTGACGTGGAGGCGCAGCTGGACCACGCCTTCGCGATCGTGCGCAAGACGTTCGGGACGGGCATCGGGGCCGGGCGCGGCCCGGCCGCGCAGTCCGCGGCGCCGGCCGCGGTCTCCGCCTACGGCGAGGTCCTGGTCACCGTGGCCCGCACCGACGCCCCGCTGGACGAGGTGATGCGGACGATCGAGGAGGCGCTCAAGGCCCGCTGAGCGCCCCCGGCGACGGGGTGCCTAGGTGCCCTCGGACACGTCGCCGCTGTGATGACGGCCACCCCTCGGGGTGGCCGTTTTGCCATGTCAGAGGCGCTTTTCGGATAGCTTTCGGCCCGCGTTCGATCGATCATCGCTCATTTGTTACGTAAAGATTTCATCTGAGGGCAATTTCTGGCACCCAGTGCCTTGTCACGTGACACGGCGTGCCATACGTTGAAGATGTCCGGGCGGCCGGCGTGCAGAGACCTCGCGTACGCCGGCTGTCCCCGCAAGCCCCTGGCCTGCGCGCCCGGACGCCTGCGTCACAGGCACCCTTCCGCGCCACAAAGCGCTGCCAGCAAGCACCACCCGCCGAACCGACGGCCCACCTCACACCCTCAGCAGCACCGACGTAACCCTCAGCGTCTCCCCTCAAGACGCCATTCGCCGGAGGCAACACCGTGACCGTGAAGGACATCCTGGACGCGATCCAGTCGCCCGACTCCACGTCGGCGGACTTCGCCGCCCTGCCGCTCCCCGAGTCGTACCGCGCGATCACCGTGCACAAGGACGAGACGGAGATGTTCGCGGGCATGACCACCCGCGAGAAGGACCCGCGCAAGTCGCTGCACCTCGACGAGGTGCCGCTGCCCGAGCTGGGCCCGGGCGAGGCCCTGGTGGCCGTCATGGCCTCCTCGGTGAACTACAACAGCGTCTGGACCTCGATCTTCGAGCCGCTGTCGACCTTCGGGTTCCTGGAGCGGTACGGCAAGCTCAGCGAGCTCACCAAGCGCCACGACCTGCCCTACCACATCATCGGCTCCGACCTCGCGGGCGTGGTCCTGCGCACCGGCCCGGGCGTGAACGCCTGGAAGCCGGGCGACGAGGTCGTCGCGCACTGCCTGAGCGTGGAGCTGGAGTCCAGCGACGGCCACAACGACACCATGCTCGACCCCGAGCAGCGCATCTGGGGCTTCGAGACCAACTTCGGCGGCCTCGCCGAGATCGCCCTGGTCAAGTCGAACCAGCTGATGCCCAAGCCCGGCCACCTGAGCTGGGAGGAGGCCGCCGCGCCCGGCCTGGTCAACTCCACCGCCTACCGCCAGCTCGTCTCCCGCAACGGCGCCGGCATGAAGCAGGGCGACAACGTGCTGATCTGGGGCGCCTCCGGCGGCCTCGGCTCCTACGCCACCCAGTTCGCCCTGGCCGGCGGCGCCAACCCGATCTGCGTCGTCTCCTCGCCGCAGAAGGCGGACATCTGCCGCTCGATGGGCGCCGAGGCGATCATCGACCGCAACGCCGAGGACTACAGGTTCTGGAAGGACGAGCACACCCAGGACCCGAAGGAGTGGAAGCGCTTCGGCAAGCGCATCCGCGAGCTCACCGGCGGCGAGGACATCGACATCGTCTTCGAGCACCCCGGCCGGGAGACCTTCGGCGCCAGCGTGTACGTCACCCGCAAGGGCGGCACCATCACCACCTGCGCCTCGACCTCCGGGTACATGCACGAGTACGACAACCGCTACCTGTGGATGTCCCTGAAGCGGATCATCGGCTCGCACTTCGCCAACTACCGCGAGGCGTGGGAGGCCAACCGCCTCATCGCCAAGGGCAAGATCCACCCGACGCTCTCCAAGGTCTACTCCCTGGAGGACACCGGGCAGGCGGCCTACGACGTGCACCGCAACCTCCACCAGGGCAAGGTCGGCGTGCTGTGCCTGGCCCCCGAGGAGGGCCTGGGCGTGCACGACGAGGAGATGCGCGCCAAGCACGTCGACGCCATCAACCGCTTCCGCAACATCTGAGGACAGCGGAGGTATCGCACATGACTGAGCGTCAGGCGCCGCAGGCGCGCAAGGACAGGGACCGGCCGTGGCTCATGCGCACGTACGCCGGTCACTCCACGGCCGAAGCGTCCAACGAGCTGTACCGGCGCAACCTCGCCAAGGGCCAGACCGGCCTGTCGGTGGCGTTCGACCTGCCGACGCAGACCGGCTACGACCCCGACCACGTCCTCGCCCGCGGCGAGGTCGGCCGGGTCGGGGTGCCGGTCTCGCACCTCGGTGACATGCGCCGGCTGTTCCAGGACATCCCCCTGGAGCAGATGAACACCTCGATGACGATCAACGCCACGGCCATGTGGCTGCTGGCGCTCTACCAGGTCGTCGCGGAGGAGCAGGGCGCGGACATCACCAGGCTCCAGGGCACGACCCAGAACGACATCGTCAAGGAGTACCTGTCCCGGGGCACGCACGTGTTCCCGCCGGGGCCGTCGCTCCGCCTGACGACGGACATGATCGCGTACACGGTCTCCCACATCCCGAAGTGGAACCCGATCAACATCTGCAGCTACCACCTGCAGGAGGCGGGCGCCACGCCGGTGCAGGAGATCGCGTACGCGATGTCCACCGCCATCGCGGTGCTGGACGCCGTGCGCGACTCCGGGCAGGTGCCCGCCGAGAAGTTCGGCGACGTCGTCGCCCGCATCTCCTTCTTCGTGAACGCCGGCGTGCGGTTCGTCGAGGAGATGTGCAAGATGCGCGCCTTCGGCCGGATCTGGGACCAGGTCACCCGCGAGCGGTACGGCATCCAGGACCCCAAGCAGCGGCGTTTCCGCTACGGGGTCCAGGTCAACTCCCTCGGCCTGACCGAGGCGCAGCCGGAGAACAACGTCCAGCGGATCGTCCTGGAGATGCTGGCCGTGACCCTCTCCAAGGACGCCCGCGCGCGTGCCGTGCAGCTCCCCGCGTGGAACGAGGCCCTCGGCCTGCCCCGGCCGTGGGACCAGCAGTGGTCGCTGCGCATGCAGCAGGTGCTGGCGTACGAGAGCGACCTGCTGGAGTACGCCGACATCTTCGAGGGCTCGAAGGTGATCGAGGGCAAGGTCGCCGAGCTGGTCGAGCAGTCGCTCGCCGAGATCGACCGCATCCAGGAGATGGGCGGCGCGATGGCGGCCGTCGAGTCCGGCTACCTCAAGTCGCAGCTCGTCGCCTCGCACGCGGCCCGCCGGGCCCGTATCGAGTCCGGCGAGGAGAAGATCGTCGGCGTCAACATCTTCGAGACGACCGAGCCGAACCCGCTGACCGCCGACCTGGACACGGCCATCCAGACGGTCGACCCGGCCGTCGAGGCCCGCGTGATCGCCTCGCTCCAGCACTGGCGCGACACCCGCTACCAGCCGCCCTTCAACCACCCCCGGCCCTGCAAGGCGCTGGAGCGGCTGAAGGAGGCCGCCAAGGGCACCGAGAACCTGATGGAGCCCACCCTGGAGTGCGCCCGCGCCGGGGTGACGACCGGCGAGTGGGCCGGCGCGCTGCGCGAGGTGTTCGGCGAGTTCCGGGCGCCCACGGGCGTGTCGTCGGCGCCGGTCGCGGTGACCGCGGAGGCCGGCACCGCCCTCGCCGAGGTCCGCCGGAAGGTGGACGCCACCGCCCGCGACCTGGGCGTCGGCAAGCTGCGCTTCCTGGTCGGCAAGCCGGGCCTGGACGGGCACTCCAACGGCGCCGAGCAGATCGCCGTGCGGGCCCGCGACGCCGGGTTCGAGGTGGTCTACCAGGGCATCCGGCTGACCCCGGAGCAGATCGTGGACGCGGCCCTCGCCGAGGACGTGCACGCGGTCGGCCTGTCCATCCTCTCCGGCTCGCACTCCCAGCTGGTGCCGGACGTGCTGGAGCGGCTCCGTGTGGCCGGTGCCACAGATATACCGGTGATCGCCGGTGGCATCATCCCGAGTGGCGACGCCGAACAGCTCAGGGCCGCCGGAGTGGCCGCGGTCTTCACCCCGAAGGACTTCGACATCACCGGCATCATCGGCCGCATCGTCGACGAGATCCGGAAAGCGAACAAGCTCGACCCCCTGGAGGTCCCCGCATGACCAGCCCTGCTCCCCAGGTCAACCGACTGCGCCCGCGGCGCTCCTGCCTGGCCGTCCCGGGCTCGAACCCCCGCTTCCTGGAGAAGGCGCAGGGCCTCCCGGCCGACCAGGTCTTCCTCGACCTGGAGGACGCGTGCGCGCCGCTCGCCAAGCCGGAGGCGCGGCACACCATCGTCAAGTTCCTCAACGAGGGCGACTGGACGGGCAAGACCAGGGTCGTGCGCGTCAACGACTGGACGACCGAGTGGACGTACCGGGACGTGGTGACGGTCGTCGAGGGGGCCGGCCCGAACCTCGACTGCATCATGCTGCCGAAGGTGCAGAACGCCCAGCAGGTCGTCGCCCTGGACCTGCTGCTGACGCAGATCGAGAAGACCATGGGCTTCGAGGTCGGCAAGATCGGCATCGAGGCGCAGATCGAGAACGCGCAGGGCCTGAACAACGTCAACGAGATCGCCCAGGCCTCCCAGCGCGTCGAGACCATCATCTTCGGCCCGGCCGACTTCATGGCGTCGATCAACATGAAGTCGCTGGTCGTGGGCGAGCAGCCGCCCGGCTACCCGGCGGACGCCTACCACTACATCCTGATGAAGATCCTGATGGCCGCCCGCGCCAACAACCTCCAGGCGATCGACGGCCCCTACCTGCAGATCCGCAACGTCGACGGCTACCGCGAGGTGGCCCGGCGCGCCGCCGCGCTCGGCTTCGACGGCAAGTGGGTGCTGCACCCCGGTCAGGTCGAGGCGTCCAACGAGATCTTCTCGCCCTCGCAGGAGGACTACGACCACGCCGAGCTGATCCTGGACGCGTACGAGTACTGCACGTCCGAGGCGGGCGGCAAGAAGGGCTCCGCGATGCTCGGCGACGAGATGATCGACGAGGCCAGCCGCAAGATGGCGCTGGTCATCGCGGGCAAGGGACGCGCCGCCGGCATGCAGCGCACCAGCAAGTTCGAGATCCCGGAGGCGTAGGCGCCATGCAGTTCGGACGCACCTACGAGGAGTTCGAGGTCGGGGCGACGTACAAGCACTGGCCGGGCAAGACGGTCACGGAGTACGACGACCACCTGTTCTGTCTCCTCACCATGAACCACCACCCGCTCCACATGGACACGAACTATGCGGAGAAGACGACGGACTTCGGCAAGAACGTCGTCGTGGGCAACTACATCTACTCCCTGCTGCTGGGCATGTCCGTCCCGGACATCTCCGGCAAGGCGATCGCCAACCTGGAGATCGAGTCGCTGAAGCACGTGGCGCCGACCTTCCACGGCGACACGATCTACGGCCAGACGACCGTGCTCGACAAGTGGCCGTCGAAGTCGAAGAACGACCGCGGCATCGTGTACGTCGAGACCAAGGGCTACAAGCAGGACGGCACGCTGGTGTGCGTGTTCCGCCGCAAGGTGATGGTCCCGACGGAGACGTACATCAAGGAGCGCGGCGGCGAGCAGCCCGGCCGCCCGGAACTTCAGGAAGGCTGATCGATGGCGCGCCTCGCCCAGACCGCCGGTCTGACCGACGTCCAGCAGGAGATCCTCTCCACCGTCCGCGACTTCGTGGACAAGGAGATCATCCCGGTCGCCACCGAGCTGGAGCACCGAGACGAGTACCCGCAAGCGATCGTGGACGGCCTGAAGGAACTCGGCCTGTTCGGTCTGATGATCCCCGAGGAGTACGGGGGCCTGGGCGAGTCGCTCCTCACCTACGCGCTGTGCGTCGAGGAGATCGCCCGCGGCTGGATGTCGGTGTCCGGCATCATCAACACCCACTTCATCGTGGCGTACATGCTCAAGCAGCACGGCACGCAGGAGCAGAAGGAGCACTTCCTGCCGAGGATGGCGGCCGGCGACATCCGCGGCGCCTTCTCGATGTCGGAGCCCGGCCTGGGCTCGGACGTGTCCGCGATCACTTCCAAGGCGGTGAAGGACGGCGACGAGTACGTCCTGAACGGCCAGAAGATGTGGCTGACCAACGGCGGCACGTCGTCCCTGGTGGCCGTCCTCGTCCGGAGTGACGAGGGACACCCTGAGGGCACCGCGCCCCACAAGTCGATGACCACCTTCCTGGTGGAGAAGGAGCCCGGCTTCGGCGAGGTCCGTCCGGGCCTCACCATCCCGGGCAAGATCGACAAGATGGGCTACAAGGGCGTCGACACCACCGAGCTGATCATGGACGGCCTGCGCGTACCGGCCGATCGGGTGCTCGGCGGGGCCACCGGCCGAGGTTTTTACCAAATGATGGACGGAGTCGAGGTCGGCCGCGTGAATGTGGCGGCGCGCGGCTGCGGCGTCGCCCAGCGCGCGTTCGAGCTCGGCGTCCAGTACGCCCAGCAGCGTCACACTTTCGGCAAGCCGATCGCCCAGCACCAGGCGATCCAGTTCAAACTCGCCGAGATGGGCACCAAGGTCGAGGCCGCGCATGCGATGATGGTGAACGCGGCCCGCAAAAAGGACTCCGGGGAACGAAACGACCTCGAAGCAGGGATGGCGAAGTACCTCGCCTCCGAGTACTGCAAGGAGGTCGTGGAGGATGCCTTCCGGATCCACGGCGGCTACGGCTTCTCCAAGGAGTACGAGATCGAGCGCCTCTACCGGGAGGCTCCGATGCTGCTCATCGGTGAAGGTACCGCCGAGATCCAGAAAATGATCATCGGGCGCAGGCTGCTCGAAGAGTATCGATTCCAGGGCTGATTGTCCGGAGACGGGGTGTTTTCTTCGAGAAGAAGATCACACCCCGTAGGCACTCTTCGGACGCCGACTCGGCTGCCTGGCTTGCCCAGTTGTGGCCCTCGACCGGTACGATCCCGGGAAAGCCGCCGTCCCCCGTTCCAGCGCGGCATCATCCGCTACGAAGGTCATCCATGCCCCACAGCCAAACCTCTGCACCACGCGACAGCCTGGTCGGCGTACGCCTCGCGCGCGGAGCATCGCCGTGGCTTCTCCCGACCGTCGCCACCGCAGCCCTCAGCCTGATCCGGGCACGCCGCTCCGGTGTCGCCAAGGCCGTGGCCGTGCCCACCACCGCGCTCGCGGCGGGCATGCTGTGGTTCTTCCGCGACCCCGAGCGCGAGATCGCCCAGGGCCGGGTCATCTCGCCCGCCGACGGTGTGGTGCAGAGCATCATGCCGTGGAAGGACGGCCGCACCCGCGTCGCCATCTTCATGAGCCCGCTCAATGTCCACGTCAACCGGGCGCCGCTGGCCGGCACGGTGACGTCGGTCGAGCACATCCCGGGTGGGTTCGTTCCGGCGTTCAACAAGGAGAGCGAGAACAACGAGCGCGTAGTCTGGCATTTCGACACCGAACTCGGCGACATCGAGATGATCCAGATCGCCGGCGCCGTGGCCCGTCGCATCGTCCCCTACGTGCCGCAGGGCACCAAGGTCGAGCAGGGTGACCGCATCGGTCTGATCCGCTTCGGCTCGCGTGTCGACATCTACCTGCCCGAAGGCGTGGATGTCGCGGTCGAGGTCGGACAGAAGACCGTGGCTGGGGTGACTCGCATTGACCGTGATTGATCCGGATACGCAGGCGGGCTGGGTGCCCGAGGCGGACGAGGCGGACGACGAGGAGGAGATGCCGCTCTCTCTCCGCCTCTCGATAGCGGACACGCTCACCCTCGGCAACGCCACGTGCGGCTTCATGGCCGTGTACTTCACCACCACCGGCATCCTGATCCCGCACCTCACGGGCGACCAGGAGACCGGCATGGCCCGCCACAGCGCGGCCACGGCGGTGATCCTGATGCTGTGCGCCGCGGTCTTCGACCTGTTCGACGGCCTGGTGGCGCGCAAGCTGCGCAGCTCGCCGATGGGCGCGGAGCTGGACAACCTCTCCGACCTCATCAGCTTCGGCCTGGCGCCGGCGTACTTCGTCCTGGTCTACGGGATGGTCGCCGACGACGCGCACCAGCGGGTGGCGGCGCTGGGGGCGGTCGTGGTGCTCCTGGCGGTGGTGCTCAGACTCGCGCGGTTCTCGTGCGTGACGATGAAGGACGGCATGTTCCAGGGCATGCCGTCGCCGTTCGGCGCGCTGACGGTCGTCTCGATCGTGCTGCTGGAGCTGCCGTTCGTGGCGACGCTGCTGGCGATCCTGGGCACGGCCTGGCTGATGGTGAGCCGGGTCGAGTACCCCAAGCCGCGGGGCCGCCTCGCCGGGGCGATGCTCTCCTGGATCGTGCTGTCGATGGGCCTGCTGGCGGCCTGGGCGTTCGACGCCCCGAGCGGCCAGCTGCTCCTGCAGACCGGCTGCGCCCTGCAGCTGGTCATGGGCGCGGTGATCCCGCTGTTCGCCACGGCCCGCCGGGTGAACAACTTCCGCGGCAACCGCCGCGAGGCGCGGGCGGCGCAGCTTCCGTAGCGGCTGCGCGACTGTCGTACGACGTGGAAGGGCCCCGAGCCGGTTTCGGCTCGGGGCCCTTCCACGTCCCCGGCCCGACCCTGGCGGGCAGCGGAGCACCGGGGGCGCCGGCCCGTACCGGCCGGACGGCCGCACACCGAACGGGCGACGGGCCGACCGGCGGCCACGACCCGGTGCCGACGCCCGGAGCCCCCGGCGCCGGACGGCTCCCGCCCACCGGGACACGCCGCAGGACCACCCGGACACGCCGCAGGACCGGCCGGACGCAACCCGGCCTGGCGGCCGGCCGAGCACTGGGGCCACCAGCATGAACCGGCCGGACGGCCGCGTGCCGCACAGCCGGTAGAAGCCGACGGGACAGCCACACGCCGAGCGGGCGACACGGCCGTCAGGCAGCCGACACCGCCCCCGCGGGCAGCCAAGGCCCCGGCCCCGCCGACGCAGACCAGCCGGGCAGACACACGCCGAGCGGACGGAACGGCCCCGGCGGGCAGCCGACACCGCCCCCGCGGCAGCCAAGCACCGGGCCGCCCGCACGAACCGGCCGAGCGGCCGAGCGCCGCGGGCACGAACCGGCGGGGCAGCCGCACGCCGAGCGAGCGGTTGCCGACCGGCCGCCACGACCCGAGGCCGACACACCTGGAGGGCTCCGCACCGGACGGCTCCCACGCACCCGGACACCCCGCAGGACCGGCCGGACGGCCGCGTGCCGAACAGCCGGCACAGACCGGCGGGACAGCCGCACGCCGAGCAGGCGACGGCCGACGGGCGGCTGGCACAGCCCTGGCGGGCAGCCCCCGCGCCAGGGCCGCCGACACAGACCGGCCCGGCAGACGCGTCCCGAGCAGGCGACGGCCGACAAGCAGCCGGCACCGCCCTCGCGGGAAGAGGCGCACTGGGGTGGCCGACACGAAGCGGCCGGGCGGACGGGCGGCGGGCGGCCGGCACCGCCCTCGGGGGGCGGGGTCAGGTCAGGAAGTCGTGGGCGATGGTTTCCGCGACCCGTTCCAGGATCGGGCCCGCGTCCGCGATGCACTTCGCCACGTCCGGCTCGGCCTGCGTCAGGGGGTAGGCGCGGCGGATGCCGGCCCGGCCCAGCGCCTCCGGGGGCAGCGCGAGGCGTCCGCACACGGCGACCACCTCCTTGCCGGCGGCGCGTGCCGCGGCGGCGACCCCCGCGGGGGCCTTGCCGTGCAGGGTCTGCTCGTCGAGGGAGCCCTCACCGGTGATCACGAGGTCCGCCCGGTCCAGCGCGGGGGCGAAGCCCAGCACGTCGAGCATCACCTCGATGCCGGGGCGGAAGCGGGCGCCGAGGAGCAGGGCGCCGTAGCCGATGCCGCCGGCCGCGCCGGCGCCCGGCGCGGCGGCGTACTCGGCGGCCCGGGCGCCGACTGCCTCCTCCAGCACCTTGGCGTAGTGGGCGAGGGCCGCGTCCAGCGTCTCCACGTCGTCCGGCGAGGCGCCCTTCTGCGGCCCGTAGACGGCCGGTGCGCCCTTCGGCCCGGTCAGCGGGTTGTCGACGTCGCTGGCGAGCACCAGGTCCACGGAGGCCAGGCGCGGGTCCAGCCCCGACAGGTCGGCGGACGCGAGGTCGCCCAGGCCGCCGCCGCCCGGCGTCACCGGCTCCCCCTCCACGTCCAGGAACCGCGCCCCGAGCGCGGTCAGCATCCCGGCGCCGCCGTCGGTGGTCGCGCTTCCGCCGACGCCGAACACGATCGTCCGCGCCCCCGCGTCCAGCGCGGCCCGCAGCAGCTCCCCGGAGCCGTAGGTGGACGCCGTCAGCGGCGCGAAGACGCCGGCCGGCAGCCGCTGCAGCCCGCTCGCCTCCGCCATCTCCACCACCGCCGTGTCGCCGCGCAGCGCGAACGCCGCCGTCACCTCGTGGCCGAGCGGCCCGGCGACCCGCACCTCGCGCCGCTCGAACCCGGCCGCGACGGCCGCGTCGACGGTTCCGTCGCCGCCGTCGGCGACCGGCAGCGACTCCACCGTCGTCCCCGGCGCGACCCGGCGCAGTCCGGCCGTCACGCGCTCGGCGACCTGAACGGCCGTCAGCGACCCCTTGAACTTGTCCGCGGCGATGAGCACGCGCTGTGTCACTCGAATTCCCCTTGTTCCCCGGGCCTCGCGCACGTCAAGGCCAGTCGCGCCGCTGCGACCTTAACCGGCGGGCGCCCTCGCCGTCATGCCCCGTCCAGAGCCTGGGAACACCCTGTAGGCGCCCTGTGCCGGCGGCCGCGGAGCGCGCGGGCACGCCCCGATGTGGGTACACCGGTGCCATGACCTCTGTGGGCACTGAGCCAGAGCTCGCCGACCGCGTCCTCGGAGGCTGGCTGGGCCGGATCGCCGGCAACATGCTCGGCAAGCCGGTCGAGCAGGGCGAGGTGTGGACGCGGGACCGGATCGACCGTTACCTGCGGCGGGCCGACGCCCTGCCGCTGACCGACTACCTGCCGGAGCCGGCCGACGAGAGCGACCGGCTCGCGCTGCGTCCCGAATGGCGCCAGTGCGTGCGCGGCCGCGTCGACGGCAGCTGCCGCGACGACGACGTCGACTACTCCGTTCTCGGCCTGCACCTGCTGGAGACCCACGGCTTCGCCTTCACCACCGAGCAGATCGGCGAGCTGTGGCTGCTGCGGCTGCCCTACCTGCAGACGTTCACCGCGGAGCGGGCCGCGTACCGCAATCTCACGGCCGGGCTCAAGCCGCCGCTGACGGCGACGTACGACAACCCGTACCAGGAGTGGATCGGCGCCCTCATCCGTGCCGACGTCTACGGCTGGACCTGCCCCGGCGAGCCGGGCCGGGCCGCCGCGCTGGCCCGCCGGGACGCGGTGCTGTCGCACACCGGCAACGGCGTGTACGGCGCGATGTGGGCGGCGGCGCTGGTCTCCGCGGCGTTCACCGCGCCCACGGTCCGCCACGCCCTGGACACCGCGCTGACGGTGATCCCGGCGAGCAGCCGCCTCGCCCGCGCCGTACGCCGCGTCGTCTCGCTCCACGACACCCGGATGACGTGGGAGGACACGCTCTCCACGGTGTCGCAGGAGACGGCGGGGCTGCACTGGATCCACGTCGTCCCGAACGCGGCGGTGCTCACCGCCGGGCTGCTGTACGGCGACGGGGACTTCACCCGCACCGTCGCCCTCACCGTCCGCGGCGGCCTGGACACCGACTCCAACGGCGCGACCGCCGGCTCGGTGGCCGGTGTGCTGGCCGGGGCGGAGGCGATCCCCGCGGTGTGGAAGGACCCGCTGCGGGACACGGTCCGCAGCGCGGTGTTCGGCTTCGACGGGGTGGCGATCGGCGAGCTGGCGGAACGCACCGTCCGGCTGGCGCTGGCTACCCTTCCGGAATGACCACCACCCAGGACTACGCCACGTACATAGCCGGACTCCCCCGCGTCCTCGCCGCCACCGCCGTCCTCTTCCGCGACGCCGAGGGCCGGGTGCTGCTGCTCGAGCCCAACTACCGTGACGGCTGGGTCCTGCCGGGCGGCACCGTCGAGTCCGACGACGGCGAGACCCCGCGCCAGGGGGCGCGCCGTGAGACGGCCGAGGAGACCGGGCTCGACCGCGAGCCGGGGCGGCTCCTCGCGGTGGACTGGGCGCAGGGCTCGCGCCGTCCGCCGGTGGTCGCGTACCTGTACGACGGCGGGGTGCTGACCGAGGACGAGTTCGCGGCGATCCGGCTGCAGGAGGAGGAGTTGCTGTCCTGGCGCCTGGTCCGGCCCGAGGAGCTCGCCGACCACCTGCCGGGCGCCCTCGGCCGCCGGGTCCGGGCGGCCCTGGACGTCCTGGCCACCGGGTCGGGCACGGCGGAGCTGGAGAACGGGCACCGGGTGGACGGGGTAGGGGCGGGGTTCTCGCCGCGGCATCGCGACGACCTTGCCGGTGGGGCTGCCGACGCGGGCCGATAAGCGTTCGCCCCACGACCGGGCCCCCGCCTACCCTCGGCCTCATGACCAAGCCCCTCGTCGCCATCCTCAGCGGCGCCGGCGTCTCCACGGATTCCGGCATCCCCGACTACCGCGGCCCGAACGGGCTGTGGCGGCGCGACCCGGAGGCGGAGAAGCTCGTCACCTACGAGCACTACATGGCCGACCCGGAGATCCGGCGGCGCTCCTGGCGGATGCGGCGCGACAACGGCGCCCTCCGGGCCGAGCCGAACACCGCGCACCGCGCCGTGGCGGAGCTGGAGCGGGCCGGGGTGCCGGTGCGGGTGATCACGCAGAACGTGGACGGGCTGCACCAGCTCGCCGGGATGCCCGCCCGCAAGGTGCTCGAACTGCACGGCAGCGCCCGCGGCGTGGTCTGCACGCGGTGCGGGGCACGCGGGTCGATGGAGGACGCCCTCGCCCGGGTCGCGGCCGGCGAGGACGATCCGCCCTGCCGGGACTGCGGCGGCATCCTGAAGTCGGCCACCGTGATGTTCGGCGAGCGGCTCGACCCGCAGGTGCTGGGCGAGGCCGTCGCGATCACCAAGGCGTGCCAGGTGTTCGTAGCCGTGGGCACCAGCCTGCAGGTGCAGCCCGCCGCTGGGCTCGCCGGCGTCGCCGCCGACCACGGCGCCCGGCTGATCATCGTCAACGCCGAGCCGACGCCGTACGACGACCTCGCCGACGAGGTGGTGCGCGAGCCGATCGGCACCGCCCTGCCCCGGCTGCTGCGGCGACTGGCCGACGAGGACGCCGAGGACACCGAGGACGCCGAGGGGCGGGTTCCGCGGGGGCGGTGAGCGGTACGGGCCTACGCACGTGCGGACCCGGTAGGACCCTGGCCAGGGCCGGTCACTGGACGAAGAGGGCGGCTCCGCGTTCGAAGTCCAGCAGGCGGCGCTTGCGGTCCAGGCCGCCTCCGTAGCCGGTCAGGCTGCCGTTCGCGCCGACGACGCGGTGGCAGGGGACGATGATGCCGACCGGGTTGCGGCCGTTGGCGAGGCCGACCGCGCGGGCGGCGCCCGGGGCGCCTAGGACCTGGGCGAGCTCGCCGTAGGAGCGGGTCTCGCCGTACGGGATCCGGCGCAGCCCGTCCCAGACCCGGCGCTGGAACGGGGTGCCGTTCATGCGCAGTTCGAGGGTGAACTCCTTCAGTTCGCCCGCGAAGTACGCCTCCAGTTGTTCCTCGGCGGCGTGGAAGAGGGTGTCGTCGCGCGGGCCGAAGGTCTCCTCCGGCGGGCGGTGGCGCTGCTCGGTCATGTAGAGGCCGCACAGGACCCCGTCCTCGGCGACCAGGGTGAGCGGGCCGCAGGGGCTGTCGATGACGGTGTGGTGCTTCATGGACGTCCTCACACGGGAAGGAAGTTGATCGGGTGGCTGTCGGTCGCCCACAGGTACTGGACCGCGTACGCCCGCCACGGCCGCCACGCCGCGGCGCGGGCGGTCAGGGCCGCGGGGGTGGAGGGCAGGCCCAGTTCCCGGGCGGCCCGGCGGATGCCGAGGTCGGTGGCGAGGAACGCGTCGGGGTCGCCGAGGGCGCGCATCGCGATGACGTCGACCGTCCAGGGGCCGAAGCCGGGGAGGGCGAGGAGGCGGGCGCGGGCCTCGGGCCAGTCGCTGTCCACCCCGAGGTTGAGCGTGCCGTCGGCCAGGCCGCGGACGAGGCTGGTGAGCGTGGCGCGGCGGGTGCGGGGCATCGCCAGGGACTCGGGGTCGAGGGCGGCGAGCGCCTCGGGGGTGGGGAAGAGGTGGGTGAGGCCCCCCTCGGGGTCGTCGATCCGGTCGCCGTGGGCGGTGACCAGGCGGGCCGCGTGGGTGCGGGCGGCGGCGGTGGAGACCTGCTGGCCGAGGACGGCGCGCACGGCGAACTCCGCCTCGTCGACGGTGCGCGGCACGCGCCGGCCGGGCGCCTTGTCCACCAACGGGGCGAGCAGCGGGTCCGCGCGCAGCTGGTCGTCGACGGCGACCGGGTCGGCGTCCAGGTCGAGCATGCGCCGGCAGCGGCTGATCGCGACAGGCAGGTCGCGCAGGTCGCCGAGGGTGAGGCGGCAGGCGATGTGGTCGGGTTGCGGGGTCAGGGCGACTATGCCGTGGCCGTAGGGGAGGCGGAGGGTGCGGCGGTAGGCGCCGTCCCGCCATTCCTCGACGCCGGGCACTGCGGTCGCCGCGAGGTGGCCGAAGAGGTTGTCGGGGTTGAGGGGGGCGCGGAACGGCAGCCGGAGGGTGAGCGCGCCCGGGGTGGCCAGGGCGTCCTGCCGCGCTGCCCTGGCGTCGTTCCTCGATGTCCGGGCGTCGTTCCTCGATGTCCGGGCGCGCAGTTCACTCGGGGTCAGGGCGTGCACCTCGCGCACGGTGTCGTTGAAGGTGCGGATGGAGGAGAAGCCCGCGGCGAAGGCGATCCGCGCCATGGGCAGCGCCGTCGTCTCGATCAGCAGGCGGGCGGTCCGGGCGCGCTGGGCGCGGGCCAGGGCGAGGGGGCCCGCGCCGAGCTCGGCCAGCAGCTGGCGCTCGATCTGCCGCGGGCTGTAGCCGAGGCGGGCGGCCAGTCCGGGCACGCCCTCGCGGTCGACGACGCCGTCGGCGATCAGCCGCATCGCGCGGGCCACGAGGTCGGCGCGCTGGTTCCACTCCGGGGAGCCGGGGCTGGTGTCCGGGCGGCAGCGCTTGCAGGCGCGGAACCCGGCCTGCTGGCAGGCCGCCGCGCTCGGGTAGAAGGTCATGTTCTCCGGCTTGGGCGGCACCACCGGGCAGCTGGGACGGCAGTAGATGCGGGTGGTCAGCACGGCCGTGAAGAACCAGCCGTCGAAGCGCGCGTCCTTGGACCGGACGGCGCGCACGCAGCGCTCGGTGTCGATGTGCATCCCCATCTGCATGTCTCCAGCATCGGGGACGGGCCGGGCAGGAGCTGGCGGGAATCCGACATCGACCTCGCCTGTCCTGCGCCGGCCCGGATCGCGTGACCCCGGCTGGTCGGAGACGTGACTCCGGCTAGTCCGAGAACCGCGTCGACGTCGGCCGCCGGGAGGCCGGTGTCGCCGCGCGGACGCTCGTCAGCGGGCGGAGCCGGTAGGTGTAGGCGTAGTCCCGGTCGGCGAAGAGCTTGTACGCGTCGTGCGTGTGGGCGCCCCAGCTGTTGTCGCCGCCGACGCCCATCTGCCGGTGGTTCAGGCGCAGGACGACCTGCTCGCGGGGGTTGAGCTGGTAGGCGTGGCGGGCCCCGGCCGACAGGTCCTCCGGGGTGAAGTGGGAGGCGTTGACCTCCAGGAGGGGTTCCGCGGAGACCAGCAGGCCCCGGCCGCGCCCGTCGGTGAGGGCGGCCCAGCGCACGTCGGTCTTGTTGCCGTTCTCCTGGGGGCGGATGTAGGGCGTCCACTGGCCTGAGACGGTCCCGGAGTACAGGCCGACGTCGGTGCCGGTGTTGCGGTCCCAGTGGTTCTCCTCGGGGCCGCGCCCGTAGTAGTGCAGGTGCTCAAGGCGGCCCGGCAGGAACAGCAGGGTGCCGACCTCGGGAACGTAGGGCAGGCTCGCGGCTCCGGGGTGCAGGGTGTTGTCGACCTTGATCTCGCCGTTGCCGAAGACGGTGTAGACGGTGCTGTACGCCGACTCGACCGTGGTCGGCAGCGTGCCGGTGACCTTGATCTCGACGGCCCGGTCCCGCAGGGCGCGCACGGTCACGTCCGTCACGGTGCGGCGGGCTCCGGCGTCGCGCCAGGTCTGGTTGCGGACGTGCTGCCCGTTGCCGCGGTCGTTGTCGGTGGGGGCCCGCCAGAAGTTGGGCACCGGCCCGGACTCGATCAGCCGGGCGCCGTGGGTCTCGTAGGAGGTGATGAGCCCGCTGCGCTTGTCCACGGTGACGGAGAAGCCGTCGCCGGTGACGGTGACGGTGCCGTCGCGGTCGTCGTACCGCAGCGCCGGGACGCTCTCCAGGGGCACCGGCACCACGTCGGGGCTGCCCGCGTCGAGGGCGAGCTGCTGCCGGGCCACCTCGAAGCCGGCCCGCGCCCACTTGGTGGGCTCCTTGGTGGTGAACGACAGCTCCAGGAAGTACTCGGTGCCCGGCACCGGGTCTCGCGGCAGCCGCACCGGCACCGTGACGTCGCGGCCGGCCAGCGGCTCCACGTCGAGCTGGGCGCGGCTGAGCCTCCCGCTCCGGACGGTCCGGCCGTCCGCGACGAGTTCCCAGCAGCAGTCGAACTCACGGAGGTTGGTGAACAGGTACTCGTTGGTGAGGGTCACCTCCCCGGGAGCGCCACCGGCGGCCGGCGTCACCTGGACGGCCTGGTAGACCCGCTTGATCTCCGCCGCCTTGCCGGTGTGGCCGCGGTCGGCGGTGACGATGCCGTTCGCGCAGAAGTTGCCGTCGGTGGGGTTGTCGCCCCAGTCGCCGCCGTAGGAGAAGTACGTGTCCTCGGTGGGTCGTTGCTCGGTGAGCTCGACCGTGGCGGCGTCGAACCAGAAGCGCACCCCGTCGTCGCCGGGGCCGCGGTCGTCGTCGGCCAGTTCGGCGGCGGTGAGGGCGCGGGCGTGGACGCGGGCCCGGCGGACGGTGCCGCTGAACTCGCGGGTGGGGTTGTCGGCGTCGACGGCGAGCCCGAGGGGCGCGGTGCTGCCGTCGGGCCGCCGGGTGGTGGCGCGGGTGGCCCTGACCACGCCGTCGACGTACAGGGTCAGCGCGCCCGCCGTCGCGTCGAAGACGCCCGCGACGTGGTGTTCGGTGCCCGTCCAGCCGCTCGCGGGCAGGGTCCAGCTCGCGGTGATCCACTGGCCGCCGCCGTAGATGAAGAACTCGAGTCTGTCGTTGGTCTGCTTGAGTGCGTAGTGGGTGTCGCCCTTGGCGAGGATGGGCTGGTGATAGCCCGTCACGTGCGGGGTGATCCACGCTTCCAGCGTGAGGGAGCCGGTGAGGTCGAGGCCGGAGTCGCGGGCGAAGACGGTGCCGCCGCGCACGCCCTTGTCGCGGTCGAAGTCGCCGCTGGGATTCATCAGTTCGCCGCGCAGACCGGCCGGTCCGGTCTCGGTGAGGAACCTGCGCCGCGGGGCCGGCCGGCTCAGGGACTGGTCGACGAAGTCCCAGATCCAGCCGCCCTGCAGCACGTCGTGGCGGCGGACGACGTCCCAGTACTCCTTGAAGTTGCCGTTGGAGTTCCCCATGGCGTGGGAGTACTCGATCATCACGTAGGGCCGGGTGTCGGCGGTGTCCCGGGCGCGCGCCTCGACGCCGGCCGGGCTCTCGTACATCTTCGAGCGGATGTCGCTGATCCCCGGGCGGTCGTCGCCCTCGTACTGGATGACGCGGGTGGTGTCGTAGGAGCGGATCCAGTCGTGCATGGCGACGAAGGTGCTGCCGCCGCCGGCCTCGTTGCCGAGGGACCAGATGACGACCGAGGCGTGGTTCTTGTCGCGGTGGACCATGTTCCTCGCGCGGGCCACGCAGGCGGCGGTCCACTCGGGGTGGTCACCGGGGTACTCGCCGCGGATGCCGTGGGTCTCGAGGTTGGTCTCGTCGACGAGGTACAGGCCGTACTCGTCGGCGAGTTCGAGCCACTGCGGGTTGTTCGGATAGTGCGAGGTGCGCACGGAGTTGATGTTCAGCCGCTTGACGATCTCGATGTCGCGGACCATGTCCGCGCGGGTGAGAGCGGTGCCGCGGGCGGGGTGCATCTCGTGCCGGTTGGTGCCGCGCAGCGAGACCGGCCTGCCGTTGATCCGCATCAGGCCGTCCACGAGCGCGAACTCCCGGATGCCGACGCGGTGCGAGAGGGTCTCGGTGACCTTCCCGGACGGGTCGCGCAGGCGCAGCACCGCGGTGTAGAGGTACGGGTCCTCGGCCGACCACAGCCTCGGCTCGGGCACGGCTCTCGCCGCCTGTACGGTCGTCTCGGCGCCCGCGTCCAGGTCCGCCGTCTGCTGCAGCGGGCGGGACCAGACGGGGTGCCCGCCCGCGTCGTAGAGCTGGGTCTCCACGGTGTACCGGCCCTGGCCGTCGCCCGCGTAGTCGCGCACGCTCGCGGTGACCGACAGCCGCGCGGTGGTGTGGCCGTCGCCGAGCGGGGTCTCCAGCTTGAAGTCGCGCAGGTGCACGGCGGGCGTGGAGTAGAGGTAGACCGAGCGGAAGATGCCGCTCAGCCGGATCATGTCCTGGTCCTCCATCCAGTCGCCGTCGGAGAAGCGGTAGACCTCCACCGCGATCTGGTTGGCGCCTGGCCTGAGGTACGCGGTGATGTCGTACTCGGCGGGTGTGTACGAGTCCTCGTGGTAGCCAGCCAGCTGGCCGTTGATCCACACGTAGTGGGCCGACTTGACGCCCTCGAAGTGCAGGAACGTGCGGCGTCCGGCCCAGTGGCGGGGCAGCGTGAAGGTGCGCCGGTACTGGCCCACGGGGTTGAAGCGGGTCGGCGCGGCCGGCGGCTGCGCCTCCTCGCCGAGGCCGTTGGGGCCCCACCACGGGTAGGTGATGTTGACGTAGATCGGGTGGTCGTGGCCGTGCAGCTGCCACGGCGAGGGGACGGGGACGGTGTCCCAGCCGCTGTCGTCCAGGTCGGTGCGGTGGAAGTCGGGGTCGCGGTCCTCGGGGCGGTCGGCGTGGGCGAACCGCCAGGTCCCGTCGAGATCGAGCCGGTACGGCGAACGGGTGCGGTCGGCGGCCAGCGCCTGCTCCAGGTCCGCGTAGGGCATCAGCGTGGTGTGCGGGGGCTCGGTGCCGACCTCGAACAGGCCGACGTGCCCGTTCCACTCGGGCGTGCCCTCTGCCGCCGGGTCGCCGGCCGCGTGGGCGGCGACCGACGGCCGGGACAGGGCGAGCGCGCCGAGCACGGCGGCGGAGGACTCCAGCAGCCGGCGGCGGCTGACCACCGCGCGCCGGGGACGGTCGGGCTGGGGCGCGTGCGGGTGGGGGTACGCGTGCGGGTGCGGCATGACCGTGGCCTTCCTCGGGACGACCGTGTACGACACGGGCTTGAGGGTGCGTCAGGGTTCACTGGGGTGGGGGTATCGAACGGGGACGCGTGCGCTGTCGGCCGGCTGGCGGCGGGGTCGGTGGCGACGGGTGGTGACGGTGTGACTACCGAGCCAGACCTCACCCTAGAACCCGAACACAATCGAATCAATTATCTTGTCGGACTCTGTGTGAACCTGATGGTGTGGCGGGTCCGCGTGCCCTTCGGCCCGCTTCGCGGGACGAACAGCCCCGCACGGCCACGGGACCTGACGGTCATGCTCAGGACATGGGGACAGAGAGCATTCCCGCGACCGACCGGGGCGACCGGAGTGGCCGGAGTGGCCGGGTGCGTTGTTCGCCTCGCCGGTTCACGGTGAATCGTCTGGTGCTCACGGTGCTGCGCTCGCGAGGGCACCTGCTGCTGCCCGGCCTGTGCGCGCTGTCGTTCCGCGGACGCCGCACGGGCCGCGAGATCGTCCTGCCGGTGCAGTGTGCGCGCGACGGCGATCTCGTGGTCGTCTGCGTGGGCCGCGCCGTGGGCAAGACGTGGTGGCGCACGTTCCGGACGCCCACGCCGGTCGACGTGCTCCTGGACGGCACCCGGCTGACCGGCCGAGGCCAGGTGGCGCAGGCGGGCCACCCGGAGCGGGCGGCGGCCGAACGGGTGTACCTGCGACGCCACCCCCAGGCTCGGATCGGCACGGAGGATCCCCTGGTCCTGATCACCCTGTCCGGTCCGGCCCCGGGTCCACGTCCCGCGCCCGGCTCCGCCGAGGGTGCCGGGACGGCGTCGTCCGGGGCGGACGCGGGCCTGTGGCGGTCGTGGTGGCGCTGGACCACGCTCGGCGAGGCCCTCGGCGTCTGCGCCACGACCGCGACCGGCGCTCTCATGGGGAACGCCTCTGCTCTGGCCGGCCGGCCGCGGCTGCTCGGCGTCGGCCTGGCGGAGGAAGCACTGCTCGGCGCGGTGTCGTGACTGGCCGAGTGCCGTCCCCTGCGCAGAACACACGACTGACCGGCGACCCGCCGGTCGCCGGGAAGGCGGTGACAGACGCCGTCCCGCCGCTGTCACAGCTGTCCGCCATGCTCTGCACATGAACGAGAACTCCTTCTGGCAACTCCTGGGCGACTGCACACCGTCCATGCCCGACCCCGACGCCGAGCAACTGGCGGCAGCGCTGACGAACCGTCTGGCCTCAGGGGCACTGGCGACGGTGATCGGGTTTGCCGAACAGCTGTCGTGGGCGCTCTATCGACTGGATCGCAAGGAGTACGGGCACGACCTGTCGAGCGACGCCTTCCTCTACACGCGGGCAGCCGTCGTGGCCGCCGGCCGTGCAACCTACGAAGCAGTGCTCCGCGATCCGCAGCTTTTCGTCCCCTACGCCGCAGATCTCATCTGGGCAGAGAGTCTGCTGTACGTGCCGGACGAGGCATACAGACGCATCACCGGTGAGGAGTGGGATCGCAGCACCCGCTACTCCTACGAGTCCTACTCGAACGCTGCCGGATGGTCCGACGCATAGCTCCTACAGCCTCAACCGCACCAGCGGAAACGGCGTCTCAATCGCGTCGACAACGGCCTCAGCATGGTTGTGACCGCGCGCCTCCCCGAGGCTCAGCATGCAATAGTCATCCGTTGGCCATCAGCATCCGGAGAGGTACTTGAATGTACGACACAGTCGACTTCATAGCGGAGACCTACGCGCTCGGCACCGGACCGTGGACGATGACACCCGTCGCCCGTGGCGCATTGGGTCAGATCTGGAAGCTGTCCGGCAAGGGCTCCTCATGGGCCATCAAGGAACTCCTCTTCAGCTGCGACGAAGAAGAGGTCCGCCGGGAGGCCGCATTACGGAACGCCGCGGAGAACCTGGGAATCGCGTCACCACGGCTCATCCCCAATCGCCACGGCGAACACGTCTCACAGCTCACCCCCTCTTCAGGCAGGCCGTACGTGAAACTGTACGACTGGGTCGACGGCACCGAGGCGGATGCATCCGACCCGGACATCCTGAACTGGTTCGGCCGGACCATGGCACTCCTCCACACGGCGGGAAAGGGCGCGAGCGAGACACCTGGCTCCTGGTACGAGCAGTGCCCACAGGAGGCTGACTGGAAAGACCTGCACAAAAAGGTGCATCAAGCCGGCCTGCCGTGGTCAGACGTGCTGGGTCGGTTCATCAATACGTCCGCGGCAGAACTGGCACAATGGGTAACCGCGTCCGACCCCGGCGATCTGGTGACGTCACATCGCGACCTGCAGCCCCAGAACGTTCTGGTCGGCCCCAACGGGCCCGTCCTCCTCGACTGGGACAACACCGGACCCATTTCAGCGGAACGAGAACTCGCACGTGCCGTCTACGTATGGTCGGGCCGCAACCAGGCGAATACCGATTCAGCCCGGCGATTGATGAGGGCCTATCAGAGCGCCGGAGGCCGCGCCACCATCACAGGACCGCAGTGTTTCTCGATGCTTTTCGCGACGGACCTGAACTTCATCTACGTCCAGGCCGAGTGCGCCATCGACCCAACCGTGACCGCCGCGCAGCGCGAGTTCGCGAGCAACCAGGTCGTTGCCTCCTTGCGCAGCGTGCCAGACCTGACGGCCGTCTCCCGGTTGACCGCTGCGCTTGAGGAAACTTAGCCACACACCAGAGCCCTCAGCTCAGCAACGAAGCGGAATCCGTCCCCGCGGCGCCCGCGTGTGGCTGGTGAGCACTTGTACGGGAGCATCCCGGTATGCGCGATCAGGAGGGGCTGTTCGAGGCCAGGCTGGCCGAGGGCAAACAGCGGCCACGTCGTGCGGCGGCGGTGGATAAGACGTTTCGGGCGTTCGATCCGCACCAAGTGCTGCTGCCGCCGTCGCTGGATGACTGGCTGCCGGACGACCACCTGGCCCGGTTTCTCGCCGACCTGGTCGACCTCGGGCCGATCCTCGCGGACTACACCGAGAAGCGGAGGTTACCCTTCCTTCAACCCTCGGCTGTTGGTGCGGCTGCTGATCTACAGGTACACCACCGGGGTCCGCTCTTCGCGGGCGATCGAGCGCAAGTGCGTCGACGATGTCGCGTTCCGGTTGCTGGCCGCCGACCAGGCCCCGGACTTCCGCTCGATCGCCCGGTTCCGCCGCCGCCACCTGGACGCGCTGGCCGACCTGTTCCTCCAGTCGCTACGCCTTGCCACGACCTTGGGCATGGTCAAGATGGGTCCTGGCGCTGGACGGCACGAAGCCGGAGGCCAGCGCCTCCAAGCACAAGGCGATGAGCTATGGCCGCCTGGTCGACGAGGAAGGGCGGATCGAGGCGGAGATCGCCGCCTTGGAGGCCCGGGTGGGCCGTCAGGCGAGGTGCCGGGTGAACACCTCGTACGCCCGGTCGTCGAAGAGGACGAACCGGACCTCTTCGACGGCCGTCGGCGTGGTGCGTACGGTGTCCAGCGCGATGCGGGCGGCGTCCGGCAGTGGCCAGCGGTAGACGCCGGTGGAGATCGCGGGGAAGGCGACCGTGCGGGCGCCGAGTTCGTCGGCGACGCGCAGGGACTCCCGGTAGCAGGAGGCCAGCAGGTCGGAGCGGTCCTCGGTGGCGCTGTGGACGGGGCCGACGGTGTGGATGACCCAGCGGGCGTCCAGGTTGCCCGCGGTGGTGGCGACCGCCTGGCCCGTGGCCAGGCCCCTGCCGTACCTGGAGGCGCGCAGTTTGCGGCACTCCTCGAGGATCGCGGGGCCGCCGTGGCGGTGGATGGCGCCGTCCACGCCTCCGCCGCCGAGCAGGGAGGAATTGGCCGCGTTGACGATCGCGTCGGCGCTGACGCGGCTGATGTCGCCCTGGACGAAGGTGATGGTGGGGGTCATGTCTGCCGCAGTCGCTTCCACACGGCCTTGGCCGCGTTGTGGCCGGACATGCCGTGGACGCCGGGGCCGGGCGGGGTGGCCGACGAGCAGATGAAGACGGCCGGGTGCGGGGTGGTGTAGGGGGACAGGGAGAGTTTCGGCCGGAGCAGGGTCTGCAGTCCGGTCACCGCGCCGGTGGCGATGTCGCCGCCGACGTAGTTGGCGTTGCGGGCGGCCATCTCGGGCGGGCCGGCGGTCGCGCGGGCGAGGACGCGGTCGCGGAAGCCGGGGGCGAAGCGCTCCAGTTGGTCCTCGACGGCGTCGGTGAGGTCTCCGGTCCAGCCGCTGGGGACGTGGCCGTAGACCCAGAAGACGTGCTTGCCCTCGGGCGCGCGGGTGGGGTCGACGACGCTGGGCTGGACCGTGATCAGGAACGGCCGGTCGGGTGCCCGCCCCTCCCGGGAGGCGGCGTGCAGGGCGGCGCCGATCTCCGCGCTGTCCGCGCCGATCTGCACGGTGCCCGCGAGGCGGGCCTCCTTCGCGGTCCACGGCACCGGGCCGTCCAGCGCGTAGTCGATCTTGAAGACGCCGGGGCCGTAGCGGTAGCGGTCGTAGTAGCCGCCGAGGCCGGCGATGCGGGCCAGGGCGGTGGGCGAGGTGTCGAAGACGTACGCGCGGGCGGGCGGCAGGTCGTCCAGGCGCTTGACCTGGTAGTCGGTGTGGATGCTGCCGCCGAGGTCCGCGAAGTGGGCGGCGAGGGCGTCGGAGAGGGACTGGGAGCCACCACGGACCACGGGCCAGCCGCGGGCGTGCGCGGCGAGCGCGAAGACCAGACCGACGCCGCCGGTGGCGAAGCCGCTGAGGGGCGCCATGACGTGGGCGACGAGACCGGCGAACAGGGTCTTGGCCCGCTCGTCGCGGAAGCGGCGGGTCAGCCACGTCGACGGGGGCAGGCCGGCCAGGCCGAAGCGGGCGAGGGTGAGCGGGTCACGGGGCAGCGCGGTGAGCGGCAGCGACATGAAGTCGCGGACCAGGGTGTCCCAGCGGGGCAGGAACGGCTCGACCAGCCTGCGGTAGGCCCCCGCGTCCCGCGGGCCGAAGGAGGCGGCCGTCTCGGCGACCGACCGGGACAGCACGGCGGCCGTGCCGTCGGGGAAGGGGTGCGCCATGGGCAGTTCGGCGTGCAGCCACTGAAGGCCGTACCGCTCGAGGGGCAGGGCGCGGAAGGCCGGTGAGTTGATGCCCAGCGGGTGGGCCGCGGAGCAGGGGTCGTGCCGGAAGCCCGGCAGGGTGAGCTCCTCGGTGCGGGCTCCCCCGCCGACTGTTCCGCGGGCCTCGAAGAGGGCGACGGAGAAGCCGCGGCGGGCCAGCTCTACGGCAGCCGTCAGTCCGTTCGGTCCCGCGCCCACCACGACCGCATCGAGCATCGACGCCACCTCGGACCCCCTCGTCAGCCGACGGCTTGTGGGCATCAGGATAGGACGGGTGACCGGCGTCCCAGGTCCAAGGTAGCCGACCCCGCCGTCGGGGTCAGGACGCGCCCGTGAGCAGCGCCATCACCCTGCGGGCGGTGGCCGCGTCGCGGGCCGCGGTGAACGGCAGGGCGTTGCCGCCCGTTATCCGGAACGGTTCCCCGGTCAGGGTCAGGTGCGCGCCGCCCGCCTCCTCCACCAGCAGCAGGCCCGCCGCGTGGTCCCAGGCCGCCTCCCAGGAGAAGGCGACCGCGTCCGACTCGCCGCGGGCCAGGGCGAGGTACTCCAGGCCGGCCGAACCGCAGGGGCGGGGCGCGACTCCGTCGGTCCACAGGCCGAGCAGGGCCCGCTTCTGCTCGTCCGTCGTGTAGTCGGGGTGCGAGGTGGCCACGCGCAGGTCGCGGCCCGGGGCGGGCGGACCGGCGTACAGCCGCTCGCCGTCGAGGAACGCGCCCCGGCCCCTTGCCGCCGTGGCGAGTCGGCCGAGCGCGGGTGCGTACGTCCAGGAGGCGAGCACGGTGCCGCGGTGGGCGAGCGCGACCAGGGTGCAGAAGCCGGGGTCGCCGTGCACGAACTGGCGGGTGCCGTCGACCGGGTCGACGATCCAGACCGGCACGTCGTCCCGTATCGCCTCGTACGACGCCGGGTCGGCGTGCACCGCCTCCTCGCCGACCACGACCGAGCCGGGCAGCAGCTTGCCGAGTTCCTCGGTGAGGTACCGCTCGGCGAGGCGGTCGGCGTCGGTCACCAGGTCGTGCGGGCCGTTCTTCTGGTCGACCTCGTGCGCGGCGAGCCGGCGGAAGCGCGGCATGATCTCGGCCGCGGCGGCCGCGCGGACCGCCTCCTCCACGTCGGCCGAGTGGCGGGCGAGAAACTCGTCGATGGTTTCCGTGTCTCCGATCATGGCTCCATGAGAGCACGCGCCACTGACAATCCCCACCCGTCCGGTGCACTTGCGGTGGAATCTGGATGAAATCCGGGATTCCGGTTCCGTGTCGCCGGCCGGTCACCGGCCCGACCGACGGCCCGGCCGGCGGCCGGTCAGCGGCCCACCGCGTATCCCTGCATCCCCCGTGGGTTCGCGGCCGCCGCCAGGACGCCGGTGGCCGGGTCGCGCGCGACCGCGCACAGCCGGCCCTCGGACCACGGGGCGCCCACGGTGACGCGGTGACCGCGCCGGCGCAGCTCCTCGACCACGGCCGGGTCCGTGCGGGACTCCACGGTGACGCTGCCCGGCCGCATGCCGCGCGGGTAGAAGGAACCGGGGAAGCTGTCGTTGTGCCAGTTCGGCGCGTCGATGGCGCCCTGGAGGTCGAGGCCGCCGCGCACCTGGCCGCGCAGGGCGACGGCGAGGAAGAAGTGCAGCTGCCACTGGTCCTGCTGGTCGCCGCCGGGCGTGCCGAAGGCCAGCACCGGCTCGCCGTCGCGCAGGGCGAGGGAGGGGGTCAGGGTGGTGCGGGGCCGCCGGCCGGGCGTCAGTGAGTTCGGCAGGCCGTCCTCCAGCCAGGTCATCTGCAGCCGGGTGCCGAGCGGGAAGCCGAGTTCGGGGACTACGGGGTTGGACTGCAGCCAGCCGCCGCTGGGCGTGGCGGCGACCATGTTGCCCCAGCGGTCGACGACGTCCAGGTGGCAGGTGTCGCCGCGGGTCGCGCCGTCCGCGTCGACCGGGGGCTCGCCGGGCACGGGCGACGTAGGGCCCTTGGCGACGGTGGGCTCACCGGCGCCCATCGGGTCGAAGCCGGGGTCCTCGGCGGCGATCACGTGCGCGTGGGCGCTCAGGCGAGGGGTGCGTCCGCCGGGGCTGCCGGGCCGCAGTTCATGGGAGGCCGTGGCACCGATCAGCCGGCGCCGGGCGGCGTTGTAGCCGGCCGACAGCAGGTCGTCGAGCGGCGCCTCGGCCGCGTCGCCGTACCAGGCCTCCCGGTCGGCCATGGCGAGTTTGCAGCCCTCGATCAGCAGGTGGACGTAGTCCGCGGAGCCGTACGGCGGCAGTTCGGGCGGCAGCAGGGCGAGTTGCTGGAGCAGCGCCGGGCCCTGGCTCCACGGGCCGGCCTTGCACAGGGTCCAGCCGTTCCAGTCGTACGTCGCCGGTGTCTCGTAGCCGGCGGACCAGCCGGCGAGGTCGGCGGCGGTGAGGGTGCCGGTGTGGCGTTCGCCGCTGGTGTCCATGGTGGGCCGGGCGGCCTGCCGCACCAGGGCCTCGGCGATGAACCCGGTCCGCCACACCTGCCGCGCGGCCTCGGCCTGCGCCTGCCGGTCCCCGGCGCCCGCGACCTCGGCGAGCAGCCGCTTCCAGGTGGCGGCCAGCGCGGGGTTGCGCAGCAGTTCGCCGGGGCGGGGCGCCCTGCCGCCCGGCAGGTAGACGTCCGCGGACGAGGTCCACTCCGTCTCGAACAGCGTGCGCACGGAGTCGACGGTGGCGCCGACGTTGTCCACCGGCGGGTGTCCGTGTTCGGCGTACCCGACGGCGTACTTCAGGACGTCGGCCGGGGTCTTGGTGCCGTGGTCGCGCAGCAGCATCATCCAGGCATCGAACGCGCCGGGCACGGCGGCGGCGAGCGGCCCGGTGCCGGGGACGAGGTCGAGGCCGAGTGAGCGGTAGTGCGCGACCGTCGCGCCGGCCGGGGCCACGCCCTGCCCGCACAGCACCCGCACCTCGCCGCCGGCCGGAGCGAGCAGGATCGGCACCTCGCCGGCGGGGCCGTTGAGGTGCGGCTCGACGACGTGCAGCACGAACGCGCCCGCCACCGCGGCGTCGAAGGCGTTGCCGCCGTCCTCCAGCACGGCCATCGCGGACTGCGAGGCCAGCCAGTGGGTGGAGGACACCATGCCGAAGGTGCCCTGGAGGGTCGGCCGGGTGGTGAACCGCATCTGTCACCTCACTCGTCGGGCGCCTCGGCCGGTCCGAAGCGAGCGCTCCCGCATGGAGCATTTCATTCCACGTGCGGGGGCCTACGAAGATTTTGCGATCCCACGGGCTCCGCATGAACCGCCTCCCACCTGTGTGAAGTCCCTTTCGTCCGGCCTCTTGAACCGCCGTTGATCCCGAGTTCACCCGCCTCCCCTTCCGCCCGGTCTACGCGCGTGGTGTCATGCACACGCTCACCACCTCCACCCCCCACGTGGGCTTCAACTCGACTAGGAGTCACGCATGTTGTGGAAGGTCCTCGGCCGGGCAGCTGTCGCCCTGGCGGCCGGCACCGCCGTGCTCGCCACCGCCGTCCCCGCGAACGCCGCGAGCTACTCCGCCTTCGCCTTCTCGCTCAGCGGCAGCGAACCCACGATCTACGACTTCATCAACTCGGCCACCAGCTCCCTCGACATGACCATGTACGAGCTGGAGGACACCACGGCCGTCAACGACCTGATAGCCCTGGAGAACAAGGGCGTCACGGTGCGGGTGGTGCTGGACCAGGCCCACAAGTCCGCCAACAGCTCGGCGTACACCGCGCTGACGAACGCGGGCGTGGGAGTCGCGTGGTCGCCGGCCAGTTTCGTGTACACCCACCAGAAGACGATCACGGTGGACGGCGTCAAGTCGCTGATCCTGACCGGCAACCTCACCTCGCAGTACTACTCGACCGGCCGTGACTACGGCGTGTTCACCGACGACACCCGTGACGTCGCCGCGATCGAGAAGGTGTTCAACGCGGACTACGCCGGCACCTCGGTCACCCCCACCGACGGCGACCACCTGCTGTGGTCGCCCACCGACTCCCGCAGCCGGCTGCTGTCCGTGATCAACGCCGCCACCAAGACGCTCGACGTCGAGGAACTGGAGTTCAGCGACAGCACGGTGGTCAACGCCATCGTCGCCAGAGCCAAGGCGGGCGTGAAGGTGCGGGTGGTCCTGGAGTCGCCCGGCAACTACTCCAGCCAGGTGTCCACGGTCAAGGCCGCGGGCGGCACGGTCGTCGGATACTCCGACCCCAACGGCTTCTACATCCACGCCAAGGCCATGGTCGCCGACTACGGGCTGTCCACCCAGGAGGTGGAGGCGGGTTCGATGAACATCAGCAGCAACTCGCTCTCCAACAACCGTGAGTTGGGGATCATCCTCACGGGCACCGGAGTGGCCCAGTCGGTGGCCACCACCATCGAGACGACGTTCGCCGGCGACTACGCGGGCGGCACCGCCGCGTAGGCGCTCCGCGCCCGGATCAGCCGTGTCGCGGCGCGACCAGGCCCGACTCGTAGGCGAAGACCACCAGTTGGGCCCGGTCGCGGGCGCCGAGCTTGGTCATGGCGCGGCTGATGTGGGTCTTGGCCGTGTAGGGGCTGATGACCATGTGGTCGGCGATCTCCTCGTTGGTCAGGCCCCGGGCGGCCAGGGCCGTCACCTCGCGTTCGCGGCGGGTGAGGCACTCCAGGCCGGGAGGGGTGGCCCGGTCCGGGGGGCGGGCGACGAACTCGCCGATCAGGGTGCGGGTGACCGACGGGGACAGCAGGGCCTCGCCGCGGGCCACCACCTCCACGGCCTGCAGCAGGTCGGCCGGTTCGGTGTCCTTCAGCAGGAAGCCGCTCGCGCCCGCGCGCAGGGCCTCGAAGACGTACTCGTCCAGGCCGTAGTTGGTGAGGATCACGACCCGAACGGCCGACAGGGCGGGGTCGGCGGCGATCCTGCGGGTGGCCTCGATGCCCGTCATCACCGGCATCTGCACGTCGATCAGCGCGATGTCGGGCACCTGGGCGCGGATCAGCTCCAGGCCGCGCTCCCCGTCCGCCGCCTCGCCGACCACCTCGATGCCGTCCTCGGCGTCGAGCAGGGCCCGGAAACCGGCGCGCATCAGGGCCTGGTCGTCGACCAGCGCGATCCTGATCACCGCGCCTCCCCCAGCGGCAGGACCGCCCGCACCGCGAAGCCGCCCTCCGCGCGCGGGGCCGCGTGCAGGGTGCCGCCGAGGGCCGTGACGCGCTCGCGCATGCCCGTCAGGCCCACGCCGGGCGCGGGCGGGCGGGCCGGGTCGGCGGCGCCGTCGTCCGTGACGGACACCGCCATCTCATGCTCGCCACAGGCGAGTTCGACCCTGACCTTGGCCGGGCCCGCGTGCCGGGCGGCGTTGGTGAGGGCCTCCTGGACGATGCGGTAGACGGCGCGGTCGACCGCCGCGGGCCGGGGCCGTTCCTCGCCGTCGACCGTGAGCTCGACGGCGAGGCCCGCCGCGCGCGCCCGCTCCACCAGCAGCGCGGGCGTGCCGGTCGGCTCGTCGGTGCGCAGCACCTCCAGCGTGGCCCGCAGTTCGCGCATCGCCTCGCCACTGGCGTCCTGGATGGCGAGCAGCGCGGGCGGGACCTCCTCGCCCCGCTTGCGGGCCAGGTGGACGGCGACGCCCGCCTGGAGCTTGACGATCGAGATGCTGTGCGTGAGCGAGTCGTGCAACTCCCGTGCGATGCGCAGCCGTTCTTCGCCCGCGCGGCGCAGGGCCGCCTCCTCGCGGGTGCGTTCCGCCTCCAGGGCGCGCTGTTCGGTCTGGCGCAGGTACGCCTGCCAGTTGCGGTCGGCCAGGCCGGTGATCACCGCGCACAGGAACCAGCCCGCGAGCAGCGCGGCCCGCTCGACCGCCTCCTGGGTGGTCGGGCCGGTGGCGAGGTACGCGGCCAGGAACACGCCGCCCGCCGCGGCCGCGTACCCGCGCCTGCCGACGCGGGCCGCGGTGTGCACGGCGCCCAGGACGGGCAGCGCGGACAGCGGCCCGGGGTGGGCGTGCAGGACGTACGCGGTGCCGCCGGCCGTCGCCACGGCCAGCACCGCCCGCGGGGCGGCCCGGTGGAACGCCAGGGCGGCCGAACTCAGCGCGATCAGCGCGAAGTCGACGGCGGTGGTGTCCGCGTCGAAGGCGGCCGCGGTCATCACGAGGGCGCCGACGACGGCCGCGAGGGCCGCGTCGGCGAGCCCTTGGCGTGAGGCCCGGTGGCCGCCCATGCCCCGCACAGTAGACGGCGCCGCCGCCGACGGCGTCAGACCTGCGGACGGCTCTCGCACTACTCCCCGCGCAGTAGGGCCCGCGCCCTACGGGCCCCGCGGTCGCAGCGCGGACTGTCACCGGCCGTACGACGACCGGGCCTGGCCGCGGGGCGCACGCTGCTGTCCATGCCCACACTCTTCCGCTTCACCGAACCCCTGCCGCCGAGGGCGGCCACCGGTCGGGTCGCCGCGGTCTACGAGCAACTCGCCCGCGACTTCGGCATCGACGGCGCGCCCACCTTCACGGTGCTGTCCTCCGCGCCGGAGATCCTCGCCCCCGCCTGGGCGCTGGTGCGCGAGTCGCTGATCGCCGGCGCGGGCTCCCGCACCGGCAAGGAGTTGACGGCGTACGGGGTGTCGCTCGCCAACAAGTGCCCGTTCTGCGTGGACGCGCACACCGTCCTGCTGCACGCCACCGGCGACCACGCCCTCGCCGAGCGCCTGGCCCGCGGCGAGGGGCCGCGGGACGAGGAGCAGGCGCGCGTGCTGGCCTGGGCGCGGCGCACCCGCGTGCCGGGCGCCGGCCTGATGCCGTACCCGTTCCCCCGCGAGCACGCCCCCGCCTACATCGGCACCGCGCTCGCCTTCCACTTCGTCAACCGGATCGTGTCGGCCCTGCTGACCGAGCGGCTGCTGCCGGGCAACGTCCAGCGGCTGCGTCCGGTGCGCAGCCTCGCGGGCCGTTCGCTGGCCAGGACCGTCCGCCGCCCCGTCCCGCCCGGTGCGTCCCTCGCGCTCCTCGACGACCCGGAGCCGGGGCCGGCGTGGGCGGCCGGCAGCGCCGTCGGCCCGGCCTACGCGGCGCTGCGCTCGGCCGCCGGCTCCGCGGGCGCCGGTCTCCTCGACGCCGGCGACCAGGCGCTGGTCCGGGAGGCGCTGTGGGACTGGGACGGCTCGCATCCGTCGCTCGCCGGGTCCGGGTCGCTCCCGGACCGCCGCGAGCGGCCCGGCGCGCGCCTGGCGCTGCTGGCCGCGCTGGCGCCGTACCGGATCACCGGGGAGGACGTGGCGGCCTGGCGCCGTCCGGAACACACCGACGGCTGTCTGGTCCGTCTCGTCGCGTACGGCGCCTTCGCCGCGGTGGAACGGCTGGAGAGCGCGTTCAGCCTGCACACGGTGCGGGGGACGTCGTGACCGGGGCCGCCGGCTTCCGGGGGACCCTTCTCCCCCGGCGTGCCGACGTCCTGCCGTCGGGCGTCGAAGAGGCGCTGGTCGCGGCGGCGGCCATCAGGCTCGGCGACCGTGTCCTCGACGTCGGCTGCGGCGCGGGGGCGCTCACCCGCGCCGCCGCCCGGCGGGCCCGGCGGGGGCACGCGGTCGGTGTGGACGTCTCGGGGCCGCTGCTGCGCAGGGCCCAGCAGCTCACGGCCGCCGCGAAGATCGCCAACGCCGGCTACCGGGAGGCGGACGCGCGGGTCCACCCGTTCCCGCCCTGCGGCTACGACGTGATCGTCAGCCGGGGCGCCGTGATGTGCTGCGCGGACCCGGCGGCCGCCTTCCGGAACCTGGCGCGGGCGCTGATGCCGGGCGGCCGGCTGGCGTTCCTGTGCCCCCGCCCGGCCGGCCCGGACACCGACGAGACACGGGGGTTACGACTCCTCCCCGGCGAACTCCCGCACGCCCCGGCCCCCGCGGCCCTGCCGTCCCACTGCGACCCCGACCGCGTCCGTGCGGCGCTGGAAGGCTGGGAGAACGTGCGGATCACGCCGGTCACGGTACGGGCGGTGCGGGGCCGGGACACGGCGGACGCGGTCGGCTTCGCGCCGCCCCGCACGCCGGACCTCGCCGTGCCGCCCGGCGCCCGCGCGGCCCTCGGTGACACCCCGCCCCCGCACGACTCCCGGCACACCGTCACCCCGCCCGCCACACTGTGGCTCGTCACCGCCAACCGGGCGCGCCGGACACCTGCCCGGCCCACGCGCCGGTGACCACGCGTACGCGGCACGCGACTCGCGCCGCCCCGCACGCCGGACCGTGCCGTGCCGCCCGGCGCCCGCGCGGCCCTCGGTGACACCCCGCCCCCGCACGACTCCCGGCACACCGTCACCCCGCCCGCCACACTGTGGCTCGTCA
>NZ_JBVIIE010000049.1:65173-68167 GCF_055569945.1 Streptomyces sp. NPDC031340
CGTTCACCGCCAACCGGGCGCGCCGGGCGGCCGCCAGGCCTACGCGTGGGTAACCAGGCGTGTACGGAGCGAGTTGGCACTTCCGTCTCAGGGGGACTCGTGTGAAACTACGCCCGTCCGCAGTGCGGACTGCTCCGCACACCGTCCCCCACCGAGAAGTGTGCCCGTGCGCCATCTTCCTCTGCCGCTCGCGCTGGCCGCGCGCCTGACCCCGGTCGTCGTACTCGCCACGGCGGGCTGGGCGATGACGTCCGGTTCCGCGACGCCGGCCGCCCAGCACAAGGACGCGCAGCAGACCGGCACCCGGTCGGCCTCCGCGCCGTCGTCGACGGCCGTCGCGAAGACGTACACCGCCGCTCCCGCGCCGTGCGGCGCCGTGGCCGTGAAGACGGTCAAGTCGCTGGTGCCGGGGGCGAAGACGGCCGGGAAGGAGATCCGGTCGACGGACGAGACGCTGCGCCGCACCTGCTCCTGGAACGCCCTGAAGGGCTACGACTACCGCTGGCTCGACGTCTCCTTCGAGATCATGGACTCGGACCAGGCGGCGCAGAAGTCGTACCAGGCCCGGCTCACGGAGAAGAGCGGCGGAGGGGACGTCCCCGGACTCGGCGACGCGGGCTACTCCGTCGTCAACCTCACCACCGAGGACAAGCAGCAGACCCGTGAGGGCGAGGTGGTGGCCCGGGTCGCCAACGCGCTGGTGGTCGTCACCTACAACGGCAGCGACTTCGAGACCAAGAAGGCGCCCGGCACGGACGAGATCAACAAGGGCGCCATCAAGGCGGCGAAGGACGCCGTGGCGGCGCTGGAGGGCAGCCGGTAGGACCGGCCGCCCTCCGCACTCCCGCTCAGGCCTCCAGTTGCTGCCTGCCGCGCGGCAGCATCAGGGCCACGTAGAGCACCATCGACGTGCCCAGGCCCACCGCCCAGCCGTAGTCGGCGAGCGGTTGGAGGGCCGGGATCGGCCGTCCGTCGATCAGCGGCTTGAAGCTGGCGCCGCCGACCGCGAGGACACCTCCGACGGCGAAGGCGGCGACGGCCCGCCAGTTCCAGCCGCCGTCGTACCAGTAGCGGCCGCCCGTGCGGTACAGGTCGACCAGGTCGAGCTTGCCGCGGCGCAGGATCCAGTAGTCGGCGATCAGGATGCCGGCGACCGTGCCGAGCAGTCCGCCGACCAGGCCGAGCCAGGTGAAGATGTAGCCCTGCGGGTCGGAGTACAGCTTCCACGGGAAGATCAGCACCCCGAGGACGCAGGTGGCCAGCGCGCCGACGCGGAAACTGATCTTCCGCGGGGCGATGTTGGAGAAGTCGAAGGCCGGGGAGACCAGGTTGGCCGCGATGTTCACGGACAGGGTGGCCACCAGCACGGTCACCAGCGCGAACAGCAGGCCGACCACGTTGTCGGTCTTGGCGGCCAGCTGTACCGGGTCCCAGACCGTCTCGCCGTACACCGCCTGCGAGCCGGAGGTGACCAGCACCGACAGCAGCGCGAAGAGCGTCATCGTGGTAGGCAAACCTAGCGCCTGCCCCCAGGTCTGCGCCTTCTGGCTCCTGCCGTAGCGGGTGAAGTCGGGGATGTTCAGCGACAGCGTGGACCAGAAGCCGATCATGCCCATGAGGGAGGGCCAGAACAGCTTCCAGAAGTCGCCGCCCCAGCCGAGCTTGGAGGGCTGGTCGAGCAGCGGACCGAAGCCGCCGGCCTTGTCGCTCATCCAGATCAGCATCACGAACGCGCCGACGAGCACGAAGGGCGCCGCCCAGTTCTCGAAGCGCCGGATGGTCTCCATGCCGCGGTAGATGATGGCGATCTGCAGCACCCAGAAGAGCGCGAACGACAGCCACATGGTCCAGGCGTAGCCGCCGACGTGCGAGGCGTTCGCCCAGCTGTCGCCGATCAGCTTGCCGGCCAGGAAGTAGATCGCCTCGCCGCCGATCCAGGTCTGGATGCCGAACCAGCCGCATGCCACCAACGCCCTTACGACGGCGGGCAGGTTGGCGCCGCGCACGCCGAAGGAGGCGCGGGCGAACACCGGGAAGGGAATGCCGTACTTCGGTCCCGCGTGCCCGGTGAGCAGCATCGGGACGAGCACGATCAGGTTGGCCAGGGCGATGGTGAACACCGCCTGCTTCCAGTCCATGCCGACGGCGATCAGACCGGAGGCCAGGGTCCAGGAGGCGGTGTTGTGGGCCATGCCGACCCACAGCGCGGAGAAGTTGTACGTGGTCCACGTGCGCTTCTCGACGGGGACCGGCAGCAGGTCGTCGTTGGCGTAGGGGCCGCTGGGCAGCGGGGATCCCGGGGCGATCTCCACGCGTCCGTCGGGGCGGGTGACCTGGGTGGTCGGCGGTATGGCCGGGGGAGCGGTTTCGGTCATGGGCAGGCCAATCAAACGAAGGGTGGTTCCGGAAAGGCCAGTGCGGGCTCCGGCCCCCTCCCCGGCACACGCCGGGGAGGGGTGAACGGGAGTGGGGGGACGGGACAACCCGGCTGCTTGGGTCAGGAGTTGACCGCGGGGATGACCTTCTGGCCGTACGCGTCGATCACGGCCTCCTGCGCGTCGTGCATGTCGTACACGGCGAACTGGTCGACGCCCAGTTCCCGCAGCGCGTTCAGCTTCTCGATGTGCCGCTCGACCGGGCCGATGAGGCAGAACCGGTCGACGATCTCGTCCGGCACGAACGCGGTGTCCGGGTTGTCGGCACGCCCGTGGTGCGAGTAGTCGTACCCCTCGCGGGCCTTGATGTAGTCGGTGAGTTCCTCGGGGACCTGGGCGGAGTGCTCGCCGTACTTGGCGACCAGGTCGGCGACGTGGTTGCCGACCATGCCGCCGAACCAGCGGCACTGCTCGCGGGCATGGGCGAGCGCCTCGGGCGAGTCGTCCTCGGTGACGTACGCCGGGGCGGCGACGCAGATCGTCACCTCGGACGGGGCGGGGGAGGTGGTGCAGGGGGCGTGCCTGGCCGGCTTTCCACCCTACTCTGTGGGGGGGAGGT
>NZ_JBVIIE010000050.1:0-63627 GCF_055569945.1 Streptomyces sp. NPDC031340
CCCCCCCCCCCCCCCCCCCCCCCCCCCCCCCCCCCCCCCCCCCCCCCCCCCCCCCCCCCCCCCCCCCCCCCCCCCCCCCCCCCCCCCCCCCGCGGGAGCTTGTGCCGGGTCAGCGCACGAACACCCCCGCCTGGCTCGCCAGGTCCAGGAAGTACTGCGGCGCGACGCCCAGCACCAGCGTGACCGCCACGCCGACGCCGATCGCCGTCGTCGTCAGCGGGGACGGCACGGCGACCGTCGGGCCCTCGGGCCGCGGGTCGCTGAAGAACATCAGCACGATCACCCGGATGTAGAAGAACGCCGCGACCGCGGACGAGATCACACCGACCACGACCAGCGGGGCCGCCCCGCCGTCCGCCGCCGCCTTGAACACGGCGAACTTCCCGGCGAAGCCGGAGGTCAGCGGAATGCCCGCGAAGGCCAGCAGGAACACCGCGAACACCGCCGCCACCAGCGGCGAGCGACGGCCGAGGCCCGCCCACTTCGACAGGTGGGTCGCCTCGCCGCCCGCGTCACGCACCAGCGTCACCACGGCGAAGGCGCCGATGGTCACGAAGGAGTACGCGGCAAGGTAGAAGAGGACGGAGGAGACGCCGTCCGGCGTGGTCGCGATGACACCCGCGAGGATGAATCCGGCGTGCGCGATCGACGAGTACGCCAGCAGCCGCTTGATGTCGGTCTGCGTGATCGCGACGATCGCACCGCCCAGCATGGTGACGATCGCGACGCCCCACATGACCGGACGCCAGTCCCAGCGCATGCCGGGCAGCACCACGTACAGGATGCGCAGCAGCGCGCCGAACGCGGCCACCTTCGTCGCCGCCGCCATGAAGCCGGTCACCGGGGTCGGGGCGCCCTGGTAGACGTCCGGCGTCCACATGTGGAAGGGGACGGCGCCCACCTTGAACAGCAGACCCATGACGATCATCGCGGCGCCGACGAGCAGCAGCGCGTCGTTGCCCATGGTGTCGGCGAGCGCCGGGTCGACGCCCGTGGCCGTACCGTCGACGACCTGCGCGATCCTGGCGTACGAGACCGAGCCGGCGTAGCCGTACAGCAGGGCGATCCCGAACAGGGTGAACGCGGAGGCGAACGCGCCGAGCAGGAAGTACTTGACCGCGGCCTCCTGCGACATGAGCCGCTTGCGGCGGGCCAGCGCGCACATCAGGTACAGCGGCAGCGAGAGGACTTCCAGGGCGACGAACAGCGTCAGCAGGTCGTTGGCCGACGGGAAGACCAGCATGCCGGCGACCGCGAACAGCAGCAGCGGGAAGACCTCGGTCGTGGTGAACCCGGCCTTCACCGCCGCCTTCTCGCTGTCGCTGCCCGGCACGGACGCGGCCTGCGCGGCGAAGGAGTCGACCCGGTTGCCGTGCGCCGCCGGGTCGAGCCGGCGCTCCGCGAAGGTGAACAGGCCGACCAGGCCGGCCAGCAGGATCGTGCCCTGCAGGAACAGGGACGGTCCGTCGACGGCGATCGCGCCCATCGCCGCGATGTGCGCCTTGGTCGTGCCGTACCCGTCCGCCGCGAGCGCGACGACCGCGGCGAAGGCCGCGCACAGGGCGACGGCGGAGACGAACACCTGGGCGTAGTAGCGGGACTTGCGCGGGACGAACGCCTCGACGAGCACCCCGACGATCGCCGCGCCCAGGACGATCAGGGTGGGCGAGAGCTGCCCGTACTCGATCTTCGGGGCGTCGATCTTGGAGATCGGATCGGCCGCGGTGGCCGCGGTTGTCCACAGGCTGTGGACGGCTGATGCGCTCACTTGGCCGCCTCCACCTCAGGCTGGGGGTCCTTCTTCTGTACGTCGGACAAGGTCGACTTGACCGCCGGGTTCACGATGTCCGTGACGGGCTTCGGGTAGACGCCCAGGAAGATCAACAACACCACCAGCGGGGCGACCACCAGGATCTCCCTCAGCCGCAGGTCGGGCATCGCGGAGACCTCCGGCTTCACCGGGCCCGTCATCGTCCGCTGGTAGAGGACGAGGGCGTAGAGCGCGGCGAGGACGATGCCGAGGGTGCCGATGATGCCGATCGCCGGGTAGCGCGTGAACGTGCCGACCAGGACCAGGAACTCGCTCACGAACGGCGCGAGCCCCGGGAGGGACAGCGTGGCCAGCGTGCCGATCAGGAACGTGCCGGCGAGCACCGGGGCGACCTTCTGCACACCGCCGTAGTCGGCGATGAGCCGCGAACCGCGCCGCGAGATGAGGAACCCGGCGAGCAGCATCCACGCGGCCGTGGAGATGCCGTGGTTCACCATGTACAGCGTCGCGCCGGACTGGCCCTGGGTGGTCATCGCGAAGATGCCCATGATGATGAAGCCGAAGTGCGAGATCGACGCGTACGCCACCAGGCGCTTGATGTCGCGCTGGCCGACGGCGAGCAGCGCCCCGTAGATGATGCTGACGAGCGCCAGCACCAGGATGACCGGCGTCGCCCACTTCGACGCCTCCGGGAACAGTTGGAGGCAGAAGCGGAGCATCGCGAAGGTGCCGACCTTGTCGACGACCGCCGTGATGAGGACGGCGACCGGCGCGGTGGACTCCTGCATGGCGTTGGGCAGCCAGGTGTGCAGCGGCCACAGCGGCGCCTTCACCGCGAAGGCGAAGAAGAAGCCGAGGAACAGCCAGCGTTCGGTGTTCGTCGCCATGTGCAGCGAGCCGTCGGCGCGGGCCTGGGCGATCTCCTGGAGGCTGAAGTTCCCGGCGACCACGTACAGGCCGATCACCGCGGCCAGCATGATCAGACCGCCGACCAGGTTGTAGAGGAGGAACTTCACGGCCGCGTACGACCGCTGCGTCGACGCCGCCTTCTCGCCGTGCTCGTGCGCGTGGTCCCCGAAGCCGCCGATGAGGAAGTACATCGGGATGAGCATGGCTTCGAAGAAGATGTAGAAGAGAAAGACGTCGGTGGCCTCGAAGGAGAGGATCACCATCGCCTCGACGGCCAGGATCAGGGCGAAGAAGCCCTGCGTCGGCCGCCAGCGGCGGCTCCCGGTCTCCAGCGGGTCGGCGTCGTGCCAGCCCGCGAGGATGATGAACGGCATCAGCAGGGCGGTCAGCGCGATCAGCGCCACCGCGATGCCGTCGACGCCCAGTTCGTACCGGACCCCGAACTCCGCGATCCACGCGTGGGACTCGGTGAGCTGGTAGCGCCCGCCGCCGGGATCGAAGCGGACCAGGACGGTGATGGCGAGGGCGAGCGTGGCCAGCGAGACGAGCAGCGCCAGCCACTTGGCGGCGGTGCGCCGCGCGGCCGGTACGGCGGCCGTGGCCACCGCGCCGATCGCCGGGAGCGCCGCCGTCGCTGTCAGCAGGGGAAAGGACATCGGTATCAGACCGCCCTCATCAGCAGGGTCGCGGCGACGAGGACCGCCGCGCCGCCGAACATCGAGACCGCGTAGGAGCGCGCGAAGCCGTTCTGCAGCCTGCGCAGCCGCCCGGAGAGGCCGCCGACCGAGGCCGCCGTGCCGTTGACGACGCCGTCGACCAGGGTGTGGTCCACGTACACCAGGGAGCGCGTGAGGTGCTCGCCGCCGCGGACCAGGACGACGTGGTTGAAGTCGTCCTGGAGCAGGTCGCGCCGGGCGGCCCGGGTGAGCAGCGACCCGCGCGGGGCGACGGCCGGGACCGGGCGCCGCCCGTACATGGCCCACGCGAGGCCCGCGCCGACGACCAGGCAGACCAGGGTCGCGCCGGTGACGGTCAGGGCGCTGACCGGGGAGTCGCCCTCGCTGTGCCCGGTGACCGGCTCCAGCCAGTTCAGGAAGCGGTCGCCGAGGTGGAAGAAGAAGCCGCCCGCGACCGACCCGACGGCCAGCACGATCATCGGGATCGTCATGACGTTGGGCGACTCGTGCGGGTGCGGCTCAGTGTGTTCACCGTGGGTCTCCGCGGCCGGTTCCACACTGGGCTCGGCCGGGGACGGGGTCGGGGCGTGGCGCCAGCGTTCCTCGCCGAAGAACGTCATCAGCATCACGCGCGTCATGTAGAACGCGGTGATGGCCGCGCCCAGGAGGGCCACGCCGCCGAGGATCCAGCCCTCGGTGCCGCCCTTGGCGAAGGCGGCCTCGATGATCGCGTCCTTGGAGTAGAAGCCGGACAGGAACGGGAAGCCGATGATCGCCAGGTAGCCGAGGCCGAAGGTGACGAAGGTGACCGGCATGTACTTGCGCAGGCCGCCGTAGCGGCGCATGTCGACCTCGTCGTTCATGCCGTGCATGACCGAGCCGGCGCCGAGGAACAGCCCGGCCTTGAAGAAGCCGTGCGTCACCAGGTGCATGATCGCGAAGACGTAGCCGATGGGGCCGAGGCCCGCGGCGAGGACCATGTAGCCGATCTGCGACATGGTCGAGCCGGCCAGCGCCTTCTTGATGTCGTCCTTCGCGCAACCGACGATGGCACCGAACAGGAGCGTGACCGCGCCGACGACGACGACCGCCGTCTGCGCGTCCGGCGCGCCGTTGAAGATCGCGCCGGAGCGGACGATCAGGTAGACGCCCGCGGTCACCATGGTCGCGGCGTGGATGAGGGCCGAGACCGGGGTCGGGCCCTCCATCGCGTCCCCGAGCCAGGACTGCAGCGGCACCTGGGCGGACTTGCCGCAGGCGGCGAGCAGCAGCATCAGGCCGATGGCGGTGAGCTTGCCCTCGGAGGTGTCGCCGACGTGGCTGAACACCGGCTGGAAGGCGAAGGTGCCGAACGTCGTGAACATCAGCATGATCGCGATCGACAGGCCCATGTCGCCGACGCGGTTGACCAGGAAGGCCTTCTTCGCCGCGGTCGCCGCGCTGGGCTTGTGCTGCCAGAAGCCGATCAGCAGGTAGGAGGCGAGACCGACGCCCTCCCAGCCGGCGTACAGCAGCAGGTAGTTGTCGGCGAGCACGAGCAGCAGCATCGCCGCGAGGAACAGGTTCAGGTAGCCGAAGAAGCGGCGGCGCCGCTCGTCGTGCTCCATGTACCCGACCGAGTAGAGGTGGATCAGCGAGCCGACGCCCGTGATCAGCAGGACGAACGTCATCGAGAGCTGGTCGAGGCGGAAGGTGACGTCCGCCTGGAAGCCGGCGACCGGGACCCAGCTGAACAGGTGCTGCATCAGGGTCCGGTTCCCGGCCTCCTTGCCGAGCAGGTCGGCGAAGAGGACGAGACCGATGACGAAGGAGCCGGCCGCGAGGGCGGTGCCGATCCAGTGGCCGACGGCGTCCAGCCGCCGGCCGCCGCACAGCAGTACGGCCGCTCCGAGCAGAGGCGCCGCCACCAGCAGCGCAATCAGGTTCTCCACGATTCAGCGACCCCTCAGAGCTTCATCAGGCTGGCGTCGTCGACCGAGGCCGAGTGGCGGGAACGGAACAGCGACACGATGATCGCGAGCCCGACCACGACCTCCGCGGCGGCGACGACCATCGTGAAGAAGGCGATGATCTGGCCGTCGAGATTGCCGTGCATCCGGGAGAAGGTGACGAACGCGAGGTTGCAGGCGTTCAGCATCAGCTCGATGCACATGAACACGACGATCGCGTTGCGCCTGATCAGCACGCCGGTGGCGCCGATCGTGAACAACAGGGCGGAAAGGTAGAGGTAGTTGACCGGGTTCACTTCGACGCCTCCTCCCGCTTGAAGGTGGCCGGTTCGATCGCGGTCCGCTCCAGCCGCTCCTCGGCGCGCTGTTCCAGCGCCCGCAGGTCGTTGAGCGCGTCCGCCGACACGTCGCGGATCTGGCCGCGCTCGCGCAGCGTCTTGCTGACCGTGAGGTCGGACGGGGTGCCGTCGGGCAGCAGGCCCGCGATGTCGACGGCGTTGTGCCGGGCGTACACGCCGGGCGCCGGCAGCGGCGGGATGTACTTGCCTTCCCGGACGCGCTGTTCGGACAGCTCGCGCTGGGTCTTGGCGCGCTCGGTGCGCTCCCGGTGGGTGAGCACCATGGCGCCGACGGTGGCCGTGATCAGCAGGGCGCCGGTGATCTCGAAGGCGAAGACGTACTTGGTGAAGATGAGGGCGGCGAGGCCCTCCACGTTGCCGTTGCCGTTCGCCTGGGCGAGGCCGTCGAACTCCTTCAGGGAGGCGTTGCCGATCCCGGCGATCAGCAGGATGCCGAAGCCGAGTCCGCACAGCAGGGCCAGCCAGCGCTGACCCTTGATGGTCTCCTTCAGGGAGTCCGCCGCGGTGACGCCGACGAGCATCACCACGAACAGGAACAGCATCATGATCGCGCCGGTGTAGACGACGATCTGCACGATGCCCAGGAAGTAGGCGCCGTTGGCGAGGTAGAACACCGCCAGGACGATCATGGTGCCGGCGAGCGACAGGGCGCTGTGCACGGCCCGCTTCATGAACACGGTGCCCAGGGCGCCGAGCACGGCGACCGCGCCGAGCACCCAGAACTGGAAGGCCTCTCCGGTGGAGGTGGAGTAGGCGGCGAGCTGCGCGGTCATCGGCCGATCACCTTCTCCGACGCCGGTTCGCTCTCGCCGAAGGTCGAGTCGGCCTCCTGCACGACCTCGCCCTTGGAGCGGGCGGCCTGGCGTTCCGTGCCGGGCGCGGCCTCGGTCACCAGGCCGCGGTAGTAGTCCTGCTCGTCCATCCCCGGGTAGATCGCGTGCGGGGTGTCGACCATGCCCTCTTCGAGGCCGGCGAGCAGCTGTTCCTTGGTGTAGATGAGGTTGGCGCGACTGGAGTCGGCCAGCTCGAACTGGTTGGTCATGGTCAGCGCGCGGGTGGGGCACGCCTCGATGCACAGGCCGCACAGGATGCAGCGGGCGTAGTTGATCTGGTAGACGCGGCCGTACCGCTCGCCCGGCGAGTAGCGCTCCTCGTCGGTGTTGTCGGCGCCCTCCACGTAGATGGCGTCGGCGGGGCAGGCCCAGGCGCACAGCTCACAGCCGACGCACTTCTCCAGGCCGTCCGGATGGCGGTTGAGCTGGTGCCGTCCGTGGAACCGCGGAGCGGTGGTCTTCTGCTGCTCCGGGTACTGCTCGGTCAGCCGCTTCTTGAACATGGCCTTGAAGGTCACGCCGAAGCCTGCGACGGGGTTCATGAAACCGGGCTTGGTCTCCTTGGGCTCCTCAGCCATCGGACGCCTCCTTTCCATCCGAAGATCCGTCACTGGGAGTATCCGCTCCGCCACTGACAATGAGCTCTCGCTCACGCTGCGAACGGCGCCTGGGCACCGGCGGCAGTTCCTGCCCCGGCAGCGGCGGTACCGGGAACCCGCCGGCCATCGGGTCGAACGCGGCCGGTTCCTCGGCGGGCTGCTCGGCCGCCTTCGTCTTCTCGCGGAACATGTCGGCGACGAAGGACAGCAGGAGCAGGGCGAGGACGCCGCCGCCGATGTAGAGGGCGATGTCGGCGAAGTCGTAGTTCTCGTTCCGCAGCGCCCGCACGGTGGCGACCAGCATCAGCCAGACCACGGAGACGGGGATGAGGACCTTCCAGCCGAGCTTCATCAGCTGGTCGTAGCGGACCCGCGGGAGCGTGCCGCGCAGCCAGATGAAGAAGAACAGCAGCAGCTGGACCTTGATGGTGAACCACAGCATCGGCCACCAGCCGTGGTTCGCGCCCTCCCAGAAGGTGCTGATGGGCCAGGGGGCCCGCCAGCCGCCGAGGAACAGCGTGGTGGACACGGCGGAGACCGTCACCATGTTGACGTACTCGGCGAGCATGAACATCGCGAACTTGATCGACGAGTACTCGGTGTTGAAGCCGCCGACCAGGTCGCCCTCGGACTCCGGCATGTCGAAGGGGGCGCGGTTGGTCTCGCCCACCATCGTGACGACGTAGAGGATGAAGGAGACCGGCAGCAGGACGATGTACCAGCGGTCCTGCTGCTGCTCGACGATCGTCGACGTCGACATCGAGCCGGAGTAGAGGAACACGGAGGCGAAGGCGGCGCCCATGGCGATCTCGTAGGAGATCATCTGCGCGCACGAGCGCAGGCCGCCCAGCAGCGGGTAGGTGGAGCCGGAGCTCCAGCCCGCGAGGACGATGCCGTAGATGCCGACCGAGGCGACCGCGAGGATGTAGAGCATCGCGATCGGCAGATCGGTCAGCTGCATGGTGGTGCGGTGGCCGAAGATCGAGATCTCGTTGTCGGCCGGGCCGAAGGGGATCACCGCGATCGCCATGAAGGCCGGGACGGCCGCGACGATCGGCGCGAGGAGGTAGACCACCTTGTCCGCGCGCTTGACGATGATGTCTTCCTTCAGCATCAGCTTCACGCCGTCGGCGAGCGACTGGAGCATGCCCCAGGGGCCGTGCCGGTTGGGGCCGATGCGCAGCTGCATCCAGGCGACGACCTTGCGTTCCCAGACGATGGAGAACAGCACGGTCAGCATGACGAAGGCGAAGCAGAACACCGCCTTGACGACGACCAGCCACCATGGGTCGCGGCCGAACATCGAGAGGTCTTCAGCGGCGAGGTACGGGCTCATGCCTCCACCTCCTTCGGGGCTTCGGCGGTCAGCGTCGCCGGGCCGATGCGGACGAGGGCGCCGGGCAGCGCCCCGGTGTCGGAGGCGACGCCCCCGCCCGCGGAGTTCAGCGGGAGCCAGACCACACGGTCGGGCATCTCGGTGACCTCCAGCGGGAGTTCGACGGTTCCGGAGGGGCCGGTCACGGCGAGCAGGTCGCCCTCCTTGACGCCCGCCTCGGCGGCCGTGGCGGGCGACACGCGCGCGTGGGCGGCGTGCCGGGTCCCGGCGAGCGCCTCGTCGCCCTGCTGCAGGACGCCCCGGTCGAGCAGGAGCCGGTGGCCGGCGAGTACGGCCTCCCCGGCGGCGGGCCGCGGCAGCACGGCCGCGCTGTGCTGCGGGTCGGTGGCCCGCGGCCCGTCCCAGGCGCCGAGCCGGTCCAGCTCGGCGCGCACGGTACGCAGGTCGGGCAGGCCCAGGTGCACGTCCATGGCGTCGGCGAGCATCTGCAGCACCCGCGCGTCGGTGGGCGCGAGGCGGCGGGTCATCTGGTCGGGCTTGAGCGCGGCCTCGAAGGAGCGCGCCCGGCCTTCCCAGTTGAGGAAGGTGCCGGCCTTCTCGGCGACGGCGGCGACCGGGAGCACGACGTCCGCGCGCTCGGTGACCTCGCCGGGCCGCAGTTCCAGCGACACCACGAACCCGGCCTCGGCGAGCGCCGCACGCGCGCGTGCCGGGTCGGGCAGGTCGGCGACCTCGACGCCCGCGACCAGCAGCGCCTGCAGCTCGCCGGCGGCGGCGGCCTCGACGATCTGGCCGGTGTCGCGGCCGTGGCCGTGCGGGAGCGCGGCGACACCCCAGAGGGCGGCGACCTCCTCCCGCGCGCGCGGGTCGGTGGCCGGGCGTCCGCCCGGCAGCAGCGACGGCAGCGCGCCGGCCTCGACGGCGCCGCGCTCACCGGCCCGGCGCGGGATCCACGCCAGCCGGGCGCCGGTCGCCGTGGCGGCCCGCACCGCGGCGGTCAGGCCGCCCGCCACGGCGGCCAGCCGCTCGCCGACGACGATCAGCGCGCCCTCGGCGCGCAGCGCCTCGGCCGCCTGTGCGCCGGGGCCCTCCACGCCGATTCCGCTCGCGAGGGCGTCCAGCCACTCGGTCTCGGTGCCGGGAGCCGCCGGCAGCAGCGTGCCGCCGGCCTTCTCCAGGCCGCGGGTGGCGTGCGTGGCCAGCGCGAACACCTGCTGCCCGTGCTTGCGCCAGGCCTTGCGCAGCCGCAGGAAGACGCCGGGCGCCTCCTCCTCCGACTCGAACCCGACCAGCAGGACGGCGGGCGCCTTCTCCAGCGCGGTGTACGTGACGCCCGTGCCGTCGATGTCACGCCCGTGCCCGGCGATCCGGGACGCCAGGAAGTCGGCCTCCTCGGCGCTGTGCACGCGCGCGCGGAAGTCGATGTCGTTGGTGTCGAGCGCCACGCGCGCGAACTTGCTGTACGCGTAGGCGTCCTCGATGGTCAGCCGGCCGCCGGTGAGGACGCCGGTCCGGCCGCGGGAGGCGAGCAGTCCCTGCGCCGCGATCTGCAGCGCCTCCGGCCAGGAGGCCGGTTCCAGGTCGCCCTCGGCGTTGCGCACCAGGGGGGTGTTGAGGCGGTCCGGCTGCTGCGCGTAACGGAACGCGAAGCGGCCCTTGTCGCAGATCCACTCCTCGTTGACCTCGGGGTCGTTGGCGGCGAGCCGCCGCATGACCTTGCCGCGCCGGTGGTCGGTGCGGGTGGCGCAGCCGCCGGAGCAGTGCTCGCACACCGACGGCGAGGAGATCAGGTCGAAGGGGCGGGCGCGGAAGCGGTACGCCGCCGAGGTCAGCGCGCCGACCGGGCAGATCTGGATGGTGTTGCCGGAGAAGTACGACTCGAAGGGGTCTCCCTCACCGGTGCCGACCTGCTGCAGCGCGCCCCGCTCCAGCAGCTCGATCATCGGGTCGCCCGCGATCTGGGTGGAGAAGCGGGTGCACCGGGCGCACAGCACGCACCGCTCGCGGTCGAGCAGCACCTGCGTGGAGATCGGCACCGGCTTCTCGTAGGTGCGCTTCTTCCCGTCGAAGCGGGATTCGGCGTTGCCGTGCGACATGGCCTGGTTCTGCAGGGGGCACTCGCCGCCCTTGTCGCAGACCGGGCAGTCCAGCGGGTGGTTGATGAGGAGGAACTCCATCACCCCGTGCTGGGACTTCTCGGCGACCGGCGAGGTGAGCTGGGTCTTGACCACCATGCCGTCGGTGCAGGTGGTGGTGCAGGACGCCATCGGCTTGCGCTGGCCCTCGACCTCGACGATGCACTGTCGGCAGGCGCCGACCGGGTCCAGGAGGGGGTGGTCGCAGAAGCGGGGGACCTCGATGCCGAGCTGCTCGGCGGCGCGGATGACCAGGGTGCCCTTGGGCACGCTGATCTCGATGCCGTCGATCGTCACCGTGATGAGATCCTCCGGCGGGACCGCCGCTTCTCCCCCGCCCGCGGGAGTGCTGCTGGTCACGGTCATGCGTTCACCTCCGTGCGGTCGGCCCAGGCCGTCGACTTGGCCGGGTCGAAGGGGCAGCCGCGGCCCGTGATGTGCTGCTCGTACTCCTCGCGGAAGTGTTTGAGCGAGGAGAAGATCGGCGAGGCGGCACCGTCGCCGAGGGCGCAGAAGGCCTTGCCGTTGATGTTGTCGGCGATGTCGTTGAGCTTGTCGAGGTCGGACATCTTGCCCTTGCCCGCCTCGATGTCGCGCATCAACTGCACGAGCCAGTAGGTGCCTTCGCGGCAGGGCGTGCACTTGCCGCAGGACTCGTGGGCGTAGAACTCGGTCCAGCGGGTGACGGCGCGCACGACGCAGGTCGTCTCGTCGAAGCACTGCAGGGCCTTGGTGCCGAGCATGGAACCGGCGGCGCCCACTCCCTCGTAGTCGAGGGGGACGTCGAGGTGCTCGTCGGTGAGCAGCGGCGTCGAGGAGCCGCCCGGCGTCCAGAACTTCAGGCGGTGGCCCGGCCGCATGCCGCCGCTCAGGTCGAGCAGCTGGCGGAGCGTGATGCCGAGCGGCGCCTCGTACTGGCCGGGGCTGGCCACGTGGCCGCTGAGCGAGTAGAGCGTGAAGCCCGGGGACTTCTCGCTGCCCATCGACCTGAACCATTCCTTGCCGTTGTTCATGATGGCGGGAACCGAGGCGATCGACTCGACGTTGTTCACCACAGTCGGGCACGCGTACAGGCCCGCGACGGCGGGGAAGGGAGGACGGAGCCGCGGTTGACCCCGGCGGCCTTCGAGCGAGTCGAGCAGCGCGGTCTCCTCACCGCAGATGTACGCGCCCGCGCCCGCGTGCACGGTGACGTCGAGATCGATGCCGCTGCCGAGGATGTTCTCGCCGAGGTAGCCCGCCGCGTAGGCCTCACGCACGGCCTCGTGCAGCCGCCGCAGCACGGGGACGACCTCACCACGCAGGTAGATGAAGGCGTGCGACGACCTGATGGCGTAGCACGCGATGACGATGCCCTCGATGAGGCTGTGCGGGTTCGCGAACAGGAGCGGGATGTCCTTGCACGTCCCGGGCTCCGATTCGTCGGCGTTGACAACGAGATAGTGCGGCTTTCCGTCCCCCTGGGGGATGAACTGCCACTTCATCCCGGTGGGGAAGCCGGCGCCGCCGCGGCCGCGCAGCCCGGATTCCTTGACGTACGCGATCACGTCGTCCGGGGACATGGCCAGCGCCTTGCGCAGCCCCTCGTACCCTTCGTGCCTGCGGTAGACGTCCAGCGTCCAGGACCTGTCCTCGTCCCAGAAGGCCGACAGCACGGGTGCGAGCAGCTTCTCCGGGCTGGTGTCTGTCAGTTCGGCTGCCAAGGTCATCACTCCCCCTCCTCGGCGACTGGCCCTGCCGAATGGGAAGGGTCGGAGGCCGACGTGTTGTGCGGCGCGTCGTGCGAGCTGAGGTGCTCGGTCGAGGACGGCTCGTGCACGGCCGTGTCGTGCGGGCCGCCGTCGCGCGGATGGACCACGCGGGCGGGCGCCGTCTCCCCCTTGGCGAGGCGGAGGCCCGCGAGCGACGCCGGTCCGGCGCCGCCGCTCTCCTCGACCGCTCCCGGCCGCTCGTCGGGGAAGCCGGCCAGGATCCGGGCGGTCTCCTTGAAGGTGCACAGGCGCGCCCCGCGGGTGGGATCGACCGGCCTGCCCGCGCGCAGGTCGTCGACGAGCCGCTTGGCGCTGTCCACCGTCTGGTTGTCGAAGAACTCCCAGTTGACCATCACGACCGGCGCGAAGTCGCAGGCCGCGTTGCACTCGATGTGCTCCAGGGTGACCTTGCCGTCGCCGGTGGTCTCGCCGTTGCCGACGCCGAGGTGCTCCTGGAGCTCCTCGAAGATCGCGTCGCCGCCCATCACCGCGCACAGCGTGTTGGTGCAGACGCCGACCTGGTAGTCGCCGCTCGGCTTGCGCCGGTACATGGTGTAGAAGGTGGCGACCGCGGTGACCTCGGCCGTGGTCAGTCCCAGCACGTCCGCGCAGAACTGCATCCCGGTGCGGGTGACGTGGCCCTCCTCCGACTGCACCAGGTGCAGCAGCGGCAGCAGCGCGGACCGGGAGTCGGGGTAGCGGGCGATGACGGCGCGCGCGTCCCGCTCCAGCCGCTCTCGTACGTCGTCCGGGTAGGCGGGCGCGGGCAGTTGGGGCATGCCCAGGCTGACGCCCTGCTCCGAAGAACTGGTGCTCACCGGTCGACGCCTCCCATCACGGGGTCGATGGACGCGACGGCGACGATGACATCGGCGACCTGGCCGCCCTCGCACATCGCCGCCATGGCCTGCAGGTTGGTGAAGGACGGGTCGCGGAAGTGGACCCGGTAGGGGCGGGTGCCGCCGTCGGAGACGACGTGCGCCCCGAGTTCGCCCTTGGCCGACTCGACCGCCACGTACGCCTGCCCGGGCGGTACCCGGAAGCCCTCGGTGACCAGCTTGAAGTGGTGGATCAGGGCCTCCATGGAGGTGCCCATGATCTGCTTGATGTGGTCGAGGGAGTTGCCCAGTCCGTCCGGTCCCAGGGCGAGCTGGGCCGGCCAGGCGATCTTCTTGTCGGCGACCATGACCGGGCCGGGCTGCAGCCGGTCCAGACACTGCTCGACGATCCTGAGCGACTGCCGCATCTCCTCCAGGCGGATGAGGAAGCGGCCGTAGGCGTCGCAGGTGTCGGCGGTCGGGACGTCGAAGTCGTAGGTCTCGTAGCCGCTGTACGGCTGGGACTTGCGCAGGTCGTGCGGCAGGCCGGTGGAGCGCAGGATCGGGCCCGTGACGCCCAGGGCCATGCAGCCGGCCAGGTCGAGGTAGCCGATGTCCTGCATGCGGGCCTTGAAGATGGGGTTCCCGGTGGCGAGCTTGTCGTACTCCGGGAGGTTCTTCTTCATCTTCTTCACGAACTCGCGGATCTGGTCCACCGCGCCGGGCGGCAGGTCCTGGGCGAGTCCGCCGGGCCGGATGTACGCGTGGTTCATCCTCAGGCCCGTGATGAGCTCGTAGAGGTCGAGAATCATTTCACGATCACGGAATCCGTAGATCATGATCGTGGTGGCGCCGAGTTCCATGCCGCCGGTGGCGATGCACACCAGGTGGGAGGACATCCGGTTCAGCTCCATCAGGAGCACCCGGATGATCTTCGCCCGCTCGCTGATCTGGTCCTCGATGCCGAGCAGCTTCTCGACGGCGAGGCAGTAGGCGGTCTCGTTGAAGAAGGACGTCAGGTAGTCCATGCGCGTCACGAACGTGGTGCCCTGCGTCCAGGTCCGGTACTCGAGGTTCTTCTCGATGCCGGTGTGGAGGTAGCCGATGCCGCAGCGGGCCTCGGTGACCGTCTCGCCCTCGATCTCCAGGATCAGGCGGAGGACTCCGTGGGTGGACGGGTGCTGGGGCCCCATGTTGACGACGATGCGCTCGTCGTCGGCGCGGGCCGCGGACTGGACGACCTCGTCCCAGTCGCCACCGGTGACCGTGTAGACGGTGCCCTCGGTGGTCTCGCGTGCGGATGCTGACTGAGTACTCACGAGTACGACCTCCGCTGGTCCGGAGCCGGGATCTGGGCGCCCTTGTACTCGACGGGGATGCCGCCGAGGGGGTAGTCCTTGCGCTGCGGGTGGCCCTGCCAGTCGTCCGGCATCATGATCCGGGTCAGGGCCGGGTGACCGTCGAAGACGATCCCGAAGAAGTCGTAGGTCTCGCGCTCGTGCCAGTCGTTCGTCGGGTACACGGAGACCAGCGACGGGATGTGCGGGTCGCTGTCGGGAGCGCTGACCTCCAGGCGGATCAGCCGGTTGTGGGTGATCGAGCGCAGGTGGTACACGGCGTGCAGCTCGCGGCCCTTGTCGTGCGGGTAGTGGACGCCGCTGACGCCGGTGCACAGCTCGAAGCGCAGCGCCGGGTCGTCGCGCAGGGTGCGGGCGACGCGGACCAGGTGCTCGCGCTCGATGTGGAAGGTCAGCTCGCCGCGGTCGACGACCGTCTTCTCGATCGCGTTGCCGGGCAGCAGGTCCTGCTCCTCCAGCGCGCCCTCGAGTTCGTCGGCGACCTCGTCGAACCAGCCTCCGTAGGGACGGGCCGACGGTCCCGGGAGGCGGACCGAGCGGACCAGGCCGCCGTAGCCGGAGGTGTCGCCGCCGTTGTTGGCGCCGAACATGCCGCGCTGGACGCGGATCTCCTCGCCGCCCTCGCCGCGCCGGCCGGGGAGGTTCGAGGCGCTGAGGTCCTTCTCGGGGTTGACCCCGTTGCCGTTCGCGTCGCTCACCGCAGCAGCCCCTTCATCTCGATCGTGGGCAGGGCCTTGAGCGCCGCCTCCTCCGCCTCACGCGCCGCCTCCTCGGCGTTCACGCCGAGCTTGGAGGTCTGGATCTTGTGGTGGAGCTTGAGGATGGCGTCCACCAGCATCTCCGGCCGCGGCGGGCAGCCGGGCAGGTAGATGTCGACGGGGACGATGTGGTCGACGCCCTGGACGATCGCGTAGTTGTTGAACATGCCGCCCGACGAGGCGCACACACCCATGGAGATGACCCACTTGGGGTTCGGCATCTGGTCGTAGACCTGCCTGAGCACCGGCGCCATCTTCTGGCTGACCCGGCCGGCGACGATCATCAGGTCGGCCTGGCGCGGTGATCCGCGGAAGACCTCCATGCCGAAGCGGGCCAGGTCGTAGCGGCCGGCGCCGGTCGTCATCATCTCGATGGCGCAGCAGGCGAGGCCGAAGGTGGCGGGGAAGACGGACGCCTTGCGCACCCAGCCCGCGGCCTGTTCGACGGTGGTCAGCAGGAAGCCGCTCGGCAGCTTTTCTTCGAGTCCCATGTCTGTAAAGGCCCCTCAGTCCCATTCCAGGCCGCCGCGCCGCCACACGTACGCGTAGGCGACGAAGACGGTGAGCACGAAGAGCAGCATCTCCACGAGCCCGAAAATCCCCAGGGCGTCGAAGGTGACGGCCCAGGGGTAGAGGAAGACGATCTCGATGTCGAAGACGATGAAGAGCATCGCCGTCAGGTAGTACTTGATGGGGAAGCGCCCGCCGCCGGCCGGCGTGGGGGTCGGCTCGATACCGCACTCGTAGGCCTCGAGCTTGGCCCGGTTGTACCGCTTCGGACCGATCAGCGTGGCCATGACCACGGAGAAGATCGCAAAGCCTGCCCCGAGGGCTCCCAGTACGAGGATGGGCGCATACGCGTTCACCGCTCCTCGCTCCTCTCAGTCGGCACTGACTGCTGGCGATGCCGGGCCCGCGGCCGCCCCGCCCGTCACACGAACCCCGTCCGTTCCGACGAAGATCGCGAACATGTGAAGCAGGTCACAAGCCCAACTGCCTCGCATCTTATGCCCGCCCGTCTGTGATCTGCGACACGGGGTATTGCACAAGCTTTGTGATCTCCACCACCTGACGAAGGATCATGAACTTGGATCAGGCGTGATCTTCGTACGAGATGCGTCAGAGTGATCACCAGAGGTGACATTTTCGCTCGTCGATGCAGCTCAGGAGGGTCGTCTCACTATCAAGACGATTCCCTTGCATGCAAATTGGCGTTGGACGCGAGGCGCTGCTAGAGGCGCCGTTCACACCTCGGAGGGAGACCCCGGGCGCGATGTGGACGCGTGCACGCGTTCACGAGCGGCCCCGGGTCGTGACCCGGTCGCGATCAAGCCGTGACCCACGCGCACGACGCACCCTCCGCCGTGATCGTTGCGTGACCTCCGCCACATCCGTAAGAGCCGCCCGAAAAGCGGGCTTGGCCATCCGGCCCAACCGATGGTAGGCGCGGGGCAATTCGGGCTTATTGGCGAAAGACCGTGATCACGGGCCCGAGGGGTCACGTCCGCAATGTCCGTTACGGCGTCAATAAAGAGTGATGGAAGGGGGATTTGGGGCCTCCGTTGAACAAGTGTGGCGCAGCACACGTTCCTTGAAGGTATGGAGGAGCCCCTGATACCGGTTGTACCCATGTCCCACACCGCTCACATACGTAGCCACCGGAAACCCCGCCGCAACCCGACGACGAGTATCGCGGTGCGCGCCGGAGTTGCCGGTGGCGTCCTCAGCATGGCGGCGGCGGGCGCGTCGGCCTCGGCGAGCGCCGCCGAGCAGACGCAGACGCTGCAACTGCCCACCCTGACGGCCGACCTGGCCGCTCAGGTCGCCCAGTCCGCGGACGCGACGCAGCAGGCGGCCGCGAACTACCAGCTGCAGGCCGAGCGTGACGCGGCAGCCGCGAAGGCCGCGAAGCAGGCCAAGGCGGACCTCGCGGAGGCGAAGCAGAAGGCCGCGGCCAAGAAGAAGGCCGCCCAGGAGGCCGCCCGCAGGGCCGCCGCCGAGCGCGCCTCGCGCACCGCCGAGCGGCCCACGCTCACCGCCACCACGACGAGCGCGACGACCACCTCGACGTCGACGGCCACCGGTTCGGCCGCCGCCATCGTCAACTTCGTCAAGGCGCAGGTCGGCAAGGCCTACGTCTCCGGCGCCACCGGTCCGTCCGCCTACGACTGCTCCGGCCTGGTGCAGACGGCCTTCAAGCAGGTCGGCATCAGCCTGCCGCGGGTGTCGCAGGACCAGTCGACGGCCGGCACGCAGGTCTCGCTCAGCAACCTGCAGCCCGGGGACATCCTGTACTGGGGCAGCGCGGGCAGCGCGTACCACGTGGCGGTGTACGTCGGCGGCGGCATGTTCGTCGGCGCGCAGAACCCGTCGTCGGGCGTCGTCGAGCGGCCGCTGTCCTACGACCCGCCGACCGGCGCGGTGCGGGTGCTCTGACGGCACACCACTGACGCGAGCGCTGACACCGGCGCTCACGCGACCGCGCGGCACGACCGCGCGGCACGACCGACGCACGGAAGGGCCGCGGCCGCTCGGGGGCAGCGGCCCTTCCGGCGCGCCCCGGGAACGGCCCCGACGCGTCGGCGCGCCCTGGAACAGCCCGGCACCCCAACGCTCCCTGGAACGGCCCGGCACCCCAGCGTGCCCGCCTGGAGCAGCCCGGAACGGCCCTGAACACCCCGGCGCGCGCCCCGGAACGGCCCTGGCGCGTCCGGGAACGGCCCGGACCGCCGCGGAGCACCCCTGGCGCGTCCCGGAACAGCCCGGAGCACCCCGGAGCACCCCGGACGCCCCCGCGCCGCCCCTGGCCGGTGTTCTCCTGCGCGGGCCGCGCGTCCTCTGCTGTCATGAGGTGCGGTGGACGGGAGGGGCTCCGGCGGACCGGGCCCCGTCGTCCCTCCACCGCGTTCTCGCGACAAGGAGAGACAGCGATGCCCAGTGTCTTCGTGCAGGGAAAGCCCGTCGACTCGTATCCGCCGCTCGCGCCCGAGGCGCGGCGCGGGCGGGTGCGGCGGATCACCGAGGTGGGTGAGGAGGTCCTGCACAAGCCGTGCCGGGACGTCACCGAGTTCGGGCCGGATCTCGCCGCGCTCATCGACGACATGTTCCTGACCATGTACGTCGCCGAGGGAGCCGGCCTGGCGGCCAACCAGGTCGGCGTCGGCCTGCGCCTGTTCGTGTACGACTGCCCTGACGACGACGGGGTCCGGCACGTCGGCCACCTCGTCAACCCGGTGCTGGAGCCGCTCGACCCCGCCGGGCGCAGGCTGCTCGACGAGCAGGAGGGCTGCCTCTCCGTCCCGGGCGCCATGATGGCCGTGCCGCGCCCCGACCGGGCCGTGGCGCACGGGCTGGACAAGCACGGCGAACCGGTCGCCGTCGAGGGCACCGGGTACTTCGCGCGCTGCCTCGCGCACGAGACCGATCACCTCGACGGTCAGGTCTACCTGGACCGGCTGTCCCGGCGGGACCGCGCCGACGCCCTGCGGCAGGCGGCGGACCGGCGGGAGGAGGTGTTCGCCCGCCGGGCCGCCAACGTCGAGGCGCTGAGCGGCTGACTCCCGAGCGGCTGAGTCACGCCTTGGCGGCGCCTCGGTTCCTGCGAGTCAGCGGCGTACCGAGGCGGCAATGAGGTTCGAAAACGCGGCGCGGGCCGCCTGACGGCCAGGCCGCCCGCGCCGCACAAGGGATCACCGCGCAGGGATGAGCCGGAAGAGCAGCGGCCCTTCCGGTTTCCCCGAACCCGCGCGCGACACGGGTGCAGGGCGGACAGTCGGCTACCGCCTCCGTTCCCGGACACCGGGCGTCGGCGCACCGGCGCCGGCAACACCCGGGGCACCAGGGCCGGCGGACCCGCACCGAACACCGCTGGGCCCCCTCGGCTCGGGGCCGACCGGCGTTTCCGGCCCGTCGGCCGTGCACCGCGCATACCGGAAATGCGCCGGACGCGTGCAGGACGAGTGCAGGACGCGTGCAGGTGCCGGCCCCGCGGGGCCGGACGGGCCCTGGCCCGTTTCATTCCGATCAGCTGATCGTTGGTCCGTGCGTGGTGCGTTCCCCCGCTCCCGGCGAGGGTCCGTGGGTGGGACGAACGGCCCGGTGAGCGGCATCTGACGGTACGCGGTCGAGACCAACATCGCACCAGGTCGTTAGACTCACTGATACCCGAACACGGAAGCGACCTCTGAGCAGGAAGACGGAGCAGTGCCGAACCCACTGCAGGAACTCATCAAGCACCAACTCAGGCAACACGGATGGTCCTACAGCGATGTGGCCCGCCGCGGCGGCATCTCGCGTTCGACCGTCCACCACTTGGCAACCTCTGAACGACTGGCCCAGATGCCCCAGCAGACCACCTTGGAGGGGCTGGCCAAAGGACTGGGGGTGCCGGTTGCTCCTGTGCACCGGGCCGCTGCCGAAGCCTGCGGGGTGAACCTGTACTTCGAGGACACCCCCGGAATCACCGATCCGGAGGTCGCGATCCTGATCGCCAGCGTGCAAAAGCTCAGCTCCACCGACCGCAGGCATGTTTCCGTGCTGGTCGAGTCACTCCTGCGCAGCGCCGCGGAGGATGAAGTCGACGCCGACGTCAGGTGATCGTGGAGACATCGAGGGCGGTACACCGCATCAGTAGGACCGGGTGCCGGCCGATTTGACCCAGTCGATCACCGCACGGACCGCCGGATAGTCCAGTTCCGCGATGGTGGCGATGGCGTCGTTGTCCCGCAGCAGCGGGGGAACGCAGGCCGCGTCCAGAGCGCAGTAGAGCATTACTTGGTGGGCCTGGGCGGCAGGAAGGTCTCCTTGCGGCAGGTGCTGCCGGAGCAGCGGCGTGATGGGCAGTTCAGGCGTGATGTCCACGGCTGGCCTTCTCTTTCGATGTGAGCGATCACGTTCCGGGGTCGATGCGCGGTCTGTTGAGCGGTTCACCGGCCTTCGGGGGCCGTGACGGCGGTATTCACCGCCTCTTCCCGGGATCCGAAGTCCTCGAAGTAGGCCGGCATGAGCCGTGGGGCGCCGTGCTGTCCCTGGATGCCTGCCTGGCGCATGAGCATTTCCACAGTTCCGTGGCTGACGCTGAGGCCGTAGCGGTGGTTCAGCTCGTAGTGGATGCGACGGTAGCCGTACACGCCGCCGGAGGATCTGTAGACGGTCAGGATGAGGCGGGTCAGCCAGGCCTGACGCAGCGAGCGGCGAGAGGGGCCGCGGCGGCGCCAGGAGTAGTAGCCGGACTCCGAAATGTGCAGGAGCGCAGCCGTCGAGCGGACCGGATGGCCCTCCGCCGCCATCACCTCGATGATCTCGAACCGTCTTTTGGGGGCACCACATCGCTCAGCAACTCGGTGAACCGGCGGTGGATGACCAGCTGGTTCTCCAGCTCGGCGATGCGGGCACGAGCGACCCCGATCTCCATGGCATGGGAGCGAGTGCGCCGGTCAGCGGGGTGGGGGAGATACGTGCGGCGCCAGCGGTACACCGTCTGTCGGCCGATCTCGAGTGCGATGGCGACCTCTTTGGCGGACTGCCCTTCGGACAGCAGGTCCAAAGCCCTGCGGCGCAGGGCGGGAGGATAGCGGCGGGGCATGATCCTTCCGTTCTCGGACGCGGTTTTCTCGGGGACAGGAAGCGAGCGTTGGGTCGGGGCCGGCCGGTGCGGCCGGTTTCACGGCTGCCGGGGCGGTGCTGACAGGACTCCGCCCCGGCAGCCGCGTCTTCGGTCAGGCCACGTGGCGGTGCAGGGTGACCGTGGGGATGAAGTCGGCCAGCGGGTCACCGCTCGCGGTGCGCGGAGCCGAGGCCACTTCACGGTCGAGGATGGTCTTGACCTGCTGCGCCAACGCATCGGCGCGCCTCTGGACCTCGGAGATGGACAGATTCGACGCCCTCAGGGCGGCCACCTCACGGTGGATGTCGTCGAGCCGGCCGCGGGTGGCGCTGCTGAGCGTGAGTTTCTGCGGAGTGGCGACGACGAACTGGTAGGCGCCGGAGAAGGTCTGGCAACTGTCGCAGTGGTAGTTGACCGCCCGGCTGATGTTCGTGGCGTTGATCAGCCGAGCGTTGCGGCCGGCCGTGGTGACGATCTGGTACGACAGGGCGACCGACCGGCACGGGTCGAGCGGGGAGCAGCCCGCCGACTCGGCCGTGGCCCGGTTGTTCGCCGTCACCGCGACCAGCGGCCCGAACTCGTGGACCTGGAAGGACTCGTCGAACTGGTCGACGTGCATGCGGTCGGCATGCGTGCGGGCCATGTCCACGGCGGCGGACATGTCGCGAGGCATGTACAGGTTGCCGGAGGTCGCGCTCGCCGTGGTGCTCGTCGCGGCCATGGCGATACCGGCGGTGGCCACCATGCTGATGCGGGCAGCCGTCTTCATGACGGAACTCTTGCGTGGTTTGCGGTGGGTCATTGTCCGTTCCTCTTCACAGAAACAGCGGGGGGCGTGGGGGGCGTGGGGGGTGTGGGGGGTGTGGGGGGTGTGGGGGGTGTGGGGGGAGGTGGGGGGAGGTGGGGGGAGGTGGGGGGAGGTGGGGGGAGGTGGGGGGTGGGCAGGGTTCGTGGGGGTGGACCCGAGTGAGCGGGGTCGGTCCCGGTTCTTTCAGCGCGGCACCGTGGACTCGGCATCCGACGCGGGGGGTGAGGAGGCAGCCGGGGGAACGGAGTCGGTGGCCGACACCGACGGCGCGGCACTGGTTGCAGTCGGTGACGGGCTGCCGGCAGAAGGCTTGGGGGCTGTCTTCACCGGTCCGGTTGTGTCCCTGCCCGCCGAGGCCGACGGCGTCCCGGTGAAGCCTGCTGATGGGAAGTGCACGGTGGGAGATGACGTGGCGCCGGCAGCAGGACCGGGTCTCGTGGTACCGCGCGGCGCCGAGGAATCCTGTGCGGAAGGAGTGCCGGGCCGAGGCGTGTGCGCAGCGGAGGATGTCGGGCGCTGGGTGGGAACACCGGGCTGCAGAGCGGGAGCCGCCGGCGGTGCGGGAGGAAGCGGCCGGGGGGTCTCCCCCTGCCACCACGCCCCGGCCAGAACCATGGCACCCGCCACCGCCACGGCAGCGATCAGCATCCGCAGCGGGGTATTGCCGTGGGTGGCGCGCACCGCGCTGCGAACGAGACGGCTGCCGAGCCGCACTGCCAGATAGGCCCCTCCGGCCATCGGGAAGACCAGCATGAGACTGCCGATCACACCGACCGCACCCGCACCGAAGTGACCGTCGCCGAACGCCGCGTACGTGCCGGTGAGTTGGTCGGCCAGGGACCGCAGACTCGTGGTGAGCAGGCGGGGCAGATTCCATAGGACGTAGCCGACCTCCGCCACCAGGAGCGGGATCATGGTGACGACCCAGACGGTGACGACAACCCGGGCGGAGCGTTTGAGGTCCGCGACCTCGGGATGCACCGGACGGCCCGGCACCATGCTGAGCAGGATCGGCTTGACCTTGCCGTACAGGTCCGGCACCCCTGCCAGGTCACCCAGGATGTAGTAGCCGTCCAGCCGCACCGCCGGCATCAGCTGCTCGAGGACCTCGAAATGCGCGAGATAGACCGCCGCGAGAAACAGGGGCTGCCCGGTCACCGTGTACGCAGCGGTGAGCACCAGCATGAAGATGACGTTGAAGTAGACACCGCCGAGACCGGTCCGCAGCCGGCCGCCCCGCCCAATGCGGTAGACGTCCGTGACGTCCGTGTACATGGACGGCCAGATCAGGAAAATGCCGCAGCCGATCTTCCCGGGTGTGGCGCCGCTGTAACGGCACGCCGAGGCATGCCCGAACTCGTGGAAGACCAGCGAGGCCACGGTCAGGAAGAAAACAATCAGCATCCAGACCGGTTGTTCCAGAACACGCAGCACGGGCGACATCGCCCCGTGGATCGCGAACAGCCACACGTCCATGGCCAGCGTGGCGGCCAGCACCACCGCCACGACCAACGGCCGGTGCAGCCACGCCAGTGCGGCCGCGATCCGCGCCACCTGCCGGTCACCGAAGATCACCCGGTGGCCCTTGAGCGCCAGCAGCAGGTCCGAACGCGGGCCGTCGGCCTCGTCGGAATCCGCATCCGCCGCGACCACCACACCCAGCGGAGTGAGCTTGTTCTCGACGAGATAGCACACGTTGCCGACGGTGACCTCCGCGCCGTAGCGGGCGCTGACGAAATGCGAGACGGCCTCCGCGTCACGGGTGCCGTCGATACCGCTCACCACCAGATACAGCAGCCGCGACAGCTGGATGACCTGGCCGTCGCCCCGGCGGACCAGGTACTTCGGCTCGGTGAACCCCGACCCCTTGTACTCGCCCATCCGTTCCAGACCACGGCTCAGCCGCAGGGCCGGGGGCGCGGCCGGGGACAGCCGGCCACCGCCGACCGCTCCCAGCCGCAGAGTACGTGTGTCCAGCGGCAGCAGAACCGTGGGGCTGTCACCCTCACCGGCCAAGACCCCGCCAGTGCCAGGCGGCTGACCCGGCAGACCGACAGCATCGACATCCTGATCACCGGCCACCGTCACACATTCCTCCCCCCGGGACGCGGACCTGTCCGCACCCGGTGCAGTCACAGACAACCCGACGAAGCCCGGCCGGCTACTGGCGGATACACACCGATTGCGCCGCCTCGGACTGCGCCACCGCGAACGGCGAAACGTCGTTCGCCGCGAGCGACTCGTTGTGCGCGGCCACATCCACGGTCTTGGCCGTGACCCGGGTCATCCGAGTGAGACTGAACTTCAGCTTCCCGAGCGCCTCACGGCCGGGCAGCAGTTGCGCGGACTCTTCCTCAATCTCGTCGAAGTTCACGAAAGCCCTCATTTCCTTGTCAACGACACGAACGGAGACCGCCTCGCCCGCAGGGTCACAACACCCTTCCCGGGCAGACGGACGCCTGCCGGGCCGGCGGGCACCGGCCCGGCAGGCAACTCGCCCCATACAGCACCACGGCACCCCAGATGTGACACCGACTGCGGTGCCCTCGAGCGGCACCGGCTGCGACGCCGCCTACGACACCGGCTGCGGCATCCCGGATGCGGTCCTGACGACCGCACCGACGGCGACACCCGGCTCCGACGCCGACAGCGACACCGAGCTCGATACCGTCTGGGGTGCGGGTGCCGCACCCGGCTGCGGTCCCGAGTGCGGCACCGGAAACGCGCTACCGGATGCGGTATCCCAGATGCTTACTGGGAGATACCGATGACCTGGGTGGCCTGGGACTGGGCGACCGCGAACGGCGAGAGCTGGTTGGCCGCCAGCGACTCGTTGTGCGCGTCCACGTAGGCGGCCTTGCGCGTGACGTTGGTGATCCTGGTGAGGTTGAACGAGAACTTCCCCAGCGCCTCACGGCCGGGCAGCAGCTGCGCGGACTCGCCCTCGAGCTGTTCGATGTTCACGAAGAACGCCTTTCTATCGCAGGTAAGGAATGTGGAACCGATGGGCCCGGCCTGAGCCGGGTACGGTTGCCGTGGTCAACGGCCCTGCACCGTCCACCCGCACGCAGCCACCATCGATTCCGCTCCGGGGCGGGTGCCGACTTCCCGTCGGCACCCGCCTGGAATGAACAGCCACCCGCGCGCCTGTCGAGCCAGGCCGCACGGAAGCCGCCCACGGGCACCACCGGACCGAGGAGCAGCCCGGCTTACGCCCTTCCAGCACGGCACGGACACCGAAGCCCCCGCGAAATACAGAGGCCGGCACCCACACCGTCATCCAGAGCCTCCGGACGTCTTGTCCGGAGGCTCTGGACACTAGCGGACGTTGCGACGCTGCGCAAACCACCCAGGCAACTCTTTTAACCCCAAAAGACATGTCAGATCAGAACACGGCCCAACACCTACCGAACGCCCCAGAACACACAGCCCAGGTCAACGGAACCAGGCAGGGACAACACAGTCGGGACGGACAGAGACGGACAGGGCGGGTCGGCACAGCCCCCGGCAGGCCATGGAGACGAGGCCGCTGAGGCAGGGACGCGGAAGACGAGGTCGGCACTCGGAGAGGGCGGCCAGGCGACACGCGGCGCGGCCACCGACTCCCGCTCGGCGCTCACCGTGGTCTCGGCGATCGTCCCCCGACTGGCGGCGCCGGCCCCACGCGCGCCGTCACCACGGCCCACACCGTGAAAGCCGTCCCCGCAACGAACAGAAAAACAAAACAAACATTCGCACGCCCGTGGTTCACGGATCCGCCGACACGGGCCCGAAGCGAGCAACAGGCCGCGCACAGACGCCTCTTCGCCTGTCCCTGCCCCGTTCCCGGACGTGCGTGCACGCCCGCCGTCCTTTCAAGAACCCACGGGCACGGGATAATTCCGTCCGGGAGAGATGAAAGAGCGAAACTTTATGGCTATCCTCTCTTTCTGCCCGAGCCGAGCAGGTTGGACCGCCAAGGCTTCGGGGGAGGGGTGCATGTGCTCGTCGTTCAGGGATCGTCCACCACAGCCGTCGTCCGGGGCAGGACGGGAGAACCGGTGATCCTGCTCTCGGAAGAACTCCACGAGTGCAGCACCGCCTCCGCTCTGGCCGACGTGATGAACATGGCCCTGGCGGTTCTCGACAGGGAAGAGATGGCCGCTTTGCGCGGCTGCCTCACAGCCCTGCGCTGCGGCGAACAACTCAGCAGGCGGCGTATTGAAATCAACGGCTCGGTCCTGACAATCTACCGCCGCTGATTCCCCGCAGCGCGACAGTGCCGACCGGCACCGCAGCCGCAGTCGGCCGCGTGAAACCGGCAGCACACCGCGTGCAGCGACCGCACCGCGAGGCGGTGCAATCCCACCGCACAAGTAGGCGCCGTCCGCCGTCACTGTCATGTGGCGGCGGACGGCGCCCTATGCGGCCGCCGGACTATCCACGCCTCCGCCGGTCACAGGACCAGTCGTGGTGATGATGACGGTGGCGGCCCTTCACCCACTCAAGATGGCTGCTGCGGGAGCAACCCCAGCCCGACTCGTTGCGATCGTGCCGCGAGCGGTGACTGTCACACCACTGCACCGACCGGACCACAATGTCTGCCCCCGCCACCACGACGGGGCCGCGGGCGGCGGCTCCGGGAACGGCCGCCGCCGAGACCGACAAAGGCACGACCACCGCCCCCGCGGTCAGAACCGTGGTCACCACGGCCCGAACAATGCTTTTCACTGATCGATCCTCCTTCGAACCACAGGGAAACCCCTGTCCAGGAACGCGACATTACCCACGGAACACGACATAACAATCACCGGAGCGAGTGTCCGGACCGGGCGGCAATCAACAGCACCGCCTTAAAGCAGCAGGTCACGCCCCCTGAGACAGAGCCGCAGCACATATTCAGCCGCGACACGCAGATCAGAGAAAGCACTCAGCCGGTCGAAACCATCCACTACTCGCCCACTCGAATGTCGGTTTCCGATTAGAAGTCACCCTCCACGAAAGAAACCGAAACGATGATCCGTAATTGCCCCGCCTTTATGGAGCGCCATATGACACTCGGCCAAGAACCACTACGCGGCGTCATCCGCGCGGCCGCTCCCCGCACTCGTCAGGATCGCGCTCGCGCCGATCTCGAATTGGCGGTCGACGCGGGACGCGAGCGAGGGCTGATCGCCGAGCCACGCGAGGGCGGCCGTCAGAGTGAACAGACCGATGCCGTCGATGTCGGTCCGTGCCGGCCCGCGCTCCGGCACGGGCGAGCGGTCACGCCCTGCTAGCCGGCCGTCCGGTCGACGCAGTCGCGCACCCACGTGACGAGAGCGTCCTCGGGCGAGCAGCGCCTCGCGCGTCGGGAAGCGCCGCAGCAGCGTCGCGAGCCGGACTGCCGCGGCGCTCGCGGTTCGTGCACCCCGGCGCCTCGCCCGCTCGAACGAGACCGATGCCGTGGGCATGATCGCCGGCTCTGTGATCAGGAACGCGGCGCCACCTTGCTCAGGCCGTTGATGATGCGGTCCATCGCGTCGCCGCCCGTGGGGTCGGTGAGGTTGGCCAGCAGCTTGAGGGTGAACTTCATCAGCAGCGGGTGGGTCAGGCCGCGCTGGGCGGCGATCTGCATGACCTTCGGGTTGCCGATGAGCTTCACGAAGGCGCGGCCGAGCGTGTAGTAGCCGCCGTAGGTGTCCTTGAGGACGCGCGGGTAGCGCTGGAGGGCGAGTTCGCGCCCGCCGGACGTGGCCCGCGCGTTCGCCTGGACGATGACGTCGGCGGCGAGTTGGCCGGACTCCATGGCGTAGGCGATGCCCTCGCCGTTGAAGGGGTTGACCAGGCCGCCGGCGTCGCCGACCAGCAGCAGGCCCTTGGTGTAGTGCGGCTGACGGTTGAAGGCCATCGGCAGGGCCGCGCCGCGGATCGGGCCGGTCATGTTCTCCGGCGTGTAGCCCCAGTCCTCCGGCATGGACGCGCACCACGCCTTCAGCACCTCGCGCCAGTCCAGCTCCTTGAAGGAGTCGGAGGTGTTCAGTACGCCCAGACCGACGTTGGACGTGCCGTCGCCCATGCCGAAGATCCAGCCGTAGCCGGGCAGCAGACGGTCCTGGGGGCCGCGCCGGTCCCACAGCTCCAGCCAGGACTCCAGGTAGTCGTCGTCGTGGCGCGGGGAGGTGAAGTAGGTGCGGACCGCGACGCCCATCGGGCGGTCCTCGCGGCGGTGCAGGCCCATCGCCAGGGACAGGCGGCTGGAGTTGCCGTCGGCGGCGACCACGAGCGGCGCGTGGAAGGTGACCGGGCGCTTCTCCTCACCCAGCTTGGCGTGCACGCCGGTGATGCGGCCGGTGCGGTCGTCGACGATGGGGGCGCCGACGTTGCAGCGCTCGTAGAGGCGGGCGCCCGCCTTCTGGGCGTTGCGGGCGAGCTGCTCGTCGAAGTCGTCGCGCTTGCGCACCAGGCCGTAGTCGGGGAAGGAGGCGAGGTCGGGCCAGTCCAGCTGGAGCCGGACACCGCCGCCGATGATCCGCAGGCCCTTGTTGCGCAGCCAGCCGGCCTCCTCGGAGATGTCGATGCCCATCGCGACCAGCTGCTTGACCGCGCGCGGGGTGAGTCCGTCGCCGCACACCTTCTCGCGCGGGAACTCGGTCTTCTCCAGCAGCAGGACGTCGAGTCCGGCCTTCGCCAGGTGGTACGCCGTCGTGGAACCGGCCGGACCCGCGCCCACGACGATCACATCGGCGGTGTTCTCGGAGAAGGGCTCGGAAACGGGCTCGGAGTGGGGCTCGGTCACGGCGGTCACGGCGGGATCTCCCCAAGTTCGAAAATCTGTGTGCCGAGGGGCACGGGACATGGGCAGTCTATTCAGCGGTATCGATCACCGGCTGAAGGGCTGCCCCGTGAACCATGCTCTGCCCGTCGTCAGGCTGCGCGTCCCCACCGACGAGGACGCCGTCGCCTGGCACCGGATCTTCGACGATCCGGACGTCATGGAGTTCCACGGCGGCAAGCCCGCCGAGTTGTCGGTCTACGAGGAGCTGACCGCCCGCCAGCGCCGGCACGACGCCGAACTGGGCTTCTGCCTGTGGACCATGCTCGACGCGTCCGGGCGGGTCATCGGCTTCACCGGCGCGCAGCCGTGGCCGCAGGAGTGGGGCCCCACGGGCGAGATCGAGATCGGGTGGCGGCTCGGGCGGGAGCACTGGGGCAAGGGGTACGCGACCGCGGCCGCGCAGATGACGCTGGAACGCCTGCGCGCGGCGGGCGTGCCCAGCGTGGTGGCGATGGTGCTGGCCGACAACAAGCGCTCGGTCGCGGTGATCGAACGGCTGGGCATGCGCCTCGCCGAGGTCTTCATGACGCCGACCTCGCAGCGGGAGGGGCGCTGCTACCGGCTGGAGCTGTGACCGTGATCCGTCACCCTGGGTGACCGACTGTCACAGAAAAACACGCAGCGCTTCCGGGTGGAACCGGGCCGGAGTTACCCTGCCAGTACCGCTGGGGGTGACATCTGTGCACATGACGCCTGTAACACCCGAAGTGCGCGTACCGCGGCTTGTCGGACTGATGGCCATGGACGCCCGCGAGACCGCAGCAGCGTGCGGCCTGTTCCTGAACGCCCCGGACCGGCCCGACTTCCACCGGACCCCCGTCGACTACGTCGTCCGGCAGTACCCGCCGCCGGGCGGCGAGGTGCCGCGGGACTCCGTGGTCTACGTCTGGTTCGGCTTCGGGCCGGGAGAGGGCGGCGGAGGCGCCGGGGTGCACGAGCCGCGCGTGCCGCGGCCGCCCGGGGGCGGACTGCGACGCGAACTCGACGAGCCCGGCGATCCGTCCACCGTCGCCAGCCCTGTCTGATCAGCCCTGATCAGCCCTTGATCAGCCCTGTTTGAATCCGCGGTGCAGGGTGACCACGCCGCCCGTGAGGTTGCGCCACGCCACCTTCGACCAGCCGGCCTTCTGCAGGTGCCCGGCCAGCGCGGCCTGGTCGGGCCAGGCGCGGATGGACTCGGCGAGGTAGACATAGGCGTCGGGGGCGGAGGACACCGCGCGCGCCACCGGCGGCAGTGCGCGCATCAGGTACTCGGTGTAGACGGTGCGGAAGGGCGCCCAGGTCGGGTGCGAGAACTCGCAGATGACGACGCGCCCGCCGGGCCGGGTCACCCGGTACATCTCGCGCAGGGCCGCGTCGAAGTCCCGTACGTTGCGCAGCCCGAAGGAGATCGTCACCGCGTCGAAGGTGTCGTCCCGGAACGGCAGCCTCGTGGCGTCGCCCGCCGTGAACGGCAGCCACGAGTGGTTCTTCTTGCCGACGCTGAGCATGCCCAGGGAGAAGTCGCACGGGACGACGTAGGCGCCGGTCCGTGCGAAGGGCAGCGAGGACGTCCCGGTGCCGGCCGCCAGGTCCAGGACCTTCTGGGCGGGGCGCGCGTCGACCGCCTTGGCGACCTCCTTGCGCCATCGCCGGTCCTGCCCGAGCGACAGGACGTCGTTCGTCAGGTCGTACCGTTCGGCCACGTTGTCGAACATCGAGGCGACTTCGTGCGGCTGCTTGTCCAGGGATGCGCGGGTCACGCGCCCATTGTTGCAGTACGCCGTCACGGCAGGAGCCGGGGCTTCCCGCGCGCCGCCACGTCCCCCGCCCGGCCGCACGGCGGCACGAACAGGTCCGGTCGGCACGGCAGTCCGGGAGCCGGGGCGGAGGCTTCTCCTCCTCCGCCCCGGCGTCGGTGGGAACCGCACCGACCACTGGCTCCGGTACGCCGGTACGGGTGCGGGCTCCGGCCCCGGTACGGTCACCGGCTCCGGTACGGATGCCGGGTACGCCACGTCCCTCACCGAGTACCCATGTTGCGGAGCGCAGACGTGGACCGGTTGATGACTCTGAACGGTCCTGTTCGCGAGAAACACGCGACATGTTCCATGGATTTCTCGCACACAAGCCGCTCTCGTACGTTTCCCTTTGGCATCAGGCCTTACGGCCCTGAGACGAAGATCACGAGAGCGGGTGCATGTCCCATGCGGAGTTTCCTGAAGCCGGCGGCCGGGTTCACTTGTCTGTTCGCCCTGGCCACGACGGGTTGCTCCGCGGCCTCCGACGGCATCGCGGACTCGGCGCCCAGGCCGTCGGAACGGGCGAGCGCCCCGGCAGCGGAGTCGGCCGACGGGTTCGCCCCGTACGTCGGTGCCACGGGATCCTCGGAGAACGACTCCGCCGGCTCCCCGGCGACCTACAACCTGGCCTTCGTGCTCTCCTCCGGCAGCGGCTGCACCCCGATGTGGAACGGCACGCAGGCCATCGCCGACCCGGCCGTGAAGACCCGGATCTCGCAGCTGAAGGCGAACGGCGCCGGCGTCCGCGTCTCCTTCGGCGGAGCCGCCGGCAAGGAACTGGCATCGGACTGCGCCAGCGCCGCCGCGCTCGCCGACGCCTACGGCCAGGCGCTGGACGCGGCGGGCACCTCGAAGGCCGACTTCGACGTCGAGGGCGACCAGTTGTCCGACGCCGGCTCGATCGCCCTGCGCTCGCAGGCGATAGCGAAACTGCAGCACGACCGGCCCGGCCTGGAGGTCACCTTCACCCTGCCGGTCATGCCGTCCGGCCTGGGCGACGGCGGCCTGGCACTCCTGCGGTCCGCGAACGAGCACGACGTGCAGGTGTCCACGGTGAACCTGATGACCATGAACTACGGCACGTCGTACACCGGTGACATGGGCGACTACGCCGTCGCCGCAGCCGAGGCCGCGCACGCGCAGCTGAAGGAGGTGTTCGGGCTGTCCGACGCGGCCGCCTGGCAGGGCATGGCGCTGACGTCGATGATCGGCGTCAACGACGTGGCCGGTGAGACGTTCACGCTCGCCGACGCGGCGCAGGTTCGATCGTTCGCGGAGGAGAAGAAGATCGCCTGGGTGTCGATGTGGTCGACGTTCCGGGACCAGCAGTGCGCGGGCGACGACGCGGCGTCCGGCAAGGCGGCCACCGACTGCAGCGGCGTGAAGCAGAGTTCCGGCGCCTTCGGCAGGGCGTTCGCGCGCTGAGCTGGTCGCGAGGCCCCTGCGGTCCGACAACGCCCGGAAGGGGCGCGGGGAACTGCGCGACCAGCCACGACGGCGCCGCAGACGCTCGACGGCACGACACGGCACCGCCGACGGGAGCGCTCAGCGGCGCCGGTGCACCAGGCGCCCCGCACACACCGTGACGAGGCACGCGCCGGTGTCGTCGAAGACGGCGAGGTCGGCGCGCGCCGCCGGCTCGAGGCGGGGACTCGGCGCCGGCACCGACGCCGACGTGGGATCCGGCGTCGCCGTCGCGGACAGTACGCGCACCTCGTTGCGCGCGGCCGCGGCCCGCAGTTCGGGCGAGCCGGCGTGCTCCTCCGTGACCGCCGTCGCGCCGAGCTTCAGCACCGCGTGGATGCGCTCGCGCGGGCTCGGGGCGTCCGGGAGCGGGCCCGCGTGGACACGGGCCGGTCCGAGGACGCCGGGCCAGCGCCGTACCCGCGCGTCCGGGTGGCGTTCGACGAGGGCGGCGAACGGCCCCACCGCCTCGACGCGCGTGCCGGACACCAGGACGGCGCCGTCCTTGACGGGCTCGGCGCCCTCGTCCCAGCTGGGGCGGACCTCGTCCGCCGCGTGAATGGTCAGCACCGGTACGTCAGTTGGAGGCGAGGATCTTCAGCTCGGGGTGCGCGGTGCCGCCCTCGATCGCCGTCGAGGAGATGTGCGAGACGACCCGCTCGTCGACCGGGTCGTTCGCCGGGTCGTCGTGCACGACGAGGTGCTCGTAGGTGGTGGACCGCTGGGCGGGGACGCGCCCGGCCTTGCGGATCAGGTCGATGATCTCCAGCCGGTTGGAGCGGTGCTTGGCGCCGGCCGAGGAGACGACGTTCTCCTCCAGCATGATCGAGCCGAGGTCGTCCGCGCCGTAGTGCAGCGACAGTTGCCCGACCTCCTTGCCCGTCGTCAGCCACGAGCCCTGGATGTGCTGGACGTTGTCCAGGAACAGCCGGGCGATGGCGATCATCCGCAGGTACTCGAAGATCGTGGCCTGCGTGCGGCCCTTGAGGTGGTTGTTCTCGGGCTGGTAGGTGTACGGGATGAACGCCCGGAAGCCCCCGGTGCGGTCCTGCACGTCCCGGATCATCCGCAGGTGCTCGATGCGCTCGGCGTTGGTCTCGCCGGTGCCCATCAGCATCGTCGACGTCGACTCCACGCCCAGCCGGTGCGCCGCCTCCATGATCTCCAGCCAGCGCTCGCCGCTCTCCTTCAGCGGGGCGATGGCCTTGCGCGGCCGCTCCGGCAGCAGTTCGGCGCCGGCGCCCGCGAAGGAGTCCAGGCCCGCCTCGTGGATGCGGGTGATGGCCTCCTCCACCGAGACCCCGCTGATGCGGGCCATGTGCTCCACCTCGGAGGCGCCCAGGCTGTGGATGACCAGCTCCGGGAACTCCTTCTTGATGGCGGCGAAGTGCTTCTCGTAGTACTCGACGCCGTAGTCCGGGTGGTGCCCGCCCTGGAACATGATCTGCGTGCCGCCGAGTTCGACGGTCTCCGCGCACCGGCGCAGGATGTCGTCGAGGTCGCGCGTCCAGCCCTTCTCGGTGTCCTTCGGGGCAGCGTAGAAGGCGCAGAACCGGCAGGCCGTGACGCACACGTTGGTGTAGTTGATGTTGCGCTCGATGATGTACGTCGCGATGTGCTCGATGCCGGCGTACTTCCGGCGGCGTACGGCGTCGGCGGCGGCGCCCAGCGCGTGCAGCGGGGCGTCGCGGTAGAGGTCGAGCGCCTCCTCGGGGGTGATCCGCCCACCGGCGGCGGCACGGTCGAGGACGGACTGAAGGTCGGCCTTCTCGGTCACCGGCGTCCCTTTCGCAGGAGTCGTCAAGGGTGTGGACAGACCGGACCAGCCTACGTCAGCGGTGTCGGGCGGCCGACGTCAGGCCGTGTACGCCCCGATCAGCAGGCCCAGGAAGGCGCCGCTGATCAGGAACGGCCCGAACGGGATCGCCGTCTTGCGCCCGGCCCGCCGCAGGGCCACCAGCGCACCGCCGTACACCGCCCCCAGCAGGAACGCGGCGAACGTGCCGAGCATCACCGTCGGCCAGCCGTACCAGCCGAGGACCGCGCCCAGGCCGACCGCCAGCTTCACGTCGCCGAAGCCCATGCCGCCGGGGTTGACGAGGAACAGCACGAAGAACGCGCCGCCGAGCGCCAGGGCGCCGTACAGCGCGGTGAGCCAGTCGCCGGCGTGCTCCGGGACGAGCGCGGCGGCGCCGAGCAGGGCGAGGGCGGCGCCGGCGAGCGGGAGGGTGAGCGGATCGGGCAGCCGCTGCACCCGCACGTCGACCACCGCCAGCAGCACCGCGACGGGCGCGAGCAGCAGCCAGACGGCGAGTTCGGGCCGGGTGCCGGTGGCGGCGGCGAGCACGGCGCAGACGAGGGCGGTGACGGGGACCGGGGTACGGGAGCCGTAGGGCGCGTTGGCGCCTTCGCACGCCCCGCAGCGGGCCGGTCCGGCCCAGCCGCCGACCGGATGCCCGCCCGGGCACTCCGCCCGCCACGGCTCCCCCGCCGGCACCGAGAACCGGTACGCGGCCCGGGGCAGCAGCATCCCCGCCGCCGCACCCCACAGCGCGGCGACGGCGACCAGCGCGGCCGTGCTCAACCCGGCCGTGCTCACAGCAGCCGTGTTCACAGCAGCCGTACTCATCCCGCCCGTGCTCATCGCAGCCGTGTTCATCCCACCGCGGCGGTGCCGGTGCGCCACGACGGCAGCAGTTCGTCGAGCAGCGCCTCGGTGCGCGGCGGCAGGCCCCGCGCACCGCTGCGGCCCACCAGGTCGGCGGCGACGGCGCGCAGCTTGTCCGCGTCACCGGTGGCGTGGGTGGCGCGCAGCAGTTCGTGCCACAGCCGCTCGTCGCCCGGCGCGGAGTTCAGGGCCGCGTCGAGCGCCTCGATGGCCCGCTCCGCGCGGTCCTTCTCCAGGTGGAACGCGGACAGCGCGAGCCCGATGTCCGCCACCAGCAGCGGCAGTTGGGCGTCGACGATCTCGTGCGTGAGCCAGCGGTAGCGGCCCCCGGGCCGGTCGGCGAGCAGCGGCCCGCGCACCAGCACCAGAGCGTCGGTGAGCAGCCGGCCGCGCACGGCCCGGCTGTCGACGCCCCTGCCCTGCGTGGCCTCGTGGTACAGCGAGCGCAGCACGTCCAGGTCGGAGACGACCGACTTGGCGAGCGTGAGCCGCCCGGTCGCGTCGGTACGCAGCCGGGGGCTGCCGTCCGGGTCGGTGCCGAGCCAGGCGCCCAGCCGCTCCAGCAGCGCGTCCCGCACGTCCGGCGTGACCCCCCGCGGCCACAGCGCGGACGACAGCACGCGCGGGTGCACGCCCTCGCGGTGCAGCAGCAGCAGCGCGAGCGCCTCGTGCAGCAGGGCGCTGCGCTCGCCGTCCGGGGTGTCGAGGCCGATGATCTCGTACGGCCCGACCAGCCGCGCGTACACCGCGGGCCGCCCCTGCTCGCTGATGTCGACGAGGAACGGCGGGGTGGTGGTGGGCCCGTCGGGGTCGTGCTCCGGGTCGGCCTCGACGAACAGTTCGACGACGGCGCGCTGTTGGGCGACCGGCAGGAGCTGCGCCTCCAGTTCGAGGCCGAGCAGCGGCGCGAGCAGCTTGCCCTCGCCGGTGATCTCCATTTCCCAGGCGGCGCCGGGCAGCTCGCCGGTCTCGGTGCCGACGAGGTAGCCGATGCCCAAGCGGCTCGCGTCGGCGGCGAGTTCGGCGAGCTTGACCGCGTCCTCGGCGGACGGCTGGGCGGCGAGCAGGACCAGGTGCGGGGCCCAACGGGTGTGCTGCGCGGGCCCGGTGCGGCCCGTCAGCACCGAGTCGTGCCCGGCCGCGCCCAGCGCACCGCGCCGCTGCCGCGTCTCCGCTTCCATCGTCTCTATGAGGGCGTCGACGCCGTCGAGGTGCCGCAGCCGGTTGGGCGCGAGCGGGGTGAGGTCCTCGCCGAACCCGACGAGGGTGATCGTCATGCGGTCCGACCAGCCGTTGGTGGCGAGTTCGGCGGCGACGGACGCGAACACGGCGGCCCGGTCGGCCTCGCGTCCGCCGAGGGAGACGATGCCGGGCACGGACTCCAGGTTGAGCAGCAGCCGCGAGTCGTCCATGGTGCCGAGGCTGACGAGACCGGGGTACGGCGCGGCGGTGTCGGCGTCCTCGTACCGCTCGGCGTCGGCGCGGGCCAGCATCCAGAACGTCTGGTCCTGCCCGAGCTGCCAGGGCGCGGGCGGCTTCCCGGCGGGCTGGGCGAGCTGGAGGTGGAGGTCGCCGCCCGTCAGCCAGGCCGCGTAGACGGTAGGCAACGGCCGCGACTCAGCCGCGAGTTGCGCGGCAAGCCCGCGCAGGGACCGGTCGAGGAGCCGTACCGCCTCGGGGTCGGCGCCGACCAGGAGGGCGTCCTGGGCGTCGGCGGCGTCGCCGGTGGGCGTGGGCGGCTCCATGCCGCGCCGGCCACCGGCCGAGCCGAGCGCCGACTGCCACAGCGCCTGCCGGCGACGGCGTCCGAGGGCGCCGAGCAGACCGGCGGCGAGAAGGGGCGCGGCGAGAAGCGCCTCGGGCAGCCCGAAGGAGTGACCGGACTCCTGGCCGGACTCGTGGCCGGACTCCTGGCCGGCTGACCGGCCGACGCCCGGGTTGGCGTGCTCGCGGGGCTGCGCGTCGGGGGCGGGCCGCTGCTCGGGCACGGACACCTGCCCGCCGTGCTGCCCGGCGGGCTGGGCGTGCTCCCCGCTCTTGGCGTAGTCGTGGATCTGCTGCTGTACTTCCGGCGACACGTCGGCGCCCGGGTCGGGCATCTCGACGAGTTCGCCGCCGTGCGCGTCGCCGGGCATCTCCATGATCCAGCCGGGCCGGATGAGGCTGGCCTCGGAGAGCTTGGAGCCGTCGGGCTGGACGCGGTCCTTGTTGAGCTCGTAGATCTCCTTGTACCGGCGCCCGTCGCCGAGGTGGCGCTGGGCGATCTCCCAGAGGGAGTCGTGGTGACGCCCTTCCGGCGGCTGGATCCGGTAGTACTTGGTGTCGCCGTGCTGCCGGGCGCCGCTGCCGCCGTCGGCGTGCGCGGCGGCGTGCGCGGCCTGTTCGGCGAGGGCGGCGGCGGTGTCGGCGGCCTGCTCCTGCTGCTGCGCGAACAGTCCGGGGGTCGCCTGGGCGGCGGCGACAGCGGGCTTGTGGTTGCCCTCCAGGCCATGCCCGAGCTGCGAGAGCCCCGGCGTGAGGCTGGCGGCGGTGGCGCCGACGAGCAGCAGGGCGGCGACGAGCTGGCGGGCGAGCAACTGGCTGGGGCCGGCGCCGGGCACCCGCCCGGGGACGCCGATGCCGGACAGCGCTGCCTTGACCTCCACCAGCACGCAGGCGGTGAACTGCGCCCAGGCCAGCCACACCACGACCGTCAGGATGTGCAGGAACGTCGTGACGGTGATCTCCTGCTGGAGCCACTCCAGCTTCGGCGCCCCGTGCGGCAACGGCCACCCCACGAACACGGCCAGCGCGCCCGGCACCCCGACGACCAGGACGACCAACGCGACGAACGCGAGGAGCGCCTTGACGAAGTCCCCGAAGCTGCGCCGCCGCACGCGCACGGGTTGCGGGGTGCGGTTCCTCGGGACCGTCGGACTGCTCGTCGAGCTGCCCGTCGAACTTGATGTGCGGCGTCGCGGCATGGCGGGTGTCCTGGGTTTGTTGTGGGAGGAGTTGACGGCGGGGTGGGGGGTGTACTGAGCCTACCGAGATCTTATGGATTCCGAACGGGACCTACGCCGCGACGAGGTCGCACCACACGTACTTCCCACGATTCCCGTCCCTGGCGAGCGGCTGCCACCCCCACAGGTCGGAACAGGCCCGGACCAGGGCCAGCCCCCGCCCCTCCTCCACCCCGGCCGGCTGCTCCAACACCCCCGACGGCACCGGCGGTTCAGGACTGGTGTCCCACGCCCCGATCCGCAGCACACCGGCCGCCCAGCGCACCCGCAGCGCCGCGGGCCCCTTGGTGTGCCGCACAGAGTTGGAGACCAGCTCCGTCGCGAGCAGCTCCGCGGTGTCCACCAGCCGGATGAGGCCATGCATGGTCAGGATCAGACGGAGGGTGCGACGGCAGACGGTGACGGCGCGGGGGTCGTTCGGGATGTAGAGGGAGTACTCCCACGGCTCGTTTTCAGGCATGACGGAACTCCTGCGAGAGAAAGGGATGTCGGCGGACCTCGCCACGGCACGACGGAGCGGTGCGCTTCCGGCGCCCCGGGATTTCGCAGCGTGTGCGACGCCTCACTGACAGTAGGAGTTAAATTTAACTCCCCGCAACTCTCTGTCGTAATGTCACCCCGAACGAGTCACAGCCTCCACGGGAGTCGGGGGCGGAGAGGAACCCGATGCCGCGACGCCAACCGCCCACCGCACGTCAGGCGCGTCTCGGACTCGAACTGCGGAAACTGCGCGAGGCCGCGGGACTCAAGGCACGAGAAGCCGCCGAACTCATCGGGGCCGACTCCGTGCAGATGAGCCAGATCGAGTCCGGGATCGTGGGAGTGAGCGAGCAGCGCCTACGTCGTCTCGCCGCCAACTACGCCTGCGTGGACGCCGATTTGATCGACGCTCTGCTGGCCATGGCGGCCGAACGCACGCGCGGCTGGTGGGAGGAGTACCGCGGTCACCTGCCGACCCCGTTCCTGGACCTGCCGGAACTGGAGCACTACGCGAGCCATCGATGGGACGTGGACTTCCTGCACATCCCGGGCCTGTTGCAGACCCCCGACTACGCCAGGGCGCTCTTCTCGTACGTGAACCCGGAGTACCCGGACAGCGATGTCGAACGCTGGGTGGAGCACCGGATGAAGCGCAGGGTCATTCTCGAGCGCCCCTCTCCGGTCCAGTACGAGGCGGTGATCCACGAGGCAGCGCTGCGCATCAGGGTCGGCGACCGGGGAGCGGCGCGGGCTCAGCTCGCCCAGGTACTGGAGCTCTCCGAAGTCGGCCACGTCACCGTGCGCGTCGTCCCCTTCGACCTGGACGGTTTCGGCGGTGCCGGAAGCGCCATGGTGTACGCGGGCGGCCGAGTTCCCCAGTTGGACACCGTGGTGCGCGACGGGCCCAACGGCCCCGTGTTCATCGACGCCGAGGCCCAACTCAACCGCTACCGAACGCTCTTCCGTAGGGTGAAGGCGGTGTCGCTTGAACCGGCACGTTCACGCGACTTCATTCACAGTCTGGCGAAGGAGCTGTAGGCACATGATGGCCCCCGGCATCTGGCACAAGTCGTCCTACTCCGGCGGCGGCCAGGGCGATGCCTGCGTGGAGATAGCGCACCGCCGCACCCACATAGCCATACGCGACTCGAAAGACCCGGCCAAGGGGATCCTCTCCTTGCCTTCCCCTTCCTTCACTGCGTTCGTCGACGCCCTGAAGGAAGGAGTCTTCCGGGACACGGTCACTCACGTCCCGCGCTGAGGCGGACCGGCCGTCCCGAACGACTCCACGAAGTCGTCCACGACGGCCCTGAAGAACCGCAGGGTTCAATCTCGGTCAGGCGGTCTGTCTCGCAAGGTCATCGAGCGGAACGGCGCTTCGGCGTTCCGCCGCCTCAGATGGTCGGGGTGTCGTCAACAATCGGCCGGTGAATCTCAACGACCGGCTTCCACCCCGCGGAGAACTCGATGAAGTCCGCACGGGTGGGGTAGGTGTCGATCGCGCGACGGTCACGCTTGGGACTGTCGCCCCCCTTGCGCCCCCGGGGAATCTGCTCCTCGAAGATGTCGACCTTCACGTCGGGAACCTCCTTGAGGCTCTGGCGCCAGATCTGCACGATGTCGGCGCCGAACGCCTGCCGAGCCGCAGCGTAAAGGGCCGTGAGGGCCCCCTTGTCCCCACCAGGGACGAAAAGTGCCAGATCCAGCACGACACCGGCGGACTGGAGTACCTCGATGGTCACCGAGCCACTCTCGTCAGCCACGTAGATTCCGGCTTCATTCTCGTCGTCGGGAAGACAGGAGACCTCTTCCTGGAATACGGTCCTCGCCGTGATCGAGCCGCCCTCGAAATACTCACCGGACTTGGTCAGAAAAGCGGGGACATAACAGTCGGGAAGTTTGAGTTCTGCCGTGTCGGCGGAAACGAAGATCCTGTCCTTCACGTCGAGCTTCGTCACCTCTTCCAGCGAGAGGCGGCGAGCGGCGATCTTCTCCGTATTCACGATTTCCCTTTCAGGTTGCACTGTCCCTCCGGACAAGGACGCTACCACGAAACCCTGAGGTCAACTGCCCAGTAATCTTTGGGTAGATGACCTCCGATGACGTGCACGGGGAGATACCGAAGCGAGTGCCACTCGGTCGGGAACACGCATCCGCCAGGGAGTGCCCCTCGTCATGGTGTCGAGGATCAACTGGCGGTTGCATTTCGGTGCGCTGGGCAGCACGAAGGAACCAAAAGAGAGTTTACGGTAAATATCACCCATATCCCCTCAGGGAGGTGGCGGCCCAAGACCGAACCCGGCCCCTTGCCTTTCTCGGCCTCACGTGATCAAAACGGACGACATCAAACCCACGCCGAAGCCCTGGGGCCGGCGTTCCCACCACGTACCGAGTTCGGGATCGGGCCGGTCCGTCGTCGGGCGCACCCACGAACTCAGCGTGCGCTCCGCGTCGGGGACGGTGGCCGTGTGGAAGCCGGCGTCCAGGCGGGCCAGTAAACGGTCGGCCACCGAATACACGGGAGCCGTCATCTTCTCGCGTATGTGAGGTGGGACCCGGGCCCTCTCGACCTCCAGCCGTTCCGCATCGCACCTCGCGATTGCGTCGAGTACCGGCCGTGTCAGCTCACCCCACGCCGCTCCGGTTTCCGGAGCGGCCCTGAACACGTCGTACGACATTCCCCTCACCGTCTCAGGGTCCAGGTCGGCGAGTCCCTCGGCGGGGCGGGGCGGACCCTGAGGGCGGAGGTGTCGATTCCCTCGTCGTCGTCCTGGTCGCCGGACGGCAAGCGGCCGGAGTCGTCCGGGTAGTAGTACAGGCCGTAGGCCCAGTACTCCGGGAGCTCGTGGCACATGAGGTCGGGGTAGGCCGAGATCTCGGCGTCCTGGTACCGCTCGTTCATCCTCGCCACGGCTTCGGCGTACCCGATGCCGAACCTGGACGTCATCTCGTCCGCGATGTCACGGAAGTACCCGAGCATGCCTTCGTCCAGGCTCATGAGGAATTCTGCGGTCATGCCGTCGGCGGTCCTACCCGTGGATCAACGGGACAGAGTGGGTCAGGCAATCGTAAGAGTTGTCTCCGGCTCCCGGTCGTAGGCCCTGAAGCCGCCCTTCCGTTCTCCGGGGCCTTCCCCAGGCACCCGTCGCCGCCACCGCCCCGGTCTCCGGTATCCCGCCGGGTGCGGCCGGCTCACGTGCCCCAGGGAGCGGGGTGGGCTTCGCCGCCAGGCCCTGGGGCCGGGTCAGGCGCTTCTCGACGTCTCGAAGGACGCCACGAAGTCGTCCACGACAGCCCTGGAGAACGGATCGACAGCGGGATCCTCCGGCGTGACCAGGCTGACGGCGTAGTACCGGGACATCAGGAGCGCGATCCCCTCGACGGCCGCTGCGGACTCGGGTGAGCCGGCCGTGACGTCGCGGACCGTCTTCGCCCGCAGCGGCTGCGCGTTGAGTCGGTAAAAGACGGCGTACGGCCCCTGCCCCGAACTGTCCAAGGCGTAACCGTTGTCTTCCCAGAAGTCCTCCATCTCCTGACCGGCGGAAAAGGTGACGATGCTCGAGAAATCGTCGCCCTCCTCCTCGGGCAGTCGCCAGTCCGTCGCCGCGGCGGGCGGAAGCAGTTCCGCGTTCACGAACAGCCCGGGCCACCGCCGCTGTCCGCGGAGGACGAAACGCCGCATGGCTTCGGGGAAGGACGCGTCCACGATGTAGTCGCTGGAATGGCCGGTGATATCCATGAAAGTTCCTCGTGTCGTACGGGCCGGGATCATGACGGCGGGTTCGTGGCTACGCCTTCCAGCCCGACGTAGGACCGTGGTATCTGATCGCGTCACGGGGGATGGACACATCAGTGTTGGAGAACCAGAGGTGTTCGCGGCCGCCCCGCAGACGCCCGGAGAACAGTTCCTTCTCCGGATCCTCCGTCCTGGGAAGATCGAGGCCATTCCTTGATGGATGGAACCGGCCGGGGCTGAATCCGGATCTTGAGTGGCGGGTGCCTCTGCGGCAAGATCGACATCCGTGATCAAGGGGGAATCAACATTGGTGGACGGCACGTTGGCAGGTCGCCTTCCTGGCTCAGTGCGTGCTGTACTCGTGTCGGTGGTTTGCTGCATCACGGCGGTCGGGTGCGGTGGGACTGCCACAGGTCCGACCGACGGGGGCGCTGCCAGCCCGTCCAGCGGACGAGTACCGGTCGTGGACGCGACACAACTCCAGTCCGTTTTGCCCACAGGGCCCAACATGCCCGCCGACTTGGAGGCACGCACGGTCGATGTCTGGGACTTGGCGAAGGAGCCTTCCCAGTGTCAGGACGAGGAGTGGCCGGATGCCTGGTGCGCCAGGGCTGGGGCAGTGGGTCTTTCCGCGTTCACCAACCTTGCGGATCAAGAGCTCGGAATCCACCTGGTTTCTTTCTCCGACGAACGGTCGGCGGCTCAAGCTTTCAGAACGAGGGATAAGTCGGACGATATGGGGCGCTATCCAGGCCCGGCCGGAGAGCCCGTCTATACGCTCGACCTCGTTGCGCCGAAGGACAACTTGTCCTGGGCGGGTAGAGGCACGACCTTCCTGCAGGGCACGGTCATCGGCAGGATCGAGTACTCGTGGAAGCCGGGAACGCACGTGCCGGCAGACCGTTTGTCGGCGGTGACGCGCATGGTGATCCAGCGGATCGACGAGAAGGAAAAGGGCTTGAACCCTACGGCCTCGGCGCGCTGAGGCTACGGACGTGGTACGGCGTCGGTGACCGCGCGGAGGGGGCCGTCGCCGATCTTCACAAGGCCTCGCTGACAGGGACTATGCGTTGATCGCTGTTACACCATTCGGCGTGACGCCATCGTCCTCGGCGCCGTCGATGTCGACGGGGACCAGGCCGCCGGCTGCCGGCAGCCCGTCTCCCAGACGCTCCGCGAGGCGTCGGCCGAGCACGGGTGCGGCACGCATCCGGGTGGGCCGGTCTTCCCCGACCCGGCTGCGCTGCCGGCGCATGAGTCGATCCATGTCCGCACTGTCGAGATGCAGCCCCTGGTACTCGTTCAAGCTCGGCAGGAGCCGGTACACCGAAAAGACCGGTTCGGTCTTCTCACCCATCGCATCGCCATCCGTCTTGGACACCATCCCTGCATCATGGTGACCGGGTCTCAAGAACGGCGCCCGCACACGGCATGCCGGGCTTCCTCGACCGCACCTCGGGCGCGGAGCCACCAGCCTTCGAGCGTGTTCCGCACCGATGCCAGCAGCCATCGCCACTTGAACCACGGCGGCAGCTTCCGGAACGACACATACGTCAGCGTGTCCCTGATCGCGTTCTCGGCGACACCACCAGGGCCTTCGGCACGCAGTGCGGCGTACAGAGGCGGTGTGAGCTCGCCGTGGAGGCGCGCGACGATTCCCGCCGCAGTGAATGCCGATTCTCTCCGAGGGGCGTCCAGCACCCGCATCGCCCGCACGATCCGCGGCGACGCCACCGCCGGTGGGCATGTGAACGCCAACCCGACCACCGCCGTGCCGAGGTGCTGCTCACCGCGCGCGAATGCGGCGTCGACCGCGGCAGGATCGTCGATGCCTGACAGACCCTCGCCTGTCTCCCAGTCGTAGCCGGACGTCATCGCTGATCACCCTCTCGACCTGGTCTCCCGTCAGTTCCACGAGCCGCTCGGCCGCCCAGCCGTTCCACCGTCCCCGCACGTCACGATTCCCAGAACGCGGGACCGACCCGGAGACGGATCTGCCTGTCGCGGTCGACGTGCACCGCGACGATGCCCTCGACCGCCTCGCCGACCTCGGGCAGCGGAACCGGAGGCGCGGCGGGATCATTGATCGTCCCGTCCGGGTTGTACGACAGCAGGTCGACGAAGCCGGTGACGCCGGAAGCGTCGTCGAGTTCCAGGAACACACCGAAGGGGAACCGGGCTTCGACTCTCCCGCAGGCGGTCGATCCCACGGGATACCTGCGTTTCGCCGTTCCCCAGACGTCTTCCGCCATGGCATCCTCCTCCGCCATCCCCTCCGCGACCCGCAACGCCTCGGACACGTCGGCGGTGAGAAGGAGATCCGCCCCGCTCAGCCCGTGAAGCGGAACGTGGAGGTGATCGCGTCGAAGATGTCGAAGAACGAGTCGGCCAGGTCCAGGACCTGGCTGCTGCCCGCCACCAGCGCGACCTTGCCCTCCTGGCCTGGCACCGGGATGAACGTCTGCATCAGTACCGCCCGGATCGTGCGGCCCAGGGTGTCGTCCGGTACGGCGATGTCCTCGATGCCGTACGTACGCGCCACCGCGCCCACGCCGGGGATGTCGACCGTGGTCACCTTGCGCCAGGAGTCGCCGTCCTTCTTCGCCTCCTTGGGCGCCAGGCCGGCGGCGATCGCGGCCGGGTCGGTCGACAGGGGCGCCCCGTCCCGGGTGCGGCCGCCGACCAGGGACACCGTCACCGAGCCGGTGATCGGCGTGTCCCCGCCGAAGCTCTCCGCCATGCAACCGCAGTACAGCGCACCCGACTTCCACGCGTCCGCGGCCGCCTTCCGGAGGAAGGTGACGTAGGTGTCGCGGTGCGGCGCCAACTCCGGGTGCTGGGCGACCCGTTCGTCGACCATGCGGCGGATCGAGTCGTCCCGCGACTCCGGCCGCACGTCGAACTCCCACCACGACTCCGGCACCTTGATCCGGAAGCCTCCGCGCTCGACCGTGAGCGTCTCCATGTAGCGGGCCATGACGTGTCCGGTTCTCCCCGTGTGCCGACGTGGTTTCGTTGTACGGTGCCGCCCAGACTACGAGATCGGGGGATGTGCGGATGGGCAAGGGCAAGAGCGACCTCGCGCTGCCGCTGAGCGAGCTCGAGGACTACGGCAAGCGGCTGCGCTCCCTCAAGACGCGGCTCAACCACACCAAGAAACTGTTCGCGTCGTACAAGGACGACATCGGCGACAGCAGCGTCAACCACGCCCTCGACGACTTCGAGTCCAACTGGGAGGACGGCCGCGAGGACATCACGCAGCAGCTCGACGCGCTCGCCGACATGTCCGACGCCGTGGTCCGCGAGTTCAAGAAGCTCGATGTCGACCTCGCCAACAAGGTCCGCGACGGGGTCAAGGAGGAGGAGCGGAAGGTCGGCGGCGGGGGCCAGGGGCACAGCCAGGCCGACTGAGGAGGCCGTGGGCCGGGCGGGTCAGCCGACCTCGTTCTCGGCCACCGCCTGTCCGTGCACGGCCACGTCGCCGCCGTAGAACATTCCGGTGAACACCGGCGCGTACGTCAACTGCACCTCGACCTCGATCCGTTGGGCATCGGCCGCCACGCAGTGGGTCGCTGCGATGTCCGGGCCGGACATGTCCATCTCGCGGGCGAACGCCTTCACGCGAGCGTCGCAGTTCTCGTAGTTGATCGGCGCCGGGCCGCCCTGGTTGTCGTAGAGGGCCTCCCGGTCAATGTCCTGGGCGGCGTAGCGGGCGGCCTGTTCCGCTATGTCGGCGGCGCGTTCCCGCTTCGAGATGGACATGCCGCCGTCGATGACGAAGGCCGACAGCGACAGGAAGACGAGCGCGAAGATGATGACCGCGCCGGCGCCCGAGCCGCGGTCGTCCAGGCGGGCGCGGCGGGAGGACAGCCGGCCCCGTACGCGTTCCCAACGGTCCCTCACGCCGTCCTCCGGTACGGGTCCAGCGGCGAGCTGAAGCTCGCCGTCAGGGTCGTGGGCACGTCCAGGCCCAGCATCGCCAGGCCCCGGACCCGGCAGCTCACCTCGACCGTGAAGATGGTGTCCGGCTCGAAGCCCTGGCTGGTCTGCACCACGGTGACCGGGCCCGAGCAGACGTCCGTGAGATCGGCCTCGGCCGCCTTCCGCGCCTCCGCCATCGCGGTCGCGTGATCCTTCTGGATCGAGCCGGCGCGGGCCGCGTCGCGCGCCGCGCCGTCGAGCGCCCCGCGGCCGTCGACCAACTGGCCGAACGCCACCAGCACCAGGATGAACAGGATCATCACCGGGGCGAGGATCACCACCTCCACGGTGGACAGTCCCCGGTCGTCACCGAGCCGCTCGCGGCAACGCTTCTCCGGGCAGGACGACGGCATCAGTTCCCGTCCTCCCGTACGAATCGTTCCACCGGCCCCTCCGACTGCGCGTGCACCGTCAGGTCCAGCCCGGGGAACACGGTCGGCACCCGGGCGGAGATCTCCACGCCCACCGTGTTCTGGTCCGGCTGGAGCATGGTCACGTCCGGCGACAGCACCAGCTGCGGGCCGAGCTGGCCGATGTAGCTGTCGACCACGGTCCGCGCCTCGCCGCGCCACGCCCCCGGCTGGTCGTGCGCCGTGGCACGGGCCTTGCGGGCGCCGGCCTGGGCCGCCGCCTGCGCCACGTGGTCGGCGAAGAAGTACAGGGCGAACTGCACCGTGGCGAAGATCATGAAGAACAGCACCGGCGTGAGCAGCACGAACTCGATCGCGGTCATGCCGGAGTCACCGCGGGCGGAGGCGGCCTCCACCCGGCGGCGTGTCCATCGACCTACGCGCACCGACAACCCCGTTGACTCGAAGAGACGTTCAGCAGGTCTTGCTCGCGCTGGCGCCCTTGATGCAGTCGCCGACCTTGGTCGCTCCGTCGCTCAGCGCCTGGTTGATGATCGCCGCGACCACGCCCACGATGGCCACGACGACCGCCGAGATGATGACCCACTCGACGGCGGAGGCGCCGCGGTCCAGTTCGCCGGAGCGGGCCCGCTCGACACGGCCGCGCAGGAACGTGACCAGGAAGTCCACGGCCGGGACGCCGGTGTGGAAGTTACGTGCGTTCATGACGCGTTGTCCTCTCGAAATCGTCCGAAGTCCGAAGAAGGTCTGCGGAACGGCTCTGCGGAACGGGTACGGCTCTGCGGATCGGATACGGCGCTGCGGATCGGAAAGGGCTCTGCGACCGGCTCATGACACCTGGAACACCCGCACCGCCGCCGGGAAGATCAGGAAGACCAGGAACCCGGCGCACAGCAGCAGCTGCGCCACCAGCATCGACTGCGACTTCTCGCCCGCGCTGCCCTCGATCTCGGCGAGTTCGCGGTGCCGCATGGTCTCGGCGCGGGAGGCGAGGGACTCGCGGACCTTCGCGCCGTCGTCGGCCACCAGGGCCAGCGACGCGGAGAGGTCCTTCAGTTCCTCCACGCCGATCTCCTCGCCCAGCTGCCCCAGCGCCTGCCACTGACTGAGGCCCGTGATGCGGGCGTCGGCGAGGGCGTTGCGGATGCGCCGCGTCGCCCAGCCGTCGGAGACCTCTGCGGCGGCCATGAGCGCCTCCGGCAGACCCCGGCCGCCGGCCAGGCTCATCGACACCAGGTCCAGGTACGCCCCGATGACCCGCCGCAGGTCACGACGCTTGTCGGCCGCGTCCCGCCGTACCTCCAGGTCGGGCAGGAAGAAGAACAGCAGGGCGCAGACCAGCGCCAGCCAGACCGGGATGACCGGGCTCCTGCTGAAGCCCATCGTCCAGACGACGGCGAACAGGAACGGGCCGAAGAACAGCCCGGCCACCGCCAGCAGCACCTTGGTCGCCAGGAAGTTCTCCCAGCTGCGGTCCAGCACGGCCAGGTCGGCGCGCAACGACCGCTGTTCCCAGCCCTGTTGCAGGTAGAACTCGGAGACCCGGGCGCCGACCTCGGCCCGCAGCGAGCCGAGGCGGCCCCGGTCGGACGTCGTCCGTGCCGACTCGTAGGCCGCGCCGCGCGCCCGCATCGCGTCGATCCGGGCGACCTGCGCGACCGCGCTGCGCCTGGACGGCATCAGGGCGCGGATCAGGACGTAGACGCCCAGGCCGAGGACCGCGCCGACCACGACCGGCATCGTCAGGTTCACCGTCGTACCCCCTCGTCGGACTGGGCAGGCTGGGCGGGCGTCCGCGGGCGGACGAACTGCACGGCCGACTCGTCGCGGACCAGGAAGCGTTCGGGCGTCTCGATGGTCGACAGCTTGCGCAGCCACCAGAAGCCGAGCGCGAACAGCCCGCAGACGCAGGCGAGGACGAGCTGGCCGACCGCCGTGCCGTACGGCTCCACGAAGTCGCGGTTGAAGATGGACAGGCCGAGCACGAACGCGATGGAGACGGCCACCACGATCTGCACGGACCTGCGGGTGGAGGCGCGCTGCGCCATCACGCGCTGGCGCATGTCGACCTCCTCGCGCGCCGACTTCGCCAGCGCGCCCAGCACCTGCCGCAGACCGGGCCCGCGCAGGCGGGCGTTGAGGATGAGCGCCGCGACGATGATGTCGGCGGACGCGTCGTCGATCTCGTCGCCGAGCTGCTGGAGCGCGTCGGGCAGCGGGGTGCGCGAGCGCAGCCGGTCGACCAGGGCGTCCAGGTGCGGGCGCAGCACCGGGGCGGCGGCGCGGGCCGACGCGGGGATGGCCTGCTCCAGGCCCACCGCGCCGGCGATCGTGTCGCGCAGCGACTCCGTCCAGGAGGCGAGGGCCTCCACGCGGCGCATGGCCGAGCGTTCCTCCGCGGCACCGCCGAAGAGGCGGTCCCAGAAGAAGACGAGCACGCCGGCCGCGATGCCGGCCACCGCCCAGCGGGTCAGCAGCAGCACGACGAGCCCGACGATGGCCGCGAGCGAGCCGCGCTGCCCGGCGAACCGGATCAGCTCGGCCGCCCGCTCGGCGGCCTTCTGCTTCTCGTGGGCGGGCTTGGCGGGCAGACCGCGTACGGCGACCACGAACAGCGCGAGTCCGCCGCCGACGGCGACGCCGCTCGCGATCGAGTACAGGACGGTCGTGGAGAACAGGCCGCCCATGGAACCGAGCGAGCCGAGAGCCTGGTACGTCATGTCAACCCCACGTCCCCGTCGGCCGGTAGCCCTGCGCGATCAGGTCCTCCAGGCACGCTATCGGCGCGTGCGGGACGATCCGCCCGTCGGGGGCCTCGGCGAACACCTCGCTGGACAGCACACGGCCGTCGACGCCGTTGACCTCGCGGACGGAGGTGACCATGCGCTGCAGCCGGCCGCCCGTCTGGTAGTCGTTGCGCCGCTGGATGAAGACGACGAAGTTGACCGCGCCCGCGATCAGCATCTGGCTGGCCTCGATGGGCAGCCGCTCGGACGCCTGCAGCGCGTAGGTCGAGATGCGGTTGAAGACCTCGCTGGAGCTGTTGGCGTGGATCGTGGACAGCGAGCCGTCGTTGCCCTGCGACATCGCGTTCAGCATGGTCACGATCTCGTCGCCGAGGACCTCGCCGACGATGACCCGGGACGGGTTCATGCGCAGCGACCTGCGCACCAGCTCGGCCATCGAAATGGCGCCCTGACCTTCGGAGTTGGGCAGCCGCTCCTCGAAGGCGACGACGTTGGGGTGCAGGTCGGGGAAGGTGTCGAGCCCCAGTTCCAGCGCCCGTTCCACGGTGATGAGCCGCTCGTGCGGCGGGATTTCGTTGGCGAGGGCGCGCAGCAGCGTCGTCTTTCCGGCGTTGGTGGCACCCGCGATCATGATGTTCTTGCGGGCGCGGACCGCGCAGGCGAGGAAGTGCGCGACCTCGGGGGCCAGGGTGCCGTTGCCGACGAGGTCGGAGATGAAGACCTTGCCCATGCGGGCGCGGCGGATGGACAGCGCCGGGCGCCGGGCGACGTCCATGACGGCCGACAGCCGGGAGCCGTCGGGCAGCCGCAGGTCGAGCTGCGGGTTCGCGGAGTCGAAGGGCCGCGAGGACAGGCCCGAGTAGGCGCCCAGCACCTGGATGAGCTCGATCAGTTCCTCGTCGGTCTCGGCGACCGGCTCGCCCCTGACCTCGCGTCCGTCCGCGAAGCCGACGAAGACCTGGTCGCACCCGTTGATGTCGATGTTCTCGACCTCGGGGTTGTCGAGGAGGGGCTGCAGCCGGCCGACGCCGAAGAGGGCGGCGTGCACGGCGGCCGCGTACTGCTCCTCGGTCTCGGCGTCCAGCGGCGTGCGCCCGGCGTTGATCTCGGAGCGGGCGTACTCCTCCAGGATCTGGGCGATCACGGCGCGCGCGTACTGCCGTTCGTCCTCGGTGGACATCGGCGTGACGCCATTCGCCTGGTCCAGGCGGCGCTGTTCGGCGATACGGTCGCCGGCCTCCTGCCGGAACCGCTTGACCAGCTGGTGGTCGACAGCGGTCATGCCCCGGCCCCCGCGTGCCCGCCCACGGGGCCGTGCGCGGGGCTGTGGGCGGTGCTGCCGTGCGCGGGCACGGACCAGGCGGCGCCGTACTGCTGGTAGAGGTCCGCGGTGACCTTACGGGCGGAGCGGATGAGCAGCGACTTGTCGAGGCGGCCGCGTTTGCGTCCGGCCAACTGGTCCGCTCCGGTGGGGTCGTCGGCGATGGTGCCGACGACGCGGGCGCCGGTCTGGGCGTGTACGAGCATGTCGTTGACCTGGCTCGCGAGCTTGCCGGCGCTGGCGGGGTCGGCGACCAGGACGACGCCGATCAGCGGGGTGGCGAGGCTCGCGGCGCCGCGCGGCCCGCCGTGCAGCTTGGCGGACAGAGCGGCGGCGCGGTCGCGGACCCGGGCGATGGCCTCCGGCTCGGTGCGGGAGACCAGCAGCACGAGCGCGGCGTGCGGGAACAGTTCGACGGCCGGGGTGTCGCCGCTGACGCGTCCGCAGTCGGCGATGACGTCGGCGGGCGCGTTCGGGGAGTCGCCGAGCGAGGCGAAGGCGCGGCCGAGGGTGGGCCACAGCCCGGCCAGACCGGCGGCCTGCTCGGCGATGCCCAGCCCGACGAGCACCTCCAGTCCGCCGCTCAACGGCTGCACGTGGTCCCACAGTTGGTCGGGAACGAGCCCGCGTCGGGCGGTCGCCGCTATGGACAGCATGCCGGTGTTGGGGTTGAGCGGGCCGCCGTGCGCGGCGGCGCTGCGGTAGACGAGGTCGCCGCCGGCCGGGTCGGTCTCGGCGAGCAGGACGCGGCGCGGCCAGACCGCCGCGAGGGCGACGGCCGCGGTGGTGACGCCGGGGGAACCCTTGTCGGCGGCCAGTGCGATGAGGGCCATGGTGTGCGGGAGCCGCCTTCTAGTTGCCGGAGACGAGCACGAGGGCCACTTCGCCGTCGGAGGCGGCCTGGGCCAGCGAGGCGGCCTTGTCACTGTCGACGGTCAGCGTGACCGGCAGGTTCGTGCTGCTGACGAGGTCGCTGCTCTTCTGCGACTGCACGAAGGTGACGCGGGCCTGCTCCACGATCACGGAGCCGCCGCCGGCGGAGGCCGCGGAGTTGCCAGTGCCAGTGTTGCTGTTGCTGTTGCCGTTGCTTGAGTTGGTGTCGCTCCCGACCCGATAGGCCGCGACGGTGTCCCCGGCCTGCAGCCCGCTCGGGTACTGGCCCGCCTTGAGGGACAGGCCGACGGTCGCCTTGCCCTCCTGGACACCGGCGTCGTCGCCGAACATCTCCCCGACGGCCACGACTCCGGCGGGGATGGTGTTGACGGCCTTCAGTTTCTTCAGAGTGGCCAGCTGGGACCACTCGACGTAATGGATGCCGCTGTCCTGGGCGACCATGACGGAGGTCACGCTGTCGTCGGTGACCGACCCGCCGGCCGGGATCTTCTTGGTCACCTTGACGACCTCGATGCGGTCACCCGCCTGCAGCACCAGCGTCGTCGCGCCCAGCGCACCGACCAGGATCAGCAGGACGGCCAGCGCGGCCAGTGCGGGTTTGCGCTCGCGAGGGGGCGTGGGAAGCCGGTCACCGACCGACGGCTGAGCCGGAGCGACGGAACGTCCCGCGCCCGCCCCCGTACGCTCTTGGATCTTCACGCAACCGCTCCCCGTACGTCCAAGACGTCGTCTGCCACGTCTGACAAATCCCCTGCACAATCGGACACTTCACCCCGCGCCCGCCCGCACACAGACACGCCGGACCTGCCGGACGTGCGGGACGTACTACCCGACCTGGGCGAATAGCCATCGCCGGGGTGACTGTCAAGCCATGGCACCGTATCAGCCGCACATAAGCCCCTCAAGGCGCGCCCGCCCCAGCCGCTACACGCCACTTACCCCCCTCGCACCTGCAACCGAGCCTGAAGCCAGACCAGTTACCCGGCATTCCCGCACACCCCCCGAACTGTGCTGTCGCGAAACCGGATTGCCGCACGTGATGCGGCCGCACGGGCACTCCGTTGAACCTCAGCCGCAATCCCCAGCCCCTCCCCGGCCGCCTCCAGCAACCCCTCACGAGACGACCACGAAGTCCGCACGGACCACTCACACGGCCTGCCCGGTAAGGCACTACGGAGACCACCGCACCGGGGACGGGACTGCCCACGAAGCCCGCTTCACCAGATCGAGTGAACGGAAGAGGCGTGTGCCGCGCCGAATGCCACGGCGAAAGACTCGCCAGGGACCGCGCCAAGAACACCCTCGCGATACTCGCCACCCCCGACATCGACGCCCGGGGCCTTCACTGCCTTCCCATGACCGCGCTGTGCCCGAACACCCGCCGCTGACAGGCGTGTTCGCTGTGGCGAAACCCGGAACCCCACCGATAACGTCGGTGCCCTTGCCGAACTTCAGTCTCACGGGGAGTCCACTGTGAAGCGTCGCACCCTACCCGCCGCCGCCGCGCTCGCCGCGACCGCAACCCTCCTGCTGACAGCCTGCGGGAGCGGGGACGACAACGCCAAGGCCAACGACAAGATCGCCGGAGCCGACACGAACGGAACAAAGACGGCGTCGCCGAGCGCGAGTGCGAGCGACTCAGCACAGCGCCCCAAGGTCACACTGCCGGATGACGTCACCAACGTGTTCGACGGCTGGAAGACCGGCGACGCGACCAAGGACGCCGTTCTGGCGGACGCTTCCCACCGCATCGATGCGCTCGGCTACGCCATCACGCAGGGCAACGCGGACGAACCGGTGCTGGCCTTCTACTACAAGGGAGACGCCCTGGTCGGAGCGTCCCAGTGGGTGAAGGAATTCGTCGACGCCAAGAAGTCCATGACCGGGGAGACCCGCTACTTCAAGCCGTCCGTCAACGTGTATGCGGCAGGGAAGGCGACGCTCACCTATTGCTCGTTCGAGGGCAAGGCTTTCGTCAAGGACCGGAAGACGGGCAAGGCCGAGAAGACTCCGGTTACCAATAAGTCATACCTCCTCTACACCACTCGCCTGGAGAAGAACGCGAAGGGCGTCTGGCAGACCGCCACGCTCACCTCGGAGAGGGGGAACAGCGCATGCACATCGTGACCGTTCGTCGCCGCTGGATCCCGACGACGGCTCTTGCCGTCGCGTGCGTGCTCTCCACTTCCCCCGCGTACGCCGATGTGGACCTGGGCAAGGGCAACGAGGGTGCCAAGCAGGAGGGCTCGAGTCACGGCCGCACGCTGGAATCACGCATCACTTTCAGCGGCTCCACGCGAGGAAGCGGCCGTTCCTCGTCCTCGGCCGTCACACCTGTGGGGGACTGGACCCCGCCGGCGTGCTGGTACGAGCCCATGTCCGCCAAGGAGTTCTCCGCGGCCATGGACAAGGCGTACGACACAGTCGTCAACGACCCTCAACAGCCCAACTACGCCAAGGTGGCGCAGGCTCAGTACCGGGACATCTACAAGGACGGCAAGTACAAGAACTACAACCTGGACGACGAGGACAAGGGAAGCTGGTGGGTCGCTGTCCAGGACCCGGACCGCCTGGACGAACCCGGTGCCTGGGAGTGTGACGAACTCCCCTTCTGGGTCGAGAATGGCGACACTCCTCCCGTGAAGAATGCGGTCACACCGCGCATACTGGCCGAACTCGCTTACAGTCGAATCGAGTTGCCCGCTACCAAGGTTTCCCTCGCGCCCACGGACACGACCAAGGTCAATCTTCCGACGTGGGCCTGGCTGGACAAGGCTGAGTTCAAGGAAGTCTCCGTGACCGCCTCGCTCAACGCAGTCGGCGTGAACATTCAGGCGACCACTACCGCCAAGCCGATCTCCCTCAAACTGGAGCCAGGCACGGCGGACGCCGAGACCTACCCCGCCTCGGGCGTTTGCGCCATCAACGACGACGGGTCGATCGGTGAGCCGTACGCCAAGGGCAAGGCCGACCGGTCTCCACCGTGCGGCATCAAGTACCTCCGCTCGTCCGGCAACGGCGCTTTCAAGCTCCGGGCCACCATCACCTGGCAGATCACCTGGACCGGCACGGGCGGTGCGGGCGGCGACCTGCCCGACGGCACCTTCGGCAACGACCAAGACATCACCGTGCAGGAGATCCAGTCGGTAAATCGCTGAACCCGGCAAAACGGATCTCAACCGTGGGCCAGAACTTGCCGGCCGCACTCATGGCGAAAGATCGAATGAGCACTTCCCTCCGGAACAGAAATTAAACAGGGAGAGGACAGCGCCATATGACGGACCGTCTCGCTGTAGACGGCGACGAACTCGCGCATTTCATGAAGCTTCTGAAGAAATCCAGCACCTCCCTCAATGGCCTGCGCAAGACGCTCAGCGATGCGACCGTTACAGGCCTGGGGACGGACGACCTCGACTCGGCGTGCGAGGATTTCCAGGAGGAGTGGAAATACGGAACCGCAGAGATCGGTAAACAAACCGAAGACCTTGCCGAGATCATCGGCAAGAGCAAGGAAAGCTACGAAGAAGTCGACAAGGCGCTGGAAGAAGCCCTGAAGAAGTCCAGGCACCAAGACGCGGAGGGCACGAAGTGACCTATACGCCGGGCCTGGAACAGTCCCCGTCCGCCAACTCCCCTGCAGCCCGGGACGGCAACCTTCCTCAGGGACTCAAATCCTCTCCTTCGATCCCAAACCCCAATTATCCACACTTGGGCTTCAATCCCACTCCCGGGGACACCGATACGGTCCACGGCCTTCACAAGAAGCTCAGCAGCTGCGCGAAGGTCCTGAAAGAGACCCATGAGCTCGTCACGGCACTGATGGACGGAAGCTATTGGAAGGGCGACGCGGCCGTAGCGTTTCGCGAGCAGCTCGATGGAGGCCCCCTTCCACTCAATCTGAATAACGCCGCACATTCCATCCGCAAAGCCGCTCGACAGCTGAACGCCTGGGAGGGCGAACTGGAAGATTTTCAGCGTCGAGCAAAGAAGCTCGAGCAAGAGGCCAAGGACGCGCAGGATGCCGTAGACGCAGCAAAGGGCCACGCCACAAAGGCGAAGAACAATCCCGACCTCAACGAAAAGGGCAGCCGACACGGCAGCGCACAGAAGGCACTCGCCAGTGCCAACACTGCGGTGGAAGAGGCTCAAGCGGAGCTTGACAAGATCATCGGAAAGGCAAAGAAACTTGCTGCGGAACATGAGGAGAAAGCCCGATACCGCTCCGGCAAGATCCGCGATGCCACGGAGAAATTGGCACCCCATGAACCTGGCTGGCTCGAAGAATTCAGCGACTGGTTCACTGAAAATCTGCCCGACATTTTGAGTTTCACGGCCGGCGTCATCGGCCTCGTCGCTCTTTTCGTGGCCACAGGTGGCACGGCCGCGGCTGTACTGTTGCTGGCGGCGGCCGCATTGAGCGCATCCGCACTTGCTATGCGGATTTCTGACCCTGAAGTTCTCGCCTCGTTGAAGGATGGCGTCACGAAGGGCGAGTTCGACTCTGATTTCTGGGGAAATGTCGTCAGCCTTGGCGGCGATGTCCTGGGAGCTGTTCCCGGTGTTGCTGCTGTGAGCATGGGTGTCCGCGGAACTGTGTACGCTCTACGCGCGGGTGAGGAAGCGGTTACTCTCGCAAAAGTAATGACAACACTGGGCAGCAAGACGATGAGTGAAGCGAAGGCCATTTCAGATCTCGGTAATCCGGCCCTGAGCCTCGTGGTACGCGGTGCTCGCGACTCCGCCAAGGCCGGGGAAATCGTGGAGATCACCTCGGCTTCACTCGGCGTAGTGACGGCTGGCTACGGACTGGCCTCAAGCACTGTGGACGCGCTGGACAATGACGGAGCAGGGGACAGCGCGACCGGAATTGACGGCGTTAGGAGCATCCTCGACAGCGGTGCCCTGATTGACCTCGTCCAGTACGCGTTCTGACACAGAGGATAAAGAGACGCCCATGAACCCGACAGACTGCCCCGTGGCATGGCATCATCCGCCGACCCGGCGCGCGTGGTTCAAATACCTGGCAGCGAGCCTGGCCGCTTTTTTCGGCTGGATCGCCCTCTGGTTTGCCCTGCTAGCGGTCCTAGCGGTTTTCCTGACTCCCGGCTACGCAGCGCTCTTTGTTCCATTTCTGCTGTATAGTTTCTATCGAGCTTTCATTCAAATTTTCACCATTCCTTTCGTCTTTCGTACGAAGCGAGTTTTGCAGATTTACCCGTGGCATCTGTTCAGTGACATCCCGCACGGAATCACTGACCGGACAGACGTCGTCGGCAGGCAGTACGGATGGTTCGAGTTCCCAAACCCTGCCCGTCCTGAAGAGCAACTACCCATGGTGTTCCCTCGACACTGGGGAGTCGGCTGGTGGGGCCGACGTATGGCTCCTAAGGCAACGACTGATCTAAAGGCTCAGATCAGCGTGGTGTGGCTTGCGGGAGATCCGCGTTTCATAGGGGTGATTGCTGCGCCCTCACCGGACGGGGCGATGCCGCGCCGCTTCCGATTCCTGCATCAGCAGATGAGGGCGAACGGGAGTGTGTCCTCTGTCACCGACTGGGGAGTCACCCCTGAAGACATCGAACGCAGTCGCCGAGCAGGCGTCCGACCTGCCAACTATTGAGCCTTCCATACAGTGAATTCTGCGGACATGAACCCTCGCGTCTTCATCCACGATTCCGTCAACGATCCCAGCACTGGAATCTGGTTCGCCGTCCCCGGCGGCTTCACCGAACTCCCGCTCGAAGTCCTGCTCGCACCGCCCGATTCCGCCGAGTCAGACAGGCTCAGGAATGCACTCGCCCCGCTGGTCGAAGCCATTACCGATGGAGTGACCCGTCAGCAGTTCATCGCTCAGTTGGCATCAGGCCAGCAACTTCTCCTCGCCCTCCGTGAAGTGGGCACGGTGCACTGCTCCATCGGTGTGCACCGGGACGACGTAGCTGGAAGCAGCGAAAGAACCCTGCACTCCCTCTTCACGGTGTCATGGCGGGACCTCGCCTGGTCGCCGCGGTCCGTAAGTGCGGCACGGGCCGTGGCGACTGCGGATCAGCATTCCCATATCGAATACCTGGACCTGCCATGCGGACCTGCCTCGATGGGTGAGACCGTACGAACCCCTTCCGCAGCATCAGGTCTTCCTCGCACCCCGCTGCTCCAGGTCTACGCCTACCTTCCACACCCGGACTGCAGGCGCATGGCAGTACTCATGCTCAGCACCACCGCAGTGGAACGGCGGGACCAGTACCGAGCGATCCTCCGGAATATTGCCGGGCTCACGAGCTTCGAGTCGCCTCTGGCCGAATCTCAGAAGTGATCCGAGGGACTGCGTGGCCGCATCCCCTTCGCAGATGCGTCTTGGCTTGTCCTGACCGCCGAGGGTCAGCCCAGTGAGCCCCTGTCGGCTGGAACCACCACATGTCACTTGGGAGGAGTCGCGGAAGACCGTCAGGACAGCACGTCACAAGATCTTCACATGATCGCGCCGCACACGAACACCCGCCGCTGACAGGCCTGTTCGCTGTGGCGAAACCCGGAACCCCACCGATAACGTCTGTGCTCTTGACGAACTTCAGTCTCACGGGGAGTCCACTGTGAAGCGCCGCACTCTACCCGCCGCCGCCGCGCTCGCCGCGACCGCAACCCTCCTGCTGACGGCCTGCGGGGGCGGGGACGACAGCGCCAAGGCCAACGACAAGATCGCTGGAGCCGACACCGCCGCCACCACGGCGCACGCGTCGCCGGGAGCGTCGAAGGCAGCGAACTTCAAGCGTCCTACGATGACCTTCCCCGCAGACTTCAAGATGGTGTTCGACCGCGTCGAGCCCTCCGACGACAAGAAGGCCGCGGCTCTCGGCGATGCGGAGAACTTCGTCCGCGCCATCAACTACGGCATCGTCCAGCAGGACGCGGAAGACGCGGCGTACAAGTTCTACTCCACCCCTGACGGCACTGCTCAGGCGTACGCCAAGAAGCAGATCAAGCAGTACGTCGACGGCGGCTGGACCGTCACCGGAGTTCAGCGCTATTCGCGTGCCGAGGTCGACATGGCCGGCGACGGCAAGCGCGCGTCCGTCTCCTTCTGTGACGACGACTCGAAGTTCTATGGCAAGGAAGTCACGTCGCACAAGATCCTCAAGACCCAGCCGAGTGCGAAGGACTACTACTTCTTCGAGATTGTCATGACGGCGTCCAAGGAGGCCGAGGGCCTGTGGACCGCCCAGGACATCCAGGTACAGAAGGAGGCCACGCAGTGCAAGGCATGAAGCGTCGCCTCCTCTCGGTCGTCGGGATAACGGTCGCCGCCCTTCTCACGTCAGCCCACGGCTCGTTCGCCGGCGGCCCGATCGACAAGGGAACGACGACGTCCGACCCTCACGCCGGGCTCTCGGACGACAGACTGTATGCGGCGATTTCCTACGACACCTCGAAGAACGGTTCCGGCCCGTCGGCGGGGCCTGTCTCGGTCAAGGGGAGTTCCTGGGCACCACCCGCCTGCTGGCTGGCCCCCCGCTGGACGGCGAAGCAGTTCGCGAAGGAAACCGAGGCGGGATACAAAGAGGTCACGACCGACCCGAACCAGCCGAGCTACGCAAAGAACGCCACCCAGCAGTTCCGGGACATCTACAAGGACGGCAAGTACAAGAACTATAACCTCGACAAGCAGGACGAGGGAATGTGGTGGGGGGCCGTCGAGAACCCGAATGCCCCCATTCTCGAGCGGACCGCGTGCAACTCGACGCTCCCGTTCTGGGCCGAGAACGGCGAAACCCCCGACGTGGAGAACGCGATCACTCCGGAGATCCTTGCCGGGCTTGCCTACGAGCAGATCAAGGTTCCGGGCACCAAGGTGACGCTCGCACCTGGCGGGACCACCAAGGTCAACCTTCCCACCTGGGCCTGGCTGGACAAGGGGGAGTTCAAGCCGGTCTCCGTCACGGCATCGATCAACACACCTGGCCTGAACATGCAGGCCACCACGGTGGCGAGACCCGTTTCGCTATGGATCCGGCCCGGGACGGAGGACGCCGAGACCTACCCTGCGTCCGGTGACTGCGCGATCAACGGCAACGGATCGATCGGGGAGCCGTACGCGAAGGGGAAGGCCGACACGGCTCCGCCGTGCGGTGTCAAGTACTTCCGGTCTTCCGGCGACGGTACGTTCAAGCTCCAGGCAACAGTGACCTGGGAGATCACGTGGACCGGCACCGGCGGCGCGGGCGGCGACCTGCCCGACGGCACGTTCGGCAACGACCAGGCCGTCACCGTGCAGGAGATCCAGTCCGTCAACCGTTGATCAAACGTGAGCGACGCCCAGCATCGCGCTGAGCCGCCCACCGCTCGCAGAAACCGGACCGCGCATGAGTGATCTGCACCTCGAAGACACGATCTTCCAGGACCTGAAGAAGACCTTCTCCACCATCAGCGACCGTATGGAGACCACCCGTCGCGCCCTGCGCGGCACGGACGCATCCGCCGTCGGCGAGAGCAAACTCGTCGAGGACGTGCAGGACTTCGCCGACGACTGGGCCTACGGCATCAAGCAGCTCGGCAAGCACACGCACGGCGCAGTGAAGATGATCAACATGATCGGGGAGAGCTTCGGCAAGCTCGACCTGGACCTGGCCGAATCCCTCAAGGCCCCGAAGAAGAAGGCGAAGTGACGTGGCTGGACAGCGGCCCGCTTTCCCGCACATCGGCTGGGACCCCACCCCGGGGAGCGCGGAGGACACCCGGGAACTCGCCAAGCGGCTGGGCAAGCTCGCCGGCGAACTCGGTACTGCGCTGGGGGAGCTGGAACGGATCGAGTGCGGTGCCTGGAAGGGCAAGACCGCGATCGCCTTCACCGATTACATAGGGAAGGACGTCACCCCGCTCGTCCGCAAGAGCCACGACTCCTTCGACAAGGCCTCCCGGGCCCTGCACCGCTGGGCCGACGAGCTCTTGGACTTTCAGGAGCGAGCGGACCGGCTGGAGAAGAGCGCCGGCGAAAAGCTCGACGCCAAGGCCAAGGCCGAGGGGAAGGCCGGCGGCAAGGGCAGCGAAGAGCTGGGCAAGGCCTCCAGCGCGGTGGACGGTGTCATCCAGAAGGTCTACGAACTGGAGGAGGAATACCGCCAGGCCGCCGGGAAGATCAGCAAGGAACTCGACAAGGCCGCCGACATCGCGCCGGACGAGCCCGGATTCTGGGACAAGCTGGGCAAGGGCATAGCGGACACCTGGGACGCGACCGGAGACTGGCTCGAGGAACACGCCGATCTGATCAAAAAGATCGGTGACGTCCTCAGTGACGTCACCGCCGTGCTGGGCATGCTGGCCATCGTCACCCTTCCGTTCCCGCCTCTCGCCGCCATCTTCGGTACGGCCGCACTCATCGGCAGTGGACTGGCCCTGGCTGCTCACGGATTGGCCAAGGCCGGCGGCGCCGACGTGAGCTGGATGCAGGTGGGCCTCGACGCGGTGGGGCTCTTGCCGGGCATCGGGATGTTCGGCAAGGGCGCGAAGGTGGTCGGCGAGGCCAAGGCCGTGGCTACCGCAGCAAAACTCGGTAAGGGGTTTGAATACACCAAGATCGGTAATGCGCGGGTCCTTCTTTCATTCGGTAAGGAATCGAAGGAAATCGCAGGAGGGCTCGGCAAGGCCGGTCTGATAAAAATCGGAGGCAAGTCAGACGAAGTCTACGAAGTCGCACACTCTACCAGCGGCCTGATGTCGCGCATGGGGGGTGTCGCTTATGCGGGCTATCACCCAGGCCAGTTGATCGGTTCCAAGGGAATCAATGCGCTCGGATTGAGCATCGATCCGTTCGGCGCCGGCGGTAGGGCTCTCGATGCTGGTATCAAGGTGGCACCCAAGATTTATGGGCACCTCACGGATGACTGATTTCGGCTCAGCTTGCCGTGGGAAAAGGTGCGACGATGTGCAGAAGTGAAGCGGCGGCTCTGCGGCCATCGCAAAGGAGGTTCGCTTTGAAATGAGTATTTGGCAACCCGAACCCGGTGAGACCCTCATCGCTCGCGCTCCCATCAGCTTCGCCACGGGAACAGCCATGCGCGTCAGGGGAATGCGTTGGTTCCGAGATACCGAACGCAACGACATCCAGAGTGAACTGCCCGGCTGGCCCAAGGGGCCAACGTATACCGCTCACTCCGTCGGCGGCACTGCGGGCCGGAACATCATCAAGGGTGCCGCACTCGTCACGGGTGCCGTCATCGTGGGGTTCCTCTCCTCACACGGAGGGGGTCTCGGCGGTGCGCTGTCCTCCGAAACCGGAACAAACACCTCGTACGACAAAGCGGACGAGGTCGACGACTTCCCTGTGATGTGGGCTGCACCGGGGACCATCGCTCGCACTCTGCCCTGGCAGTTGGACCCTGGTCGCTCCTCCGCCAAGCGCTATCGCACGCACGCCGTCATCACCGACAGACGGCTCGTGATCGTAGGCTTCCCCTACGTAAAACACAATGACAAGCTCATCAATGACGAGTTTCTGTGGGAAGTTCCTCGATCCAGCATCGAAAAAGTCGAGCTCCGCGACTTCAAAACCGGGTGGGACGCGAAGATCGTCTTCATCGATGGCTCATGGTCCAGAGTGAGCAGCACGAAGCGGGAAAGGCTCACCCGATACTTGATCGAACCTCTGGATTTCATCCCACTGGATTCCCTCACACCAGCTCAGCGGAGCACTGCCGAATCCTTTGCTGCGGCTCAGGCCCCAGATGCACTGCCGCCGCTCGTGAAGCGCAACCCTTGCGGTTGTTTCCGGGTCGAAGTCCTGGCGCCCAGCACGACCCATGCATTCTTCGGCCATTCGGGCCTGAATACAGTCATGGACGCGAACGGCAATGAAGTCAGGTTTATGGAACGCCATGCAGAAGATCGGCTGACCTAACGCCCACCCATGCCCGATCAGAACGGCGCACACTCCACATGACCCCTTCCGCAGACCTCACCATCCCCCTGCACATGAGCCCGGCCAACGGGGACCTGCCACCAATCTGGTTCCTCACCCCGGAGGGCTTCTTCACCCTGCCCCTAGCCGCCACGCCCGAGGAACGAGCCGAAGGTGCCCGCGCCTTCGTGCGCGAGTTGTACTCCCGAGGCGATGAAAGCGTATGGGTGCCTGCCGCCCCTTACTACGCGGCCATCGCCGAACTCATGGGCGACACAGGTCTTTCCTATGCCGCGATGGGCCTGTTCTCGACAGCGGAGGACGACGGCCCAGAGGGCGAAGTGATCAGACACGAACCCTCGGAGGGCGTTGCCCAATGCGCTCTCACGGTGGCCATCACCCCCACGGACCAGGCAGTCCCCGACCCCGACGTCATCGCCCAAGGCACGCTCGCGGCTCTCTCCAGCGACCCTTACAACGACGCCATCTGGCTCGACCTGCCATGCGGCCCGGCGGTGTCCTGCATCACCCTGCGTGAGTACACCCTCAGTCCAGAGGTGACCGCCAACGGCGAGGAGATGAAGCTCCTCACCGGGCAGATTCAGGTCCACGTCCCCTTTCCCACGGGTCCGTACACGGCGATCTTCACCCTGCACACGGCATCGATGGAGCACTGGGCCGAGATCTACCGCCTGATGTCGACCGTGCTCCAGACGATCTCCTTCACGGACCCGGTCGAGGAGCTGAACTGACGTCTGGGGCATCGCTGGTTGAGAGTCGGAGCGAGGCGGGCTCCGGTGATCAACACAGCACCGTCACGGCGACTCCGACCATTGCCGGTGCGCAGGGCCTTCTTGAGGTGCGACGAGTTGTCCACACCGTGGAAGGTCAGGTCCGCCAGCGCAATGTCCCGGTGGGGAGCGGATTGATCCGCATGGTCCGCACGGCCTCGTCGGCCAGTTCTGTGATCTCGGCGCTGAGTGCGATCTTCTCCCAGGTCACCGTGACGACGATGAGCGTCTGCATATGCGGTGGGAAGACGGCGTACCGGATGAACTCCGTAAGCTTCCGGCCGAGCCCGAGCATGCGCTTGACCTTCAGCAGCGACTGCACCCGCACCGCCGGTCCGGTGGCCAGTTCGAGACGGGTGATCTGCGGTTCACCGATGGCCTCGGCGTTCCCCCATTGGAGCAGCAATGGGGTGACCTCCTCGGCGCTCGGCCGGGGCACCCCCTCGTCGCTGTAACCGTCGACCGAGAGATCGGCGAGTGCTTCCCCCGCCTCCGTGTAGTACGCCGCCGCCAGGGTCGGGAACTCCTCGTTGAGGTCGACGGCCCTTTCGACCATGTCGTCGAAGACCGCGCTCTTCTCGATTTCCGGGCCGAGCGGGTTGAGGCGGTTCACCACCTCCGTGGCCAGCGCCTTGGCCTCGGCCTTGGTGCCCTCCTGAAGGGTCAGGTTGATCCAGCCGGGCTGGAACTCGAAGGTGCACTCGTAGTGTCCGGCCCGCGGGGCGCCCTCGTCCGGTAAGGTCACGTCTCTTTCCTTTGAGCAGGGTGTCGTCGTCCGCTCAGCCGAGGAGCGGGTCGAGGGTGCCGTGCAGGCCCAGCCCGGCGAGATGCTCGTTGCCGAAGTCGTCGGAGCAGTCGTCGAGTTTGCCGATTCCACCGAACGCCTTCTTGATGCTGCGCAAAACCGAACACGTGCGGTGGGGGGGGGGGGGGGGGGGGGGGGGGGACGGAGTGGGGTGGGGGGGGGGGGGGGGGGGAGGGTGGGGGGGGGGAAGAGAGAGCGCGGGGGGGTTTTTTTTCCCCTTCTCTTCCTTCCCCTTC
>NZ_JBVIIE010000051.1:0-3903 GCF_055569945.1 Streptomyces sp. NPDC031340
CCCCCGCAGGCCGAACACCGACACCCGGACGAGTCCGGCGAAGTTTTGCCCGCCTGGCACGCCGACTCGGCACTCCCGCCAAACAGCCAAAACCCGCCACGCCAGGCCCCGGACGCCCCAAAGGCACCACCCGCCCCCCACGCCAGCGGCACCCCGTGGCCATGAAGCAGCAAACCGACCGCGACAGAAGACGAACCTAAGGTAAAAACTCAAGATGAAGGCAGCGAACCTGGGCGTCCTCTTCCTCATCGAGCTCGGCGCTCTCGCCGCCGTCGGCTACTGGGGCTTCACCCGCGACGTGGCGGCGCCCCTGGCCTGGCTGCTGGGCCTGGGCGCCCCGGCCGTGCTGATCGTGCTGTGGGGACGGTTCGGTTCGCGCAAGGCGCCGCACGCGGTGCACGGCGCGGCCCGCGTCGGCTTCGAACTGCTGTGGTTCGGCGCCGGCGTGGCCGCGCTGCTCGCCGCCGGGGCCGTGGCGTGGGCGGTCGCCCTCGCCCTGGTCTGCGCGGTCAGCAAGACGCTGGCCGTCATCTGGCGGCAGTAGCGCGCGCGTTCAGGCCTCGCCCAGCAGCGTCAGGAAGTCCCGGAACGCCCCCGGCATGTCCACCGACTCCGGGTCCAGCAGCCACTGGTACTGCAGGCCGTCCATCACCGCGACCAGCAGCGGGGCGGTGCGCTCCGGGGTGAGGCCGTTCGGGAGGCGGTCGCCGTACTCGGCGCGCAGGACGGCGGCCATGCTCTCGCGCACCCTGCGGTACCGCTCCGTGAAGTACTCGCGCGCCGGATGCCCCTCCGTCACGCTCTCGCCGAGCAGCGCCGAGAAGGTCTGGATAATGCCGGGCCGCATCGCGTTGTACTCCACCAGCGCGGCCAGCAGATCGACCCGCCACCGGGTGTCCGGCAGCGCGTCCCACTGGTCCCGCTCCTTCAGGACCGCGACGAGCAGCGCGTCCTTGGTCGGGAAGTAGTGCAGCAGCCCCTGCTGGGTGAGCCCGACGCGCTCGGCGACCGCGGCCAGGCTCGCGCCCCGGTAGCCGCGCTCGGCGATCACCTCCAGCGCCGCCCGCACGATCTCGGTGCGCCGTTCCTCGCTCCTGACCCTCGCGTTCATGGCGTCACCGTACGTCATCCGGCCACCCCGAATATAACGGCAATGTAACGAAACCTACCGTGTTACAGGTAATCGATGCACGATGGAGGCCCTGCACGGACTTCGACGAGGAGGCACCGCGATGGCGGGAACCCCTGGAATCCCACCGGCCGACGAGGCCCGAGAGGCGGCCGTCGAGGCGGCCCTCGGCAAGCTGGACCTGGACGCGAAGGCCCGGCTGTTGTCCGGCCAGGACACCTGGTCCCTGCCCGCCCTGCCGGAGATCGGCCTGCGGTCCCTCGTCATGTCCGACGGCCCGATCGGCGTCCGCGGCGTGCGCTGGACCGCCGACGACCCCTCCGTCGCGCTGCCCTCCCCGACCGCGCTCGCCGCCACCTGGGACCCGCGGCTCGCCCGCCGTGCGGGTGTGCTGCTCGCCCAGGAGGCCCGCCGCAAGGGCGTCCACGTACTGCTCGCCCCCACGGTCAACCTGCACCGCTCCCCGCTCGGCGGCCGCCACTTCGAGGCCTACAGCGAGGACCCGTACCTCACCGGCCTGATCGGCGCGGGCTACGTGGCGGGCGTCCAGTCGGGCGGCGTCGGCACCACCGTCAAGCACTACGTCGCCAACGACGCCGAGACCGAACGCTTCACGGTGAACAACCTGGTGAGCGAACGCGCCCTGCGCGAGCTGTACCTGGCCCCCTTCGAGATCATCGTGGAGAACGCCCACCCCTGGGGCATCATGACCGCCTACAACACGGTCAACGGCACCACGATGACCGAGCACCACTACCTGGTGAACGAGGTCCTGCGCGGCGAATGGGGCTTCGACGGCTACAACGTCTCCGACTGGACGGCCGCCCGCTCCACCAAGGGCGCCGTCGAGGGCGGCCTCGACGTCGCCATGCCCGGCCCGCAGACCGTCTACGGCCCACCGCTCGCCCAGGCCGTGCGCGACGGCGAGGTCGCGGAGTCCGCCGTCGACGACGCCGTCCGCAACGTGCTGCGGCTCGCCGCCCGCGTCGGCCTCCTGCCCGGCGCCGAACCCGCGGTGACCGAACTGCCGGACACCGTCGACGGCAGCGCGCTGGCCCGCGAGATCGCCCGCCGCTCCTTCGTCCTGGTGCGCAACGAAAGCGGCGCCCTGCCCCTGAAACCCGGCACCGTGGCGCTGATCGGCGCCGCCGCCCGCGACGCCCGCGTCCTCGGCGGCGGCTCCGCCACCGTCTTCCCGTCCCGCATCGTCTCCCCCCTCGACGGCCTCACCGCCGCCCTCCCCGACGGCGCCGTCGACTACGCGGTGGGCGCCGACCCCGACACCGAACTCGCCATCGCCGACCAGGGGTTCGAGTTGCGCGCGGTGTGCCGGGACGCGGACGGCAACGTCCTCGGCACCGGCTCGGCCCCCAACGGCCAGATCCAGTGGATGGGTTCGGACCTCCCCGACGGCGTCACCCACGACACCCTGCACACCGTGGAACTGACCGGCACCTTCACCCCCCGCGAGTCCGGCACGCACACCTTCGGCGTCAAGGGCACCGGCCCCTTCCGGCTGACCGTCGACGGCACGACGTACTACGACGACGTCCAGCGCCCCGCCGCCGACGACGACCCCTTCGAGGCGTTCTTCGGCGCCCCGGTGCCCCGCGCCGAGGCCGAACTCACCGCCGGCGAGACGGTCGAGGTCTCCCTGACCCACGTCATCACCTTCCACGAGAACGCCCCCCTGAAGGTCGTCGGCTTCGCCCTGGCCCACCAGGAGCCGCGGCGCGACCCCGACGAACTGATCGCCGAGGCGGTCGAGGCGGCCCGCCGTGCCGACACGGCCGTCGTCGTGGTCGCCACCACCGAGCGCGTCGAGTCGGAGGGCTTCGACCGCAAGGACCTGACGCTGCCCGGCCGTCAGGACGACCTGGTCCGCGCGGTCGCCGCCGCCAACCCCCGCACCGTGGTGGTCGTCAACTCCGGCTCCCCGGTGGAGATGCCGTGGCGCGAGGACGTCGCCGCGGTGCTGCTGAGCTGGTTCCCCGGCCAGGAGGGCGGCGCGGCCCTGGCCGACGTCCTCACGGGCGCCCACGAGCCGGGCGGGCGGCTGCCCACCACCTGGGGCTCCCTGGCCGACGCCCCGGTCACCCAGGTGACCCCCGTCGACGGCGAACTGCGGTACTCCGAGGGCGTCTTCATCGGCTACCGGGCCTGGGAGAAGGCCGGCCGCACCCCGTCGTACCCCTTCGGCCACGGTCTCGGCTACACCGACTGGACGTACGAGTCCGTCGACGTGGACGGGACGGCGGACGGTACGACGGCCACGGTCCGCGTCCGCAACACCGGCGAGCGCCCCGGCCGCGAGGTCGTGCAGGTCTACCTGGCCCCGGCCGAGCCCGACGCCGGCCGGCCCGCGCGCTGGCTGGCCGGGTTCGCCGACGTCACGGCCGCGCCCGGCGAGACGGCCGAGGCGGTCGTCACGCTCCCGCGCCGCGCCTTCGAGGTCTGGGACGAGGAGACCGGGGCCTGGACATTTGTGAAGGGTTCGTACGAGATCCAGGTCGGACGCTCGATAGCGGACCGCAGGATCACGGCGGCCATTAACGTCTGATCCGGGACAAGTCTCCCCACAGACAGCCCCGGCCCGGGACCTGACCCCTGGGCCGGGGCTCGTGCCGTCCCGGCAGCCGTGCCGCACGGGCAGCCACACGGCCGGGGGGGGGGGGGGGGGGGGGGGGGGGGGGGGGGGGGGGGGGGGGGGGGGGGGGGGGGGGGGGGGGGGGGGGGGGGGTGTGTGGGGGGGGGGGGGGGGGGGGGGGGGGCGT
>NZ_JBVIIE010000051.1:3913-63572 GCF_055569945.1 Streptomyces sp. NPDC031340
CCCCTCCCCCCTCTCTTCTCGTTCTCCCCCTCCCCCCCCCCCCCTCCCCCCCCCCCCCCCCCCCCCCCTCCCCCCCCCCCCCCCCCCCCCCCCCCCCCCCCGGGCCCCGTGACGCCTACTCGCCGTTCGGCGGTGTGACCGTCTCCGGTTCGCCGATGCGGGGCTGCAGGGGCTGGGACGGCGTGGTGCCGGGCGCGGCCCTGCCGGTGCGTTCGAACAAGGCGAGGCAGGGTGTGCCGGGGGAGTGGGAGACCTTGAGGTCGGCGGGGTGCAGGGGGGCGCCCATCTCTTGAAGGGCGCCGCGCATCAGGCCGAGATGCACCGAGCACGCCACGTCCGGGCGCTCCGCCGCGACCGAGCGGAAGGGACAGCGGTGGACCCGCAGCAGGGGCGGGTCGTCGCTCCGTTCGGTCTCGAAACCGAGGCCGTCCATCAGAGCGGTGATCTTGTCGAAGGCGTCTTCCGCGGAGATGGACGAGAACGGGGCCGGGCGCTCGGTCAGATGACGGCCCCATTCCTGCCCTGCCGCGACGGCGTCCCTCGACGGGCTGTCGGAGGTCGCGGCCAGATAGCCGGCCAGGATCTGGGCGAGGAGCCGGTAGCCGTTGCCCTCCCGCTCGGCCGTCCCGGTGGAGCCGGTCGTCCTCCCGGTGGTGGCCTCGTAGGTGAGCTTGGGGCGGCCGGGACCGCCGAGGCCGGCACGCCCCTCACGGACCTGGCCGTCCTTCGTGAGCCGGGTCAGGTGGAAGCGCACCGTGTTGGCGTGCAGCCCCAGGCCCTCGGCGAGCTGCTGCACGGTGAGCGGACCCTCCGCGTGACGCAGGGCTTCGAGGATGGCCGTCCGGGAGGCGCCGCCCGCGGGACCGGGGTGACTGTCGGATGGCTGAACGGGAGCCATGGCATCAACGTCCGAAAGAATCGTGGAAATGTAATTGGTCTGAGAAATTCTTCTCCAGCGTAACAAGGGAGGGGAGGGTCGCGACGGGTTTCGGCGAGGGCGGACGCGCCGGCGCCCGGCACACGCGATACGCGTGCGCCGGGCGCCTGTTCGGGATGGTCAGTGGGCCTCCGCCGGGGCGTCGCCCGCCACGAGCAGGCCCGCCGCACCGCGGGAGAGGTCCTTCATGATGTGGTTGACGAAGGTGTAGGTGCCTGCCTTGTCGACGGTGAACTCGACGAAACCGCCCTGGGTGGTCGACAGGTCCAGCGTCTGCGAACCGCCCTTGTCCGGGCTGCCCGGCTTCAGCAGGTATTCGCCCTCCTTCCACACGGTGTCGAAGATCAGGCCGACGGTGTGGAACGCGAGGGGCTCGTTGATGGCGGCGTTGTCCACCCAGACGCGGACCCGGTCGCCGACCTTCACCTTCACCGGCTGGTGGACGTACTGGTTGTAGTAGCCGTTGAAGACGACCCCGTCGTTGGTGCCGGCCATCATCTTGGTGAGGTCGGACGCCTTGCCCTGCGGGCCGAGGTACAGCTCGGACTGGACCAGGGCGATCTCCTTGTCCACCTTCCGCAGGTTCGGCGGGTCGACGATCACGGCGCCGAACATGCCGTTGCCCATGTGGTGGATCATCGGTGCGGCGCCGCAGTGGTAGGTGAAGATGCCCGCGTAGTCCGCCTTGAACTCGTAGATCAGGGACTCGCCCGGCTTGATGGGCCGCATCTGGACGTTCGGCGCCACCTTGGAGGCGTGGAAGTCGATGGAGTGGTTCATCGAACCGTCGTTGGTCAGCCTGACCCGGAAGGTGTCACCGACCTTGCCGCGCAGCGTCGGGCCGGGCGCGGTGCCGTTGTAGGTCCACAGGGTCTGCGTCACCCCGGGCGCCACCTCGGCCTTCTTCTCCCGCACGTGCAGGTCGACCTGATGGACCCGCTGACCGTCGGCCGGACGGACCGTCGGGTCGACGGCCTTCCAGTCGGCGGACGGCGCGGCGTTCGCGTCGATCTTGGCGTTGCCGGCGTTCGGGTCGGCCTTGGTGACGGCGCCGGCGCCGGAATCGGCGGCGGCCACGCCCTTCACCTTGATGTCGAGCAGCATGCCGGCGGCCTTGTGGCCCTCGACGGTGCACCACGCCTGGGTCGGCTCGTTGATCGGGCCCCAGTTCATGGTGGTGGCGGCGCCCGGCTTGATCAGCGGGGTGTCCTCGCCGGTGAGGGCGAGGGTGTGGTCCATGGCGCCCTTGTTGACGACGTTGAGCTTGACCTTCGCGCCGGCGTCGACCTCGATCGAGGACGGCTTGACGTAGAGGTCGCCGAGTTCGATGTCGAAGGTCATGGTCTTGCCCGCGCCGGGCGCCGCCGCGGGCACGGCGCTGGCGCCGCCGGCGGGCGCGGTCGCGGCGGACGACGACTGCGGCTGGAAGATGCCGACCAGAGCCAGGCCGATGACGAGGCCCAGCGCCAGCGTGGCGCCGATCACGGGCACCAAGGGGGTGAGGGCCCGCTGCAGTATCTGTGGTCTCTTCTGGGGATCGGGGGTGGTCCGAGGGGGGTCCGTGCTGACTGACACGGCGTTACTCCAGTCTCGAGGAGGCGGGGAGGGCAGGGGGGAGACGCCGGCCGGGTCGTCAGCTCACGATCATCTCGGTGAACATGCCGAACATGCCGGTCTTGCCTTCGGAGTGCGGGAAGATGTGGCAGTGGAAGGCCCACTTGCCGGGCCGGTTCGCGTTGACCAGCACGCTGTAACGCTCACCCGGGGCGACCAGGACGGTGTCCGCCTTGTAGGGGTTCTTCAGCGGGAATCCGTCCTTGGCGACGACCAGTTGGTCGAGTCCGTGCAGGTGCATCGGGTGCGCCATGGTGCCCGCGTTGACGTAGTGGATGAGGACCGAGTCGCCCTTGCGGACGCGCACGGGTTCGGTCGCGGGGAACGACTTGCCGTTCAGGGTCAGTCCGATGCTGCCGGAGTCCTGCAGCTCGATCGGTATCTCCTGGGCGACCTTCGTGCGGTCCGGCAACGGCACGTTCCCGATCAGGAAGGCGCCCCACAGGCCGTTGGTCACCTGCTCGGTGCCGTTGTGGTGGGAGTGGTACCAGCCGACGGACTCGCGCTCGGCCTTGATCTTGTAGGTGAAGGAGCCACCCGGGACCACCGGGTCCTGGGTGATGTCGGCGACGCCGTCCATGGCGTTGTCGATGGGGATCCCGTGCCAGTGGATCACCGTGGATTCCGGTAGCTGGTTCTTCAGGACGACCTCGACCTTGTCGCCGACGTCGACGTGGATGGTGGGGCCGGGGACCATGCCGTTGTACGACATGGCGTCGACGGTCTTGCCGGGCTCGACCTCCCACTTCACCGGCTTGGCGGTGAGCGTGAACCGCTTGGTCCCGTCCTTCAGGATCTCGGGCTTGATGAGCTGTGCGCCCTTGCCCGCCGTCTTGGCGGGGAACGACTTGTCGCGCTCGGCCATCTCCTTGTCCATGGACTTCCAGTCGTGCTGCTGGGTGTCCGTGGCCGTGGTGTCCCCGCCGGTGGAGGTGGTGGACGAGCCGTCGTGAGCGGCGCCGCCGTGGTCCGCCGCGGCCGTGTCGACGGCCGGTCTGGCGGGGGCGGAGGAGGTCTCCGCGGAGACGGACCACCACGGGACGGCGACCGCGACCGCGAAGGAGACGGCGCCGACCAGCGCCTTTGTCCTCAACATGCTGGCCTTCCTCGGGCTGGTTCGGATGATGGAATGGTTTTTATCAGAGAAATTTACGGCTGGACATGTTGCGCACATCACACGGTGCGCCGTTTCGCCCCATATATCTCCCGTCGGCTTCAAATAACCCCTGGTCAGGTGTATCCACTCAGGTATTGAGGGCCGCCAAAGTTGATCTGTTAATTATGGTAAATATTGCGGCCGGTACCCATCGAACGGAGAAGGCCCATGCGTCCCACCCGATCCCGAGCCGCCCTGACCGCCCTGACCTGTGTGACCGCGGGAGTGGTCCTGCTGGGCACGGCGGGCGCGGCCGCCGCCCACGTCGGCATCGATCCGCAGAGCGCCGAGGCGGGGAGCTGGGCGAGGCTCACCTTCCGGGTGCCCGACGAGCGCCCCGACGCCGCCACGACCAAGGTGGAGGTGGTCCTGCCGGCCGGCCGGCCGCTCGCCTCCGTGTCCGTCCGGCCCGTCCCCGGATGGACCGTCAGGACCGAGAAACGGCACCTGGACCAGCCGCTCGTCGACGACGGGAAGAAGACCGGCGAGGCCGTCTCCCGGATCGTCTGGACCGGCGGAAGGATCGGCCCCGGCGAGTTCCAGGAGTTCGACGTCTCCCTCGGCCCGCTGCCCGAGCACGGCGAGCAGATGGTCTTCAAAGCGCTGCAGACCTACGACGACGGGGAAGTCGTCCGCTGGATCGAGCAGCCCGCCGCGAACGGGACGGAGCCGGAACACCCCGCGCCCGTCCTCGCGCTGACCCCCGCCGCGGGCACCGACGCTGACGAGGCGTCGGCCACGCGCGAGCCCTCCGGGGCGGCAAGCGGCGAGGCCGGCACGGACGCGCCGAACGTCTCCGCCCCCGTCGCCGCGTCCGGGGACGGCGGCTCCGCGGACGTCACCGCGCGCGTGCTGGGCGGTGCCGGAGCCGCAGCCGGCCTGGCGGGTCTCCTCGTGGCGGTCGCGGCGCGCCGGCGCGCCGCGAAGAGGTCCCCTGGACCGCGGGGATGGTGAACTCCCGGACAGCGGCGGTCCCGGCCGTACCGGTCGTCCGGCGAACCGGCCGGCCGGGGCGGCGCGAGCGGACGGGGCTGCTGCGCCCGCCGTCCGAACTGCCCGTGCTGATGCGCGCCCTGGCCGCCGCGGCCGTGGGGCTCGTCCTGCTGCTGACGGCCGCCGCACCGGCCCGGGCCCACGCCGAACTCCTCGCCACGACCCCGGCGGCCGGGGCGGCCCTCGACCGGGCGCCGCGGGCGGTGACCCTGCGGTTCAGCGAGGCGGTCGAGGTCACCGGCGACGGGCTGCGTGTGCTGGGCCCGGACGGCAGCCGGGCCGACACCGGGCACACCGCCGCCGTGCCGGACCGGCCCGGCGCCCTCACCGTCCCCCTCGAGTCAGGTGTCCCGGACGGCACGTACGTGGTCTCCTGGCGGGCCGTGTCCGCGGACTCGCACCCCGTCCACGGCGCCTTCACCTTCACCGTCGGCCGGACGGACGGGGCCGGGGCGAACCGGCCGCCGGGCCCTCCGGCGGGCGCGGACCGGGACTCCGACCCCCTGCTCGGGGCGGCGGTGGCCGTCGCACGCGGGGTGGGGTACGCGGGTCTGGCACTGCTCACCGGGGCGATCGGCATGCTGTTGCTGGTCCCCGACGGCACCGGCCGCGGCCTGCTGCGACGGCTGGCCGTGAACGGCGGGCTGGTCGTCATCGCCTCCGCGTGCGCCGGGCTGGCCGCCCAGGGGCCGTACGCGGCCGGGGCGGGGCCGGGCGCCCTGCTGGATCCCGCACTGCTCCGCCCCGCGCTGACGGGCCGGCCGGGCCTGACGACGGCCGCCCGGACCCTGCTCACCGGTCTCCTGCTGGTGACGGTGTCCCGGAACCTGCCGCGTCCCGTGACCTCCTGGCGGACCGTCCCGCGCCGGGCGCTCCCGGTGACGGCCGCCCTGGCCGCCGTGGCCGTCACCTACGGCGAGGCCGGCCACGCGGCCACCGGGCGCCACGTCCTCCTGGGGCTGACCGCTGACGTGCTGCATCTGCTGGCCATGGGGCTGTGGCTCGGCGGGCTGGTGGCCCTGATCCGCCTGTTCGCCCGGCGGGAGCGGCCGGAGTCGCTCGCCGCGGCGACGCGCCGCTTCTCGACGGCCGCGGGCTGGTGCGTCGCGATCCTGGTGGTGACGGGCGTGCTGCAGGCGCAGCGCCGGCTGGGCGCCCCGGGGCAACTGCTGACCAGCGACTACGGGCGGCTGCTCGTCGCCAAGGTGCTGACCGTCCTGCTCCTGCTGACGACGGCCCGCCTCGCGCGCCGCTGGACCCGTACGCACGCCACGGGGGAGAACGCCCGCCCGGCGGAACAGGCGCTGCGCGGCATGCGGCGGACGCTGGCCGTCGAGACCGCCATCGGCGCCGTGGTGCTCACCTTGTCGACTCTTCTGTCCGGTTCGGCCCCGCCGCACGGTGCGGACACACCGGCCACCGCGGCGTCGTCCGTCCCCTCGCGGGTACGGATGTCGGCCGGCTACGACACCGGGAGCCCCGACGGCCGCGGCACGGTCTCCGTCCGGGTGGCCCGGCGGGCCGACGGCGGAGCCGAGGTGGACCTGCGGCTCTCGGATCCCGCCGGCGAGCCCGTACGGGCGGAGGAGGTCACGGCGGCCTGGTCGCTGTCGGCGCCGGCCCTCGGCCCCCTGCCGACGGAACTCCACGCGGCCGGCCCCGGGCACTGGTCCGGCATCGTCCGGCTGTCCCCGCCCGGGGACTGGCGGCTGGCGGTGACGGTGCGCACCTCCGACACCGACGCGGCCACCGTCGTCTTCGACGACATCGGCACCGCGGCCGCCCCGTAGCGGGCCCGTGGGGGACCTCAGCGCACCCCGAACCCGTACACCGTCTCGGAACGGAACACCTCGCCCGGCCGCAGCACCGTCGTCGGGAAGTCCGGGCGGTTGGGGGAGTCCGGGAAGTGCTGGGTCTCCAGCGCGACGCCCGCGCCGGGGGAGAAGGGCTCGCCCAGGTGGTCCGCGGCGTACACCTGGAGACCGGGCTCGGTGGTGGAGACGGTCAGCACCCGCCCGGACACCGGGTCGTACAGCTCGGCGACCTCCCGGGCGGCCTCGGTCACCCCGCCGTCGAGCGCGAAGTTGACGTCGTAACCGGAGCCGATCTCGCGCGCCCGCCGGAAGTCGAAGCGGGTGCCGGCCACCTCGCGCGGCGGCCCGGCGGGGATCAGGTGCTCGTCGACGGGCGTGAAGCGGGAGGCGGCGACCCGCAGTTCGTGATCGCCCGCGTATCCCGAGCCGCCGAGGTCGAAGTAACTGTGGTTGGTCAGGTTCACCACGGTCGGCGCGTCCGTCACCGCCTCGTACGCGATCCGCAGCGCGCCGGACGCGTCCAGGGCGTACGTCGCGGAGACCTCCAGCCGGCCCGGGAAGCCCTCCTCGCCGTCCGGACTGACCCGGCTCAGCCGCACCCCGTGCTCCACCGGCACGACGTCCCACACGTGCTTGTCGAAGCCGCGCTCGCCGCCGTGCAGCGAGTTCGGCGGGGGGTTGAGCGCGAGCTCGTACGTCACCCCGTCCAGCGTGAAGCGGCCGCCCGCGATCCGGTTGGCGTAGCGCCCGATCAGAGCGCCGAGGTACGGCTCCGGGTGCGCGAGGTAGCCGTCCAGACCGGCGAACCCCAGCACCACGTTCCCGGCGCGCCCGTCCCGGTCCGGGACCTCCACCGACTGCACGATCCCGCCGTACGACAGCACCCGCACCCGTATGCCCGACCGCTCCAGGGTCCAGCGGTGCACCGGTGTGCCGTCGGAAAGTGTGCCGAAGTGTTCACTCATGAGCGGAATCCTAAGCGGCCGGGCGAATCCCGCCGCGGCCAGGTGGCGCCCCGAAGGGGCGCGGGGAACTGCGCGGCCCGCCACGACGGCGCCGCAGCCGCCTGACGGCACAACGCGGCACATCCGGCAGAGCGCCCGGTGCCGGGGCGCCGGGTCACGGCTTCTTCGCCGTGACCGTCCGGTAGGCGATCTCCGCCAGCCGGGCCTGCCCGTCCACGCTCGGGTGGAACCAGTCCCAGTGGCTCAGCTGGCCGGTGCCGAACCGGTACGCGTACACCGCGCCCCCGTCGAAGCGGCAGCGGCGGTCCTTCGCGCACACCTCCCCGAGCACCGCGTTGTACGCCTCCACCCGCTTCTGCACCGTGTCCCGGCGCAGCGTCGCCGCCGAGTCCAGCGCGTCCGCGTCGCCCAGCATCGACGGGCACAGGCCCAGCTTCCAGATCTGCTTGCCCAGCGCGTTGGTGCGCCCCTGGGACCACAGCCGCTTCAGGTCCGGCACGCTCGACACGTACACCTGCGCCTTCGGCAGGGACCTGCGCAGCGTGACCATCGCCTGCTCGAAGTCGGCGCGGAAGTCGGCCACCGGCGTCATCGCGTCGGTCGAGGCCCGGCAGGCGTCGTTGGCGCCCGCCATCACCGTCACCAACTGCGGCCTGCGCGTCACCGCCCGCGCCACCTGCCCGGGCAGGTCCGCCATCCGCGCCCCGGTCACCGCGTAGTTCCAGCTGCGCTCGGCCGCCTTCGCCTTCCCCAGCAGCCGCACCGCCAGACTGTCCACCTGCGGACTGGTGCCGGTAGCCCACGACACCTCCGGGCAGTCGGTCAGCACCGCGCAGGCGTCGAAACCGCGCGTGATGGAGTCGCCGACGGCCGCGACCGAGGCGGGGCTGACGTCCCACACCGGCGCCGGCCGCGCGGACGGCTTCGCGGCCCGCGCCTTCGTCCCGTCCTGCCCGGCGGAGCCGCCACCGACGGCGTCGCACCCGGCGACGCCGAGGACGGCCGCCGTCACGGCGGCGAGCACGGTCCGTGACCGGTGGCCGGGCTTCCGCATCCGCTGCTGATCCCCTCGGTCGACGTCAGAAAAGTCCCCCTCCATGACAACGCGCGCGGGTTCCCGGCCTCCACCCGGTGCGGCCACCGGCACCCGTACAAGCGTCCTGCCGGGTGAATGGCGGACGTTTCCCGGCACCGGCTCCGACGGTACGTCACACTCCTCGCGCCGTCGCACGGTAGCCTCGCCATCAACGTGGCCCGCCCGGCCACGGCCGTCCGCAAGTTCGCAAGATGTCCCGCTCTGCCCGGAGGTCCCGGTGACGACACGTGGAGTTCTGTACGTGCACTCCGCGCCGCGCGCGATGTGCCCGCACGTCGAGTGGGCCGTCGCCGGGGTGCTCGGCACGCGCGTCAGCCTCGACTGGATCCGGCAGCCCGCCGCGCCGGGCACCTGGCGCTCGGAGTTCTCCTGGCAGGGCCAGCCGGGCACCGCGTCCAAGCTGGCCTCCGCGCTGCGCGGCTGGCAGATGCTCCGCTTCGAGGTGACCGCCGAGCCCTGCCCGACCGCCGAGGGCGAGCGCTACAGCTGCACCCCCGACCTCGGCATCTTCCACGCCGTCACCGGCATCCACGGCGACATCCTCATCCCCGAGGACCGCCTGCGCGCCGCCCTGACCCGCTCCCGGGACGGCGAGACGGACCTGGAGGCGGAGATCGCCAGACTCCTGGGCAAGCCCTGGGACGACGAGCTCGAGCCGTTCCGGTACGCGGGCGAGGGAGCACCGGTGCGCTGGCTGCACCAGGTCGTCTGACCACCTGCCGCGCCGCCTCCCGGTCCCACGCTTCTCTCTCACGCCGCTCACGCGAAGGGCCCCCACCGGCAGGTGGGGGCCCTCGATGCTTCTGGCGGCGCCTGTCAGACCGTACGGAACGCCAGCACCACGTTGTGCCCGCCGAAGCCGAACGAGTCGTTCAGCGCGGCGATACGGCCCTCCACGGGCAGCTTGCGGGCCTCGCCGCGGACGATGTCGGCGTTGGCCTCCGCCTCCGGGTCGAGGTTCTCGACGTTGATGGTCGGCGGGGCCACCCGGTGGTACAGGGCGAGGATCGTCGCCACGGACTCCACACCGCCCGCGCCACCGAGCAGGTGACCGGTCATCGACTTCGTGGCGGAGACCGCCATGTGGTCCGCGTCGTCGCCGAACACCTTCCGCAGCGCCTTCAGCTCGGCGATGTCACCGGCCGGCGTCGACGTGGCGTGCGCGTTGACGTGCACGATCTCGGCCGGCACCAGGTCGGTGCGGTCCAGCAGGTTCTGCAGGGCGTGCGAGATGCCGCGGCCCTCGGGCTCCGGCTGCACGATGTCGTGGCTGTCGGCGGAGATGCCCTGGCCGACCGCCTCGGCGTACACCCGGGCGCCGCGCTTGGCGGCGTGCTCCGCGGACTCCAGGACGATCACGCCGGCGCCCTCGCCGAGCACGAAGCCGTCGCGGGCGACGTCGTAGGGACGCGAGGCGCCCTGCGGGTCGTCGTTGTTCTTGGACATCGCCATCATGTTGCCGAACGCGGCGATCGGCAGCGGGTGGATCGCCGCCTCCGTGCCGCCCGCGACGACGACGTCGGCGCGGCCCGTGCGGATCATCTCGATGGCGTAGCCGATGGCCTCGGCGCCCGACGCGCAGGCGGACACCGGCGTGTGCACGCCCGCACGGGCGCCCACGGCCAGGCCCACGTTCGCCGAGGGGCCGTTCGGCATCAGCATGGGGACGGTGTGCGGGGAGACGCGGCGGACGCCCTTCTCCTTCAGCACGTCGTACTGGTCGAGGAGGGTCGTCACGCCGCCGATGCCGGAGGCGATGACGGCGCCGAGCCGGTCCGGGTCGACGTTCGGGTCCTCGCCGGCCTTGGCTTCGAAGCCGGCGTCGGCCCACGCCTCCTTGGCGGCGACCAGCGCGAACTGCGCCGAGCGGTCCAGGCGGCGGGCCTGCGGCCGGGGGATGACCTCGGTGGGTTCCACGGCGACCGGCGCCGCGATGCGGACCGCCTGTTCGGCGGCCCATTCCTGCTCCAGGGGCTTGACGCCGGAACGACCGGCGACCAGACCCTCCCAGGTCGAGGCTGCGTCGCCACCCAGCGGTGTGGTTGCGCCGATACCGGTGACGACCACGGTGCGGTTGGTCGGGCTCACGGGAATTCTTTCTCCAACGGATACGAGGATTCGTACGGCGCCACCGCCGGGTGGCGGGGCAGGCAACCGGGCCCCAGGCCCTGTCGTTCGGATCGTCCCGGCGTCGGCCATGAGGCGCCGCGCCTCACAGCCGGCCTGATCCGAGCGACAGGCCCTGGCGGGTGGCTCAGGCCTGGTGCTTGAGGATGTACTCGGTCGCGTCGCCGACCGTCTTGAGGTTCTTCACGTCCTCGTCGGGGATCTTGACGTCGAAGCGCTCCTCGGCGGCGACGACGACCTCGACCATGGACAGCGAGTCGACGTCCAGGTCGTCGGTGAAGGACTTGTCCAGCTGGACGTCCTCGACCGGGATGCCGGCGATCTCGTTCACGATGTCGGCGAGACCGGCGACGATCTCTTCCTGAGTGGCGGCCATGTCAGGCGCTCCTTCGTAGTGATTCAGAGGGTTGGCGTGCGCCGCGTCAGCGGCAGGTGTTGCTGGTCCCGCGTCGGATCGGAGGTGATCCGGCACGGAGTGCCTAGGGGAGGGTAACGACAGTCGCGGCGTAGACGAGACCCGCCCCGAAGCCGATGACGAGCGCGGTGTCGCCGCTCTTCGCCTCACCGGTCGCCAGAAGCCGCTCCATCGCGAGCGGAATCGAGGCGGCCGAGGTGTTGCCGGTGGTGCGCACGTCGCGGGCGACCGTGACGTGCGCCGGCAGTTTCAGCGTCTTCACCATCGAGTCGATGATCCGCTCGTTGGCCTGGTGGGGAATGAAGACGTCCAGGTCGTCCGCGGTGATCCCGGCCGCTTCCAGCGCCTGCTGGGCGACCTTCGCCATCTCGAACACGGCCCAGCGGAACACCGCCTGGCCCTCCTGCGTGATCGCAGGGAACTTGACGTTGCCCTCGCTGTCGAGGGGCAGCCGGGACACGTCGCCGACCCGGAAACGGTCCCAGGACACGGTCTGCTTGATCGTGTCGGCCTTGTCCCCCTCGGAACCCCACACCGTCGGACCGATGTGCGGCTCTTCGGAGGGGCCCACGACGACCGCGCCCGCGCCGTCACCGAACAGGAAGGCCGTGGCCCGGTCCTCCAGGTCGGTCAGGTCGGACAACCGCTCCACGCCGATGACCAGCACGTACTCCGCCGAGCCCTCGACGATCATGCCCTTGGCGAGGGTGAGGCCGTAGCCGAAGCCCGCGCAGCCGGCCGAGATGTCGAAGGCGGCGGCCTTGTTCGTGCCGAGCTTGTCGGCGATCTCGGTGGCGATGGCCGGGGTCTGGTGGAAGTGCGAGACGGTCGACACGACGACCGCGCCGATCTGCTCGGCGGTGATCCCGGCGTCGGCGATCGCCTTGCCGGACGCCTCCACGGACATCGCGGAGACGGTCTCCTCGTCGTTGGCCCAGTGCCGGGTCTCGATGCCGGAGCGCGAGCGGATCCACTCGTCGGACGAGTCGATCTTCTCCAGGATCACCTCGTTCGGCACCACCCGGGTCGGACGGTAGCCGCCCACCCCGAGGATGCGCGCGTACGGGGCGCCCTTGCTCGGCTTGATCTTCGACATGCTCCGGGCTCCTTGTCAGGCGTGCTCTGCGATGAGCTCGCGAGCAGCGTCGAGGTCGTCGGGGGTCTTCAGGGCCAGCGTCTTCACACCCGGCAGGGCGCGCTTGGCGAGGCCGGTCAGCGTGCCGCCGGGGCACACCTCCAGCAGCGCGGTGACGCCGAGCTCCTTGAACGTCTCCATGCACAGGTCCCAGCGCACCGGGTTGGCGACCTGGCCGACCAGCCGCTCCAGCACCTCCGAGCCGGACTCGACGGTCCGCCCGTCCCGGTTGGAGACGTAGGCGACCTTCGGGTCCGCGGGCGAGAGCTCCTTGGCGGCCTCGGCCAGGCTGTCGACCGCGGGCGCCATGTGGTGCGTGTGGAAGGCCCCGGCGACCTTGAGAGGAACGATCTTGCGGACGCCCTCGGGCTTGTCCTCGTTCAGCGCGGCGAGCTGCTCCAGCGTGCCCGCGGCGACGATCTGGCCGGCGCCGTTGACGTTCGCCGGGGTCAGGCCCAGCTTCTCCAGGTGCGCGACCGAGACCTCCGGGTCGCCGCCGAGCAGCGCCGACATCCCGGTCGCGGTGACGGCGGCGGCCTCGGCCATCGCCAGACCCCGCCGGCGTACCAGCGTCAGCGCCGCGGTGTCGTCGAGGACGCCCGCGAAGGCGGCGGCGGTGATCTCACCGACGCTGTGGCCCGCGACCGCGCCCGGTGCGACCTCGGTGATGTCACCCAGTGCCGCGGCGGACAGGATTCCGGCGGCGACCAGCAGCGGCTGGGCCACGGCGGTGTCGCGGATCGCCTCGGCGTCGGCCTGGGTGCCGTAGTGGGCGAGGTCCAGCCCGATGGCGTCCGACCAGGCGGCGACGCGGTCGGCGGCACCGGGGAGTTCGAGCCAGGGAGTCAGGAAGCCGGGCGTCTGGGCACCCTGGCCGGGAGCGACGAGTACGAGCACTCTCACACTCTCTCTTGTGGACGGCCGCGACCGCCCGTGGGGACAAGGACGAAGAACAGCAAGGGGATTTGTGGATCCCCGACAAAACTCTAGGAGGGGGTGTCTCCATCGGCCAGACGCCCCAGGATCAGGGCGATGCGCAGTGTGAACGCCGATCGTACGTCGGAAGGCGACCATCCGGTGACATCAGTCACACGTCGGAGCCGGTAGCGCACGGTGTTGGGGTGAACGAACAGCATCCGCGCGGCGCCTTCCAGGCTGCTCGCCTGTTCCAGATACACGGAGAGCGTCTCCAGGAGCGCCGAGCCGGCCTCCTCCAGCGGTCTGTAGATCTCCTCCACCAACTGCTCCCGCGCGCTGGGGTCTCCGGCGATCGCGCGCTCCGGAAGGAGATCGTCCGCCAGCACCGGGCGCGGCGCGTCCTGCCACGCGGAACACGCCTTGAGCCCCGCCGCCGCGGCCTGGGCGGACCGGGTCGCCGCCTGCAGGTCCGGCACCACCGGACCGGCCACCACGGGACCGGCCGCATACGGCCCGATCAGCGACTTCGCGACGGCGAGCGGATTGTCGCTGCCGCCGGCGATGACGACCAGCCGTTCGCCCAGCACCCCCGTCAGCACCTGCAGCTTGGCGTGCCGGGCGGCCCGCCGGATGGCCTCCACCGTCAGCTCCGAGTCCCCGTCAGGGGCGGTCCCCAGCACCACGCACACATGCTCGGGCGAGTTCCAGCCGAGCGCGGCGGCCCTGCTCACGGCCCCCTCGTCGGCCTCCCCGCTCAGCACGGCGTTGACGACCAGCGACTCCAGCCGGGCGTCCCAGGCACCGCGTGCCTCGGCGGCCTGGGCGTACACCTGGGCGGTCGCGAAGGCGATCTCCCGCGCGTACACCAGCAGCGCCTCGCGCAGCACGCTCTCGTCGCCGGGCGCGGCGACCTCGTCGATCGCGCTCTCCATGACCTCGATGGTGGTGCGCACCATCTCCACGGTCTGCCGCAGCGTGATGGCCCGAGTCAGCTCGCGCGGCGCGGTCCCGAACACGTCGGTGGAGATCGCCTGCGGCGCGTCGGGGCGCCGGAACCACTCGGTGAACGCCGCGATGCCCGCCTGGGCCACCAGCCCGATCCAGGAACGGTTCTCCGGAGGCATCGCCCGGTACCACGGCAGCGTCTCGTCCATCCGCGCGATGGCCTGCGCGGCGAGACTCCCGGAGGACTTCTCCAGTCGCTTCAGGGTCGCGGAGTGCGGGTGGACGGCGGGCACTGCGGCTTCGTTCTTACCGGTTACGGGTTCGGGCACGGGGACAAGACTGCCTTATCGGTACGGCCGCAGGTACTGGCGGGGTGCGGGTCGGTCCGCCGGGCGAGCGGGGCTACCGTGGGGGCGTGATTCACGTACGGCGCGCTGCGGAGCGCTACCCAGGGGGCGACCCGGCGGCCGGCATCGAGTCGCGGCACGCCTTCTCCTTCGGCCCGCACTACGACCCCGACAACCTGCGCTTCGGCGCGCTGATCGCCTGCAACGAGGAACGGCTCGCCCCCGGCGCCGGGTTCGACGAGCACCCGCACAGCCACACCGAGATCGTGACGTGGGTCGTCGACGGCGAACTGACGCACCGTGACTCCACGGGCCGGGAGACCCTGGTCCGCCCCGGCGACGTCCAGCACCTGAGCGCCGCCGCCGGCGTCCGCCACGTCGAACGCAACGACGGCCCCGTACCGCTCACCTTCGTACAGATGTGGCTGACCCCCCGGGACCCGGGCGGCGACCCCTCGTACGACATCGTCCACGGCATCGCCGACTCCACCCCCTACGCCGTCCCGGACGCGGCCGCCATGCTCCACGTACGCCGCCTGGCACCGGGCGAGCGCACGGCCCTCCCGGACGGCGCGCACGTCTACGTACACGTGGTGCGCGGCGAGATCCGCCTCGCCGACGAGGACCTCGGCCCGGGCGACGCGGCTCGCATCACGGACGCCGAGGACCTGGAAGCGGTCGGGGTGACACGGGCCGAGGTGCTGGTGTGGGAGATGGCGGGGAGCTGAGCGGGCACCGAAGGCGGTCAGCGTGCACCAGCCACCTGACAGCACTTCGCCCCGCCGGGTGACACCCGACGGGGCGAAGCAAGAACTGCGGTCGCTGTTCAGTTCACGACGCGAAGTACGGATCCGGCGGTACGGCATACCCGGGCGGGTTGTGCGTCGCCGAGCTGACCGTGGTGCTGTCGTCGCTTCCGGCCGCGTGTGCTGCCGTGGCCCCGAGCGCGGCGAAGGCCAGGACGCCCGACAAGGCGGCGATGATCGTGCGTATTCGCATGGTTCTCCCAAAGCCAGAAGGTGGTCCACGAGCGTCCGGGGCGGGCCCGGTCGCTCGAGGCGCAGGTGCGGAAAGGGACCGGCGAAATGCTCTCCGGCGCCGGTGCGCACGGTCCCTCGCTGCTCGTCACCGAAGATCCGGCACACGCCTTGCACCGGTCTTGCATCGGCCGGGGACAGCGGCAGGCCGCGGGCCGCCGGCCGGCTGACTCGGGTGCAAGTCATGCGCAAGGCGGCGGGGGAGAGTGGGCTCGGCCGGGGGGCCTGTCCACCGGAACCCATCAGCGCCGAAGGGACTGTTTGTGACACGACGGTTGGGGCACGCGGTCGTCATCGGCGGCAGCATCGGCGGCATGCTCGCCGCCCGCGTGCTGAGCGAGTTCTACGAGAAGGTCACCATTGTCGATCGCGATGCGCTTCCGACCCTGGCCGACAGCCGCCGGGGGGTCCCGCAGGCGGCGCACAGTCATGGGCTGCTGGCTCGCGGCTGCGAGGTGTTCGAACAGCTCTTTCCTCGCTTCACCGCCGATCTGACGGCCTGTGGCGGAACTCCGCTGGACATCCAGCGCGACTTCATCTGGGTCAACGACGGACGCCGGCTGCAGCGGTCCGCGTCCGACCTCAAGGGCCTGTCCGTGAGCCGGCCGATGCTGGAGTCGTACACACGCCGCAGGATCGCGGCCGTTCCCAACATCGAGATCAAGGAACGACACACGGCGCTCGGCCTGTTGACCTCGGCAGATCGTGTCAGGGTCACCGGTGTGTCGGTCATGCCTGTGGAGGGCCACCGGTCACAGGAACAGTTGATCGAAGCGGATCTCGTCGTCGACGCCACCGGCAGGGGGAATCGGGGTCCGGCCTGGCTGGCCGCGATCGGTTACGAGAAGCCCGCCGAGGACCGGATCGACTCCGGCATGACCTACGTCTCGAGGCAGTACCGGCGGGTCGCGGGAGACACCGACTTCGTGGGCGTTCTCGTCGCCCCCTGGCCGGAGTCGCGGCGCGGCGGGGTCGCCCTCGCGACAGACGGTGACCGCTGGGCGGTCACGCTGATAGGTGTCGGTGACGAAGCCCCTCCGACGGATGCCGACGGGTATCTGACGTTCGCCAAATCGCTTGCCAGTGACGAGATCTACGACCTGGTCAGCAAGGCCGAACCGATCACCGCGCCACTCAGGATGCGCCTGCCCGCCAGCGTACGCCGCCGGTACGAGCGACTCACCAGGCTGCCGGAGGGCTTCCTCGCCTTCGCCGACGCCATCTGCAGCTTCACTCCTACTTACGGACAGGGCATGACCGTTGCCGCCACCGAGGCCGTCGCACTGCGGGAATGCCTTGCGGAAGGACGACAGCATCTGCCGCGGCGCTTCTTCGCCAGGGCGGCGCAGTTGATCGACGTACCGTGGGACATCGCGGTCGGCGCGGACCTGCGCTACCCGGAGGTGGAGGGACCGCGCAGCGCGAAGGTCCGTCTCCTGAACGGCTACGTGGCCAGGGTCCATCAAGCCGCGGAGAAGCATGCGAAGCCGGCATACGCGTTCCTCAGTGTCGCCAACCTGATGGCACCGTCGACGAAGCTCTTCTCCCCCGGTGTCGTCTCCCGTGCTCTGTGGGCGGGACGCCGACGTTTGTCACCCGACCGCAAGCTGCGCTTTTCAGGGGGTCCGGGATCATGAAATCTTTTCTGCGCGCCGGTGCCGGCGGCTTTTTGCTCCTCGTTTCCCTGGCGGTCGCCGCGTACAGTTTCTACCAACTGGCGCGCGCCGGTAATTGTTCGTCGGGTGGGGTTTACGTATCAAAGCGTGAATGCCCCGCGGGCACCGCGAAGTGGGCATTCACGCTGCCGATTTCTTTGATCACCGGAATCCTGGGCGTATTTCTGCTCGGGGCGGGTCTCCGGGGCGGCGCGGCCCCGCCCGCGCCGGACGACGGAGTCGCCGGACCTCGCCCCGCCCGCCCGTACGCCGTCCCGCCCGAGCAGGCTGCGGGCGTGATCCGCATCCTGTCGCTCCACCAGGGCTCCACGGGCGAGTCGCCGGCACCGGCCGGCGATCCGCTCGCGAGGCTCGAACGGCTGCAGGTGCTGCTGGATTCAGGAGCCCTGACACCCGCGGAATTCGAGCAGGCCAGGGCGAGAATCCTGGGCGAGCTCTGATGTCACCCGCAGCTGGGCCGAAGTGAACGGCTTTTCCTGATGCTCGATCGGAATGCGGCAAGAAAAGGGCCGAATAAGGCAGGGTTACGGTATCTTTCGGGAATGAAAATATTTTGGCGCACTGTCGCCGCATTCGTAATGCTGGCGTCCCTGGCCGTCTTCGCGTACGGCCTCTACAGGACGGTGAGCACCGACAATTGCGTCTCGGGCGGGCCGTACGTCTCCGAGGTGGACGTACCCGAATGCCCTGCGGGCACCGCCGCATGGGTGTGGATCACGCAGGGCGCGGTCTTCACCGGAGTCTGCGCCTTCTGGTGGTTCGTGCTGATCGGCCGACGCTCGGCCTTGCGCCTCGCCGGACTGCCCTCGCCCGGCTCGAGAGGCCGCGGGCAAGCGAGTCGCAGGACGGGACGCGGATGAAGCGCGCGGAAGGCGACTCAGGCAGATCCAAGAGAGCGAGGACAGAAGAAATGCAGACGCGCCGCATGACCGGGCCGCAGGTCTTCCCCGCATCCGACGGGTCCGGCGCGGACAAGTGGGCGGTTCCCGGATACACGCCGTCGAGGGAGCTGGGTTCGGGAGCGAGCGGCCGGGTGATTCTCGCCAGGCATGACGAGACCGGGTCACCGGTGGCGATCAAGTACCTCTCGGAACGGCTGCGCGGCGACAGCGCGTTCCTGGCCGGATTCCGCGCCGAGGCCAGGCTGCTGGGCACCTTTCGGTCCCCACATGTGGTCGAGTTCTACCAGTACGTGGAGACATCCTCTGGTGCTGCGATCGTCATGGAGCTGGTGGACGGCATTCCGCTCCGCGCGCTGCTCGAGCAGGAGGGCGCCACCGAGCCCGAGGCGGCACTCGCCGTGCTCAAGGGATCGCTGCTCGGCCTTGCCGCCGCCCATGCGGCGGGGGTGGTGCACCGGGACTACAAGCCCGACAACGTCCTGATCGCCGCGGACGGGACGTCCAAGTTGGTGGACTTCGGGATCGCCGTGCCCAGTGGTGAAGCCGGCGACTCGGCCGGCACCCCCGTGTACATGGCGCCCGAGCAGTGGACCGGCGGGCCGGCGAGTCCGGCGACGGATGTGTACGCGGCGACCGCCACGTTCTTCGAGTGCCTCACCGGCGCCAAGCCGTACGCCGGCGAGACCGTCATGGAGCTGGCGATGCAGCACATGGAGGCGCCCGTCCCGGACGCACTCGCCCCCGAGCGGGTGCGCCCGTTGATCTGCAGGGGTCTCGCCAAGACACCCGGGGAACGTCCGGCGAGCGCTGCGGACTTCGTCGCCGAACTCGAAGCCGTGGCGGCAGCGGCTTACGGTGAGGACTGGGAGGAACGCGGACAGCGCAGACTCGCCGCACTGGCGGCCCTGCTGCCCCTGCTGTTTCCCTTTGCGGAGCCCGGCGGCGCCTCGGGCACCACGGCGCTGGCCACCACCGACCTCGGCCCCGGCACCAGCCCCAGCACCAGCCCCGGCCCCGGCCCCGGCCCCGGCCCCGGCCCCGGACGGGGCATACGCAGCCGCCTGCCGCTGAACCGCAGGGGGAAGGCTCTGGCCGGGGTGGCGACCGGCGCACTGCTGCTGGGCGGGATCGCGGTGACCGCGGTCGCCGTGGGCAGCCACCGGCCGGTGGCGGCGTCGGGCTCTCCGACGACAGGCGCCCCGACGACGGGTTCCCCGTCCAGCAGTGGATCGGCCACCACAGCCGCGAGCGCCGAGCCGTCGACCACCGGACCGCCCAGTGGGTCCGTTCCGGCGCAGGAGGCGGCTGACGGGCCTTCAGCCGGGGACGAGGCACCGCCGGGCACGGACAGCACCGCGGGTCAGGACGACTCTCCCGGTGGTTCGTCGAGCGGGGGTGGCGGCGACTCGTCCGGCTCCGGCTCCGGCTCCACCGGGGGTGGCACCTCGGGGGGCACGGGGAGCGGCACGAGCGGGGGCAGCACCGAGCCGTCCACCACCCCGGCGTCGGGGCTCCATGTCGTCTCCGTGACGATCGACGCGAGCGGGCCGCTGGGCTCCGCGTGCGCCATGGTGGCTTCAGTGACCGTACAGACCGACGGGGCCGCCGACGGCACGCTCAGCCTGATCTGGTTCACCAGTTCCTCCGCCAGGGCGGTCGGGACGGTGGTCGCCACCGACCCGGTCCCTCTTCCCGCGGGGCAGGCACAGGTCTCCGGCAGATACACCCACACGTTCATCACCCCGCAGCGCCTGCCCTACCTCGGCGTCAAGGTCTCGACCAGCCCGGCCGCCGATTCCGGCAACGGCGCCTTCGTGACCGTCCCAGCGCCCTCCAGTTGCAACCCGGCCCGCTGAGGGCCCGGGGTTCCACGCCGTACGAAGGAGAGGATGCCGGATGCCGACACCTCAGGATCCGCCTCGGGCCGGCCCCGAGGAGCACACCGTGCGTCTTCCGCGTTCCGGTGACGTCGGCACCGTGCGACCGACTTCCGCCGGCGTCGCCGCCACGCTCCACCTTCCGGAAGCCGTCGCACCGGGGCCGGAGGAGGCGCACCGCTTCGGCCCCGGAGTCCCCGCCCCGACGGACACCACCGACGACCGGGTGGCGAGCGTCTGGCACGGCACCGTGTCCCCGGACACGAGGCCGGGGAACGTCCCCCACGGACGGCGGCCGCGCAGGGGCGTCCTCGGCGGCCGGCTGTTGCCGGCGGCCGTACTGATCGCGGTGGCGGCCTGTCTCGCCTGGCAGCGGTACGCACCCGCGCTCACCGTGACCGGAGCCACCGTCCACACCGATTCCGCGGGCCCGGCCTGCGACGGCACCGCCACAGTCATCGGCACCCTGCGCACCAACGGCCGTGCGGGCACGGTGAACTACCGCTGGAAGCGCAGCGACGGCACGGTTTCCGGCATTCTCCGGCAGCGGGTCGCCCGGAACGCGCACCGGACGGACGTCGTACTGCGCTGGACCTTCGACGGCCACGGGACCGTGCGGGCCACCGCCACCCTGGAGGTCCTTTCGCCCGACCCGGCGGACGCGTCGGCCACCTTCACCTACGCCTGCCCATGAGGTCGCCGATCGACTGGAGGAGGCCGGCCGCCTCGCAGCGCTCAGCGATGGGGTACGCCTGGCACAAGGCGGCTTCGGCCTCGTGGGACGGGCCGTGGACCGCCAGGGAGTACAGGGCGCGGGCATGCTCGAGACGGGCGGGGCCGGGCGCGAGCAACGCCACCGCCTCCCGGAGTTCGGATACGCCGTGGGCGCCGCGCAGCTCTCCGAGCATCCGCAAGGTCCGTCCCACCATGCTCGGCGCGCCCCATGCACGGGCCAGCGCGAGTTGTTCCCTGGCGAGCGTCTCCGCCTCGGTCCGTTCGCCGACACCGGCCAGCGCCTGGACGCGCAGCGGCGCCCACGGCCACCAGGCATGGTTGACCACGGACGGCCGCAGATGCCGGGCGGCGTCCAGGCTGGTGAGCGCCTCGTCGTAACGCCCTTCCGCGATGAGCACCCTGGCCTGGGTCTCTCCGGCGAGGAGGGTGTCCTCTGCATCCCTGACCAAGCCGTGCATCCGTTCCAGGCACGCGCGGGCGCCGGCGGTGTCGCCCAGATCCAGCAGGACTCCCGTCAAGAAGTCCCAGCCTCGTGAGGCACCGGGTGCGAGGCCCCAGGCCTGGTGCTGCTCCACGGAGGCCGTCAGGGACTTCAGCGCCCCGCGGAGATCTCCCTGGTCCCACTGTGTGAAACCCCGCCACATGTGGGTCGACAGCACGGAGAACAGCGAGCCGCGCTCGTCGGCACGGGTCAGTGCCGCGCCCCACAGCTCTCCGACCTCCTCGTCCGCCAGGTGCAGGACGATGGTGGCGGCGTACCAGAGCAGCTCTTCCCCGGCGTCCAGCAGTACGCGGTCGGCGACCGCGAAGCGGGCGAGCGCGACGGCCCCGCTGCGTCCGCTCCCGTCCTGGGCCGCTTCCCAGGACAGGTAGGCGGCGAGCATCCGGGCGCCGGATCCGTCGCCGTCGATGACGGGATCCCGCGGACTGCGCCACGGCTGCCGGTCCAGGCCGTGCATGAAGGCACTCATCCGCTCCAGCGCCAGCAGGCCCTGCCGCTCGTCCGTCAGCTCGGCCGGCAGCCGGGCCACGGCACGCTGGGCGAACTCGGTGGCCTGCCCCTGCCTGCCCGCGAAGACCAGGATCCGGGAGAGGAGAAGTGCCGCGGCGGCCCGGCGGGCCGGGTCGGTCAGCGTCTCGTAAGCCTGACGCAGGTGTTCCACCGCGGCGGGACCGTTGCCGAGGGTCTCGGCGCGGCCGAGTTCAAGGAGCACCTCGGGCTTTCGGGCGGGGCTGGGCGGCTCCCGCAGAGCGCGGGTGAGGTAGGTGGCGGTGGCGTCGGCGGCGCCGCGGGCCGCGGCTTCCCTGGCGGCTGTGCGCAGCACGTCGACTACCCAGGGATCGCTGCGGTGGGGCGTGAGCAGCAGGTGGGCCGCGGTCTGCTCGGGGGGTGAGGCCGCGGCGTGCAGGATGCGGGCGGCGCGCTCGTGGCGCAGTTGCCGTTCGCCGGGCGGCAGGTCCCGGTAGACGGCGTCTCCCACGAGGGGGTGAACGAAGCCGAACGGGTAGTGGTCGCGGATGATCTCGGCGCGGACCAGGGGCGCGATGGCGTCCGCCGCCTCGTTCTCGGACACTGCCATGACGGCGGCGACGTCGGGCAGCGTCGCTCCGTCACCGAGGACGGCGACCGTCTGGGCCGCGGCCGTAGCGTTGGCGGGCAGCCGGGCCAGGCGGCTGAGGACCAGATGGGAGACGGCCCGGGATCCTACGGAGATGACGGTGCCGGCCTGGGCCGCCTCGGGCCGGATCCCGCGTGACTGGAGTGCCCGCACCAACTGGCGCAGCAGCAAGGGGTTGCCGGACGTGGCCCGGTGACAGGCGGCGGCGAACGCCGCGTCAGGGGGCTCGCCCAGTGCGTTGCGGACCACATCGGCGACGCCTGCCGGCGTGAGCGGAGTGGGATGGATCCGCAGGACCGCGGCGTTGTCGGCCAGTTCGGCCAGCAGCTCACCGTCATGGTGGGGTTCGCCGGTGCGCAGGGTGACGGCGATGAGGACGGGTAGTCCTTCCAGGCGGCCCGCGAGATGGGCCAGGAAGCGGAGCGAGCCGGTGTCGCACCATTGCAGGTCGTCGATGGCCAGGAGAAGGGGGCGTTCGGCGGCGAGCCTGAGGGCCAGATGGTGGAGGCCGTTCAGGACCGCGTAGCTCTCGGGCTGGTGGCCGTGGTCGGCTGCGTCGGGGTCGAAGACCGCGGTGGACGCGGCGGCGGCTCCGGTCATCAGTTCGCCGCCGCGTCTGATGACCAGGCGTTCGAGGAGTTGGCGCACGGCGCCGTATCCGTAGTCCTTCTCCCGCTGACTGCCGCGTGCGGTCAGCGTCAGCACCTCCTGTTCGGCGGCCAGTCGGCGAACCTCGGCGAGCAGGCGGCTCTTGCCGATGCCGGCGGGGCCCTCCACGAGGACTATGCCGGCCCTGCCCTTCAGCGCGCCGGCCAGGCAGTCGCCCAGCTCGGCCAGCTGCCGATCCCGGTCCACCAGTACGTCCGTGTCCGGGGAAGCCGGCCGGGTTGCCCCGGCCGGCCGTATCCGCGTCCCGTCCGGGTGCGTCGCCGGTGCCTCCCGGTGCGGTAATCCGGCAGGTGACGGCCGGTCGAGCGCGGGTGACTGCGCGAGAACGTCGGCTTCCAGGGTGCGCAGAGCGAAGCCGGGATCGGTGCCGAGTTCCTCGGCAAGGATCTGTCTGGCGCGCCGCAACGCGCTCAGCGCGTCGCCCTGACGGTGCGAACGGTAGAGGGCGAGGGCGAGCAGCCGCCAGCGTTCCTCACGCAGGGGATCCTGCCCGATCAGCGCCTCGATCTCCGGCACGAGGACCGCGTCCTCACCACGTTCCAGACGTGCGGCGAGCAGCCGCTCACGTGCCACCTCGCGCAACTCCGCCAGCCGTGCGGTCTCCCCTCGGGCCCACAGCTCTGCCGAGTACTCGGCGAACGCCGGACCTCGCCACAGCGCCAGTCCGCCTTCGAGGACCGGCACCACCTCGGTCGGATCAGTGAGCGTGGCGGCACGCTGGAGTGACTGTTCGAAGCGCCACGCGTCGACTGCTTCGTCCGGTATCCGCAAAACGTAGCCAGAGCCCTCACTGACGATGAAGCCGCTGCGGGACCTGGCCTCCCGTCCGGGTTCGAGCCGGCGTCGCAGACGCGAGACGTACGCGTGCAGCGCGCCTTGCGCCCTCGGCGGCGGCGCCCCGCCCCACACCCCGTCGACCAGCCGGTCACTGGTGACGATCCCGCCCCGCGCCACCAGCAGCAGGGCCAGCACCGCCCGCTGCCGAAGCCCTCCCAGATCCACGACTTGGTCCTGGAACGTGGCCCTCACTTCGCCCAACACGCTGATATGCAGCCCGCCGCGCATCATCGCCCCCTGTCGTGATCCGCAATGCGCACACATAGTGACACGCCGCGGCAGCCGAGGGCCGGGCCGCTTCGAGTTGTCAGAGGGGTTCAGGCGACATGAGGTTCGAGCGGTACTACCGCAGACCGTCGACGAACGTCTGCCAGGCGGGCGCGCTGACTATCACGGCTGGACCGGAGGGGTTCTTGCTGTCGCGGACCGGGACGGCGCCGGTGACTGTGCACTCGTCGCAGTCGCCGCCATCGCCACCTACGCTGACCCCGTGGCTTCGATGAGGCGGCCCGTGCGACCGGCGGGCCGCTTTTTTGTGATGCAGATCACTGGATCTTGATGCAACCGTTGGCTTGACCATCTGTTCGCAGCATGTTCATGGCAGTTACTGTTTCGCCTCGTTGATCGACTTCTGGGCTGAGTCGAGTCGCCGTGCTGGGGAGCACGGTCGGTTCGGCCTGGTAGTCGAATTCGTGTATCGGACTACGGTTCGCGCGCGGACGCGCCAGGACCGTCTGGGGTGGGAGTCCAAGTGGCTGCTCGGCGTGCGCGTTTACTTTCCGTCACGGTGGCGGGTGCCATCCTGTCGGCCCTGTTGTCGACGGTGTCGGTCGTCTCTCCGCAGCAGGCCGCGGCGGCTGGCGACGATGCGACGCCGCTGGTGCCGTCGCAGTCCCTGGGCACGGTCCCCGCGCAGCAGGCGGAAGAAGTGGGCAAGCCGCTCCCCGAGCCGACATGGCCCGATTCGGCCCAGGCGACGGTGGACTTGTCGCAGGCGACGCCGGGGGATCCGGGCACCGTGACCCCGCAACCGTCGGCCTCGGCGAGCGGGGATATCACCGAGATCGGTGGCGTGATCGAAGTCGCGCCGGCACCCCAGGGCCCAGGCGCCGGAACCCAGTTGGCCCGGGCGCGACTCGCCGACGAGGTTACGCCCACGCCCGCACCCAGCGCTTCGGACAGCCCGCAGGCGACTGCCTCCGCCGGCCCGGAGCCGAGTACGGGCACATCGCCACAGCCATCCCCGTCGGCGTCGGCGTCGACCGAGCCCGCCGACGAGACGCTGTCGCCGGACCAGGTCGAGGTGCGGTTGCTGGACCGGCAGGACGTGGCTCCGGCCGGCGGCGTGGGCCTGGGACTGCAGGTCACCCGTACCGACGGAGTGACCGCGCCGGGCCAGGTCCAGGTCGACATCGACTACTCGGGCTTCAAATACGCCTACGGCGGAGACTTCGCCTCCCGGCTGCGCCTGGTGAAGCTGCCCGCCTGCGCGCTGCAGACACCCGACGCCGAGGACTGCACGGACCGCGAGTTCGTACCCGCCGAGAACGACCCGGCTACAGGCACGTTGACTGCGACGGTGGTGGCCGAGCCGGACAGCGACGGCCTGTCCACCCAGCTCGACAGCACCAGCAGTTCCGTCTACGCGCTGACCACCGGCTCCTCCTCGGACAAGGGCGACTACCGGGCCTCCACCCTGTCTCCGACCGGATCGTGGGATGTCGCGACCGGCTCCGGAGCCTTCACGTACAACCTGCCCGTTCAGTTGCCGGCGCCGGCGACGGGTTCGGCTCCGGACCTGGGACTGACGTACAACTCGCAGTCGGTGGACGGCCGGACCTCGGCGACGAACAACCAGGCCTCCTGGGTCGGCATGGGCTGGGACCTGAACGTCGGCTATATCGAGCGGAAATACCGTAACTGCACCCAGGACGGGTTGGCGACGATCGGCGACATGTGCTGGGACTCGCCCAACACCGCTGCGGAGCCGGACGGCGCCGTCTACGTCATCAATCTCAACGGGGTGAGCTCGACGCTGGTGCAGGACGGCACCGGCACCGGCTCCTACCACGTGCAGAACGATCCCGGGTGGCGGGTGCAGCACCTGAGCGGCGGACACGGCGCGGACGACGAGTACTGGGTGATCTCCTCCCAGGACGGCCAGCGCTACTACTTCGGCTGGGGCCGCTCCGAGCGGACCGGCACCGCGACCGCGTCGGTGTTCACCATGCCGGTCGTCGGCAACGACGCCGGTGAGCCGTGCCACGGCACGTTCCCCGAGCCCTGCACTCAGGCCTGGCGGTGGAACCTGGACCGCGTCGTGGACGCCAATGAGGTCGAGTCGGCCTACTTCTACGACAAGGACACCAACTACTACCGGTCGGTCGCCAACATGGACAAGGCGCGTTCCTACACCGCCGGCGGCTACCTGACCAAGATCGAATACGGCTGGGCAACCCAGATCGCGAACTCCAAGCCCACCGGCAAGGTCGAACTCACCCATGTCGGCCGGTGCGTGGAACGCATGACAGAGGCTGACCCACTGCGCAACGAGTCGCGCGCCTGCCCGTCGATCTCCTCCACTCCCTCCTCCTATCCGGATGTGCCGGTCGACCTGCTGTGTGACGGCAGCGCGGCGGACTACTACTGCGCGGGCAAGACCTACTACCCGACGTTCTTCAGCAAGGACATGCTGTGGGACATCAAGACGTTCGTGCTGAACACCAGCGCGGACGGCTGGGATCTGGTGCAGCAGTACCAGACCAAGCACGGCCTGCCCAACCCGGACGGCTCGATCGGCAAGACGCTGTGGCTGGACTACGTCCAGCGCAAGACCTACGGCACAGGCACCGACATCGTCCTGCCGGTCATCAACTTCAACGGCATCGACCTGGACAACAAGGTCGGCTCCACCGAACTCAACTTCCGCCGCGTCAACACCATCCACGGCGATCTCGGTGCCACCACCACCGTCAGCTACGGCTCCCCCAACCCGTGCAGCGCCGACAATCTCCCCAGTCAGTCGTCGAACACCCAGGACTGCTTCTGGCAGGAGTGGACCCCGGAGGGCGACACCGCATCGAAGAGCGGCTGGTTCAAGAAGTTCCTGGTCACTCAGGTCACCGTCGACCCGACGGTGACCAGCAGCCAGGACGGCGCACCGGAGATGACCACCAGTTACGACTACCAGGGCGGAGCCGGGTGGCGTTTCACCAACGACCCGCTCACCCCGGACAGTGATGAGTCCTGGTCGGAGTGGCGCGGCTACCAGCGCGTCGAAGTCACTTCGGGCACCGGCCCGGTCAAGCACTCCACCTTCCACTGGCTCTACCGCGGCCTGGACGGCGACCGCACCTCCAAGACCGACCCTTCCGCCACCCGCTCCGTCTCGGTGACCGACGGCGAAGGCACCTCCTACACCGACTCGGCCTGGCTGCAGGGCCGCACCATCGAGACCTCGGCACGCGACGACGCCGGCAGCTCACACGAGCGCGTCTTCCACCACTACTGGACCCACACCACCGCCACCTACGCCGGCCTGCCCGACGCCCGCTTCGTCCGCGAGGACCAGACCACCACCGACACCAAGATCTCCACCGGCTGGCGCACCCACGTCGTCCAGAACGAATACGACGCCAGTACCGCCACCTCGGCCACGTACGGTCTGCCGCTCCGCGTCGACGACCAGGGCGAGGAAGGCGTCTCGGACAACCGGTGCACCACCTACGGCCGCGCCTACAACACCGACTTGTACGACGGCAGCAGCATCCAGCGATGGATGGTCCTTGTCGATGAGACGCGCCACTACTCCGTCGGCTGCGCCAGCCGGGACGCGGACCACCAGGACGGCTACGCCACCACCTTCTACGACAACGCCACCGACATCGCCGGCAACAAGCCCGTCGACGGCAACCCCACCGAGACACGCACCTACACCACCTCGAGCCACTACCAGCAGGCGAAGTCCGGTTACGACGGCGCGGGCCGGGCGCGCTGGACCGAGGACGCCTACGCGAACCGCACCACCACCACCTACAGCCCGGAGAACAACTGGCCCACCGACGGCATCACCACCACCTCTCCCGACCCGGACGGGCTTGCCTCCGCGCGTGGCCCACTGTCGACGACGCTGTGGATGTCCCGGTTCTGGGGCGTGCCGTATCAGAGCAAGGACGCCAACGGGAACCTCACCAAGGTCACCCTGGACGCGGCCGGCCGTCCCATCGAGGTGTGGAAGCCGACCGAGACCGGCAGCTCACCCTCGCTCAAGTTCAGCTACACCGTCCCCGCATCCACCAGCGGTGGAGTGCCCGACTCGGTCGACGGCTACCCTCGCGTGGCCACCCACACGCTGCAGTCGGACAGCACGTATCTGTCCGCCTACGCCTATGCCGACGGGCTGGGCCGGGCCCGGGAGACGCAGGCTCCGATTCCGGACGGCACCGATCCCTCCACGGGCGAAGAGGTTCCCAACCGGCAGGTGGCTGTCACGCGGTACGACACGGCCGGCAACGTCACGGGCACCTCGGCGGTCTTCCGTAACCAGGGCACCGCAGGCTCCGGCGGCCCGGTCAGCCCCAAGGTCGAGGACCTGCCCTCGTACACCGACCTGACCCTCGACTGGGCGGGGCGGACCACGCTGTCGCAGATCCTCGTCGGTGACGGAACCACCGCGCGAGGCGTCGCCCAGGGCCGGGTGCAGACGGCCTATCACGGTGACTACAGCACAGTCACCCCAGCGGTGGGCGGCGCCACCGACACCTACACCGACGTCTACGGTCAGATCTCCAAGGTCGTCGAGCACAGCGGCAGCTCCACCTACGCCACGCAGTACCTCTACACGGCCACCGGTGACCTGCAGCAGATCACCGACACCCGTGGCAACGACACCGTCTACAACTACAACTGGGCCGGCCAGCGCACCCGGGTCGCCGACCCGGACGCCCGCATCACCCTCACCGAGTACGACGACAACGGTCAGGTCGACAAGGTCACCAGCAACAAGGGACAGACCGTCCTCGACTACAGCTACGACAACCTGGGCCGCAAGACGGCCGTGACCAGCGACACCGCCGTACTGGCCAGCTGGGTCTGGGACGGCCTGACCGTGCCCGGCGGCAAGGGGCAGATCACCGCGGCCACGAGCCAGGACACCAGCGGCAACACCTACACCGTGAAAACCAACGCCTTTGACGGCCGTGGCCGCCCGCTGAGCACCACGATCAGCATCCCGGCCGGCGTCACCGGCCTGGCAGGCGACTACACCGCGAGCTCCACCTACGACGCCGCCGACCACCTCACCTCGGTCACCTACCCGAAGGCCGGCGGGCTGGACGAGGAGACCGTCACCACCACCTACAACGCCTACGGCCAGCCCCGCAGCCTCGCCTCCGGCCAGCAGACCTACGTCAGGAACACGCTCTACGACGCCTACGGCCTGCTCACCGACCGGTACTACGGCGGCCCCACCGGCGCGGTGAGCGGTGTCGCCGCGCAGCGCACCTACAGCTACTACTACGCGGGCGGCACCCGTTGGCTGCGCGGGATCGCCACGACCACCACGGTCGGCCAGTACACCAGCGAAAAACAGCAAGACCTGTACGACTACGACGACACCGGACGCATCACCGAACTCAGGGAACAGGCCAGCGGCCAGACCGTACAGTCGCAATGCTTCCGCTACGACGGCCAGGGCCGCCTGACCAGCGCCTACACGCGCGCCGGCCTGGGGGTGTGCTCCCTGTACAGCAGCTCCGACTTCACCGGCGAAGCCCCCTACCAGACCGCCTACACCTATGACCGGCTCGGCAACCTCCAGTCCGTGACCGACACCAGCGACACAGGCGCGGCCACCACCCGCGACTACCTCTACCCGGGGTACGACGACGCCGGTAACTGGACCACTGCCAACGCCCCGTCGCCACACGGTGTCCGCAAGATCAACCACATCACAGCCGGTACCACCACGGGCACCGACACCTTCACCTACGACGACGCCGGCCAGATGGACACGCGCATCGAACCCGGCACGAGCACCGACTACGACTGGACCAAGCTCGGTCAGCTCTCCACCGTCAAGACGACCACCTCCGCCGGCAGCCAACTCACCCGCTACACCTACGGTGCCGACGGCAACCTCCTGCTGCGCACCACACCCCAGGAGACCGTCGCCTACCTCGGCGGCATGGAACTGCACACCGACGGCCAGACGACCACCGCAACCCGCTACTACGCCTGCGGTGGGGCGACCGTGGCCATGCGCACCACCACCGGCACCACCACCACGGGCGGCAAACTCACCTACCTGATGGCCGACACCCAGGCCTCCACCCAGCTTGCCGTCGACGCCACCACCGGCACCACCACCCGCCGCCGCTACACCCCATTCGGCGATGAACGCAGCGGCACCCTGCCCACCGGCACCGACCACGGCTTCCTCGGCAAGACCGAAGACACCAGCACCGGCCTGTCCCTCCTCGGCGCCCGCGCCTACGACCCGCACCTCGGCCGCTTCCTCAGCCCCGACCCCCTCAACACCCCCTACATCCCGCAAAACCTCTCCGCGTACAGCTACAGCATCAACGACCCCATCAACTACAGCGACCCCTCAGGGCTCTCCTTCACCGCGGAGGACCACAGCAGCGGAAACAACGACTGCAGCCTCACCGAAATCGTCTGCAGTGACGAGGTCCCCGTCGACCAGCTCCCGGACCACGAAAGCGGCGGCGACGACTACAACCACGACGGCTACGCCACCATCCATCCCGGCGTCAACGTCCCCATCATCTGGTCAAAGAAGGACGAATTCATCGCCGCGTTCTTCGCCGACATGGACGACTATTCTTGCCAGTCGGGAGAGCGAAACCGGTGCTATTACGTCGCCCCCGATGAGCCCTACGCCGACTTCAGAGCCTCCATCGCAGCCAAAGGACTTGCGAGCCTCCTGTTTCGTGCATGCGGCGAAGTAGCGGGCAGTTCGACCTGTCCTGTGGCAGGCGGGTCCACGGGTGAAATGGTCGCTGCGATGGGAGAGCTTTCCGCCATGACCGGCGGCGGAGAAGGCCCAGGAAGCGGCGGAGGCATCGGCAGAGGGGGCTGCCCCAACAGCTTCACCCCTGACACCGAAGTCCTCATGGCCGACGGATCCACCAAACCAATCGGCGAAATAGAGCCGGAGGACAAAACCCTCGCGACCGACCCGGAAACAGGCGAGACCGAGGCCCGCACGGTCCTGGCCACCATCGTCACCAAGAGCGACAAGGAATTCTCCGAGCTCACTTTGAGTTCCAGTAACGGCGAGGCCAAGGTCACCGCAACCCGTCACCACCCCTTCTGGTCACCCAGCCAGCACGCGTGGGTGGACGCAGGGGAACTCAAGCCGGGTATGACCCTCCTCACCAACACCGATGCCAGGGCCACCGTTACAGCCATTCGTTCCTTCCATGGCAGCCATGAGACCCGCAACCTGACCATCGACGGCCTCCACACGTACTATGTGCTGGCGGGACAGACGCCGGTCCTCGTACACAATTCGGGTGGACTCTGTCCGAAAATCCTGGAAGAGACCTACAAGTCGGCGAGTACGCCAGCAAAGCTGGAGCATGTTATCGACCCGGAGAAGCATGGCTTCGCTGACCTAGTCGCTCGTTCTGGCGGCCGCGAGCAGGCAATGCGACGTATCGTGGACAGTCTGGGAGATGTGAGCGACCTTCCGACAGCGGGGCGATTTGAAGTGGGTCGAGTCATTGATGGTGAGAACGTGACTATTCGAGGAGCTGTCGTAAACGGAGTTCCGAGAATCGGCACGGCGTTCAACCCCGATAAGTTCCCTGGAGGCAAGTAGATGCGGATTTCCATTGAACCGCGCCCGCTGACCACTAAGGAGCGGGCAGTAGTGGAGCGGATTCTGCAACTGGATTTCCCTGGAGCGGCAGAGCTCCGCCATCAGCTTGATCGGGTTTGGGTGGTGGCCCTGTGGGGATCCAATTCTGCAAGTGTTGACTTGCGAGTCACGGATGACGCGCCTCGCGCTCCCATCCCGGATGGGGTTGTGCCGGTAACTTGCACGGTTATTGACAAGAGGGGCGAGCTTATTGGTGAAATCATTCTCTGGACTGAAACGGGCATGCTGTCCGGCCTTGAATACGCCTGGTATAGCGATGAACCCCCGACTTCGCTCCCAGAGGTGGATCGAATAGTCATTTCATAGAATCTGATCGGATCTGCTTCCGAGCACGAATGGGAAGCCCCGCCGGGATCCGGCGGGGCTCCTGGGGTTTTTGACGGCAACGCTGACGGCAACGTCAGCGGACGACTGCTGTCGCGGGCAGGTCGTCGGGGTCTTCGTCGGTTGGGCCGAGGCGTGGGACTCGTTCTGATCCCGGGAGACGATGACACCAGCAGCCCGGGCGTCTCTTGGTCCTACACCAGCTTCGGAGCGTTTCCCGGCGGTGGCTGGCACAGGCCGAGGGGGTTCATACTGAACGAGATGCACGGCTTCGGTGGACAGCGCCGGTGGAACGACATCTTCCACCCTGGTACCACTCCTCAGTCGACCCGATGATGACAGCCCCGACCTCACGTCGGCCCAGTGCGCCACGATCATGCCCCGCTTGCAGGAGATCGCCGACCAGCCTCAAGACGGAGGCATTGCCCAGAAGGATGGGGCAAGGAAGAAGGCTGACATCAAGATCAGACTGGGTGAGGACTCATGGCAGAGGCGCTTTCGATCGTGACCGATCGCAACGACTACCTGGATGTTCGCTCTCGTGGCACGGCCACCTTCGATCTTGACGCCAGGTTGCCCGACCAGGTCTTCAAGGAGGGTGCTGGAGACTCGCTGTTCTGTGAGTTCGATGCGGTCCTCACCCCGGAGTTCTGGCCGGCGCTCCGCGCGATGGCCCAGCGGCATGGCGATGCGTACGTCGACCTGCTGGTTCTTGAGCCGGATTGCGATGCGTTCTACCTCCCGGAGTATCGGATGTACCCGGCGATGTCGTTGTCCGTCGAGGCTGACGCGGACGACTATTGGGCCGCAATCGGTCACGAGCCGGACGGCGACATCATGGGGTCGATCGCGATCTCGGCGAACGTCATCGCCGTGACCGGACCTTCCGGAAGATGGGGGTGCTGGGGTGAAAGGGATCCCGAGGTTGCGATTTTCCGGGGCTTCCCGGACGTAGCTGCACGGAATGAATGGTGCGCGCAGTTCGGGCCTTTCCTGGAGGTGTCAGGCGCGTTGGAGTCGTATCTTCCACTGACCTTCGCGGGGCGGACGGTCCCGGACGAGTACGCCGCAACCCTGACCGCCAACTATGGATCTACGGGCGGTCGAGGTTCCTCGTCAGGTCCCACGACTCGGCCCAGGTGCTGAGAATCACGCACACGATGCTTCTGTAGTGAAGTTCCGTCAGGCGCGTCCTGGCGGAACTTCTGCGTGGGGTGACGGCCGCCGAGCACGTCGGCGACCGGCTGCAAGTCGGCCTTCTCGGGTCGGTGTCGAGCCCATCGCGTGTACCCCGTGGGCTACCGCAGACCGTCGACGAACGCCTGCCAGGCGGGCGCGCTGACTATCACGGCTGGGCCGGAAGGGTTCTTGCTGTCGCGGACCGGGACGGCGCCGGTCGGGCAGCCGTCGGCGACCTCGACGCAGTCGCCGCCGTTTCCGCTGTACGAGGATGTGCGCCAGACGGCGCCGCCGGTGACGGTGCACTCCACGCACTCGCCGCCGTTGCTGCCGCTGTAACTCGACTTGCGCCACTCAACGTTCGTCAGTGCTGTGCGGGGCCGCATAGCGTTCCTCCATCACGCGGGTGATCAGTCTCGCCGAGTCCTCGGGAGAGAGGGCAGCGGCTTGCAATCGAGCGTAGCCGACCGAACGTTCCTTGATCACTTCCGGATTGGCGGTCATGTGACCTTGGTCGTAGCCGTCCATGTAGAACAGGTCAGGGTCGTCACTGAACCTCAGCAGGGTGAACGTCCCCATCATGCCTGTGTGTTGGCCGGTAGAGAATGGCAGGACCTGAATCTGGACCCAGGGGTCCTCCTGAAAGTTCAACAGGTGAGCGAGTTGCCTGCGCATCACGCCAGGTCCACCGATCTGTAGGAGCAGTGCGGCCTCACTGAGGATGACCCAGAGCGCGGGTGGCTGATCTCGTTGGAGGACGCGTTGACGCTCCATTCGAGCCGCCACCATGTCGTCCACCTTGGCGCGGTGCTCAACACTGAGCACCGCCCGCGCGTACTCCTCCGTCTGCAGCAGTCCGTACACCAACTGCGCCTGGTACGTGGAGATGTATGTCGCGCGGGCCTCCATCTCCGCGTACGGCTGGAACCAGTTGGGGAGTTGGCTGCGCAGGACCAGGCCGATGAGGCGGGAGAACAGGCCGTCCGTGCCGAGGGCGGCGTCCACGCGTTCGGAGAAGTCGCGGGTGGGGACCTTCTTCGTGGTCTCGATCTGGCCGATGAGCGAGCCCGTGCAGAAGATGATGTCGCCGAGCTGGCCCTGTTTCAGGCCGTGGGCCTCACGGTGGCGGCGTAGCTCCCAGCCGTAGTAGTGCAGCGGTGAAGCGGTGGGGTCGAGAGTCTGGATGTTGGCCACGGTGGCACCTCCGGCGTGCAACGCCGCATGACGTTCGTTTCTCTTGGTAGTCAAGCGTATGCGGTGGGTCACAGGCTGGGTGACGTGAATCACGTAACCGGTCCGCGGGAAGTGGACGTTCAGCCGCAGTACGGCGCCGAGTTCGCGTTGGGGGAGCACTCCGTCCGTCATCTGCGTCGCATCCTGCGGTTCTACCTCAAGGGCTCCGGCCTGCTCGCACTGGCCGACGCGGCCGAACTGGCGCTGACGGAAGTCCTCGCCAACGTCGTCCGGCACGTACCCGGCCGCCGGTGTCGCGTCTGCTTCCTGCTGCTGCCCGGCGCGGTGCGGGTGGAGGTCTCCGACGACTGCGCGCTGCGGCCCGTCCCGGGCAGCGGGGACGTGCTCGCCGAGGGTGGGCGCGGTCTGCTTCTCGTCGAGGCGGTCACCGACCGGTGGGGCGTGACGCCGCGCCCCGGCGGTGGCGGGAAGACGGTGTGGTTCGAGTGCGGCGCCGCCGAAAGGCCGCACTCACACAGATGAGGCAGGCGGAGGCCCTCCGGCCCGGCAACGTGCCCAGGGGCTACCGGAGTTCGACGTACTCCGCACTTGTAACCCGGAACCCCGCTCGGGGGGGCGCCGCTCGGGGTGCGCGTCGACGAATTCGAGCGGATACTCGAAGTGGACGCTTTCGCACCTCTCCATGCAGGTGCCCTCAAGCGTGACCGGACGTGACCGTCCGGTCGCAGCGATATGCCCCCCATGATCGACGCGCTTCGGCGCGCCACGGTCGCAGCGGCCATGCCGGTCGGGACGGGCGCGGTTGCACTGGGATGCGAAGAACAATCCATGTAAGAACACCGGGCCGACCGGGCGTCACCGCTGCTTCCTTTTGCCGCGAGGTATCCCATGACCACGACATGCCGCCTCAATTGCATCGTCCCCCCGCACATCCTCGAAAAGCTCCTGAGGAGTGAGGACAGCGAGACGCACCAGGCCGCTCTGGCCACCATGCTGACCACCGCCTCCCTGCGTGGTGAGCGCAGGATCCGGGCGACCTTCGCCGGTGCCGCGGCCCTCGGCAACGGCCGGCGGACCGTCTTCGATTGCCGGCACGGCAGGTCTCTGCCCCTCGCCGTGCTCGCCCGGTCGGAGGACGGAGCCGCCTCCGGCGACGAGTCCGTCAACCGGGCGTTCGACGGACTCGGCACGACGCGCGACTTCTACCACGCGTTGTTCCACCGCAACTCGATCGACAACCGGGGGATGCGCCTGGACGGGTACGTCCACTTCAGCACACGATTCAACAACGCGTTCTGGGACGGCCAGCAGATGGTCTTCGGCGACGGTGACGGAAGGATATTCACCGACTTCACCGGATCCCTGGACGTCATCGCCCACGAACTGACGCACGGAGTCACCGAGAACACCGCGGGACTCGACTACCACAACCAGTCCGGTGCCCTGAACGAGTCCATCTCGGACGTCTTCGGATCGCTGGTCAAGCAGTGGTCGTTGAAGCAGACGGCCGACGAGGCGGACTGGCTGATCGGGGCCGAGGTCTTCACTCCGGAGATCGACGCCGACGCCCTGCGCTCGATGAAGGCACCCGGACACGCGTACGACAACGCCCTGTTCGGCAGCGACCCCCAGCCCGACCACATGAGCAAGTACGTCAACCTGCCGGACACCGAGCCCGGGGACTACGGCGGCGTGCACATCAACTCGGGTATTCCGAACAAGGCGTTCTACCAGACGGCCGTGGGCATCGGCGGATTCGCGTGGGACGCTCCCGGGCTCATCTGGTACGAGTCACTCAAGGCCTCCAGCGCGGAGACGCAGTTCCAGGACTTCGCGGACACCACCTACCAGAAGGCCGAGGAACTCTTCGGATCCGGCAGTACCGAACAACTGGCCGTGCTGGCCGCCTGGCAGGAGGTCGGCATCCAGATCAGCGGGGTCCCGGCCGGGGTCGCCCGGGCGCGGACTCTCACGGCCGGCCGCGACGTCGGCGTGGGCCGGGAGGACGGCGTGGCCTCCCTGAGCAAGCAGGTCGGGGCACTGGCCGCCCAGGTGTCCGGGATGGCCAAGGACCTGGCCTCGCTGAAGGGCAAGTGACCGCCGGCGAACGACCGGAGGGCAGGCCGATCTCGGCCGGCCGGAACGGCGAGGAGCGCCGCCCGGTCGGCCGGGAAGGTTGTGGACGATGAAGGTGACCCTGGCGACACACGGCGGGCAGGCGGCCGCGATCAGGCTCCGGCTCCCGCCCGAGGTGCTGGACACCGACACCCTGCCCACGAACACCGCGGCGGAGCTGTCCGAGCTGGTGGCCGCGGTCGGCCCGGCGGCCGGGACGGAACCGCCGCCGGGCCGGGCCCGGGACGCCATGAGCTACACGATCACGGTGGAGAAGGACGGCCGCACGACCGTCCTCACCCAGTCGGACACCACCATGACCCCGGAGTTCGCGGCCCTGCTCGGCTGGCTCGAGAGACACTTCGCACAGCGGTGACGAGCCGGGGCGGGGCGGGCAGTTGCCGCCCGCGCCACTCTCACGGGCCGCGGTGGGCTCAGCCCCGGGCCTCCGCCAGTACCGCGTCCGTGAACGGCGGCCACGCCTCGATGGCCCAGGGGCCGAAGGCGCGGTCGGTCAGGGCGACGGCCGCGAGGCCCGCGTCCGGGTCGATCCACAGGAACGTGCCGGACTGGCCGAAGTGGCCGAAGGTGCGCGGGGAAGACGTGGCGCCCGTCCAGTGCGGGGACTTGGAGTCGCGGATCTCGAAGCCGAGGCCCCAGTCGTTGGGGTTCTGGTGGCCGTAGCCGGGCAGGACGCCCTTGGTGCCGGGGTACTGCACCGTCATCGCCTCGGCGACCGTGCGCGGGTCCAGCAGGCGCGGCGCCTGCACCTCGGCGGCGAAGCGCAGCAGGTCGGCGGCGGTGGAGACGCCGTCCTTCGCGGGGGAGCCGTCCAGGGTCGTCGCGGACATCCCCAGCGGTGCCAGGACCGCCTGGCGGAGGTACTCGGCGAAGGGGATCTCGGTCGCCTTCGCGATGTGGTCGCCGAGCTGCTCGAAGCCGGCGTTGGAGTACAGGCGGCGCTCGCCGGGCGGGGCCGTGATCCGGTGCTCGTCGAAGGCCAGGCCGGAGGTGTGGGCGAGCAGGTGGCGGACGGTGGCGCCGGGCGGGCCGGCCGGCTCGTCGAGCTCGATCGCGCCCTCCTCGTACGCCACCAGGGCCGCGTACGCCGCGAGCGGCTTGGTGACCGAGGCCAGCGGGAAACGCCGGTCGGCCGGCCCGTGGGTCCCCAGGACCGTGCCGTCGGCCCGTACGACACCCGCCGCGGCGGCGGAAACCGGCCAGTTCTCGATCAACGCGAGGCTCTTGAGCGACATGCCGTCGAGCCTAGGGCCTCGCGGCGCCGACATCGGCGGGGGGTAGGCGTCGGCCGCCGGGCCGGGGGAGACGTACGGTCAACCGGCCGGCGGGCGGCGCGCGCGCCTCGCCCCCCGTCCTGCCGATTTCTCATCGGTCGGCTTGCCTGGAGTGCGCTCGAAGGCCATAGCGTTGGGGCCATGACGGTGATGGAGACCCCGCGTACCAGGACCGACAGCTGCGCCGCCCCGCCGAACCCGCACCGGCGGCCGCAAGGACAGGACAGTTACACGATCAGCGAGGTCGTCGCCTTCACCGGGCTGACCGCGCACACGCTCCGCTGGTACGAGCGCATCGGCCTGATGCCGCACGTCGACCGGTCGCACACCGGTCAGCGCCGCTACAGCAACCGTGACCTGGACTGGCTGGACTTCGTCGGCAAGCTGCGGCTGACCGGCATGCCGGTCGCCGACATGGTGCGCTACGCCGAACTGGTGCGCGAGGGCGACCACACCTACGGGGAGCGGTTCGAACTGCTGGAGTCCACCCGCCGGGACGTGCTGACCCGGATCGCCGAACTGCAGGACACGCTCGCCGTGCTCGACCGGAAGATCAGTTTCTACGCGGACGCCGACCGCGCCCGCGAAGCGGAGAAGGTGTGATGACCGACACGCAGATCCCCACCGTACGACTCGGCGACACCGGCCCCGAGGTCGGTGTCCAGGGCCTCGGCTGCATGGGCATGAGCTTCGCCTACGGCCCCTCCGACGCCAAGCAGTCCCGGGCCACCCTGGAGCGGGCCCTGGAGCTGGGCGTCACCCTGTACGACACGGCGGACGCGTACGGGGCCGGCGAGAACGAGCGGTTCCTGTCCCCGTTCTTCAAGGCGCACCGGGACGAGGTCGTCGTCGCGACCAAGTTCGCCCTGTCGATCCCGGCGGACGACCCCACGCGGCGGATCGTCCGCAACGACCCGCCGTACATCCGCCAGGCCGTCGAGGCCAGCCTGAAGCGCCTCGACATCGACGCGATCGACCTCTACTACATGCACCGCCGCGACGTGAACGTACCGATCGAGGAGAGCGTCGGGACGATGGCCGAGCTGGTGCGCGAGGGCAAGGTCAAGCACCTGGGCCTGAGCGAGGTGACCGGCGCGGAGCTGCGGGCCGCGCAGGCCGTGCACCCCATCGCCGCGGTGCAGTCGGAGTGGTCGCTGTTCAGCCGGGACATCGAGGAGGGAGTGGTACCCGCGGCCCGGGAGCTGGGCGTGGCGCTGGTGCCGTACTCGCCGCTCGGCCGCGGTTTCCTCACCGGCTCCTTCACGAACGCCGACAAGGACCTCACCGCTGACGACTTCCGCCGTCAGCAGCCCCGGTTCACCGGCGAGAACGCGGCCGCCAACGCCGCGCTCCTGGAGCCGGTGCGCGCCGTCGCCGAGGCCCACGGGGTGACGCCGGCGCAGATCGCCCTGGCCTGGGTCCAGCAGCAGGCGGCCGTGCGGGACCTGCCGGTCGTGCCGATCCCGGGCACCCGCAAGCCGGAGCGGGTGGAACAGAACGCGGCGGCGACCCGGATCGAGCTGACGGTGGAGGAGCTGTCCCTGCTGGAGCCGATCGCCTCGAAGGTGGCGGGCGACCGGTACGCGGACATGACGTTCACGTCCGCGGGACGGGAGTAACAGCCGGCCGGGCGAACTCCGCCGGGGCCGGCAGGGCCCCGAAGGGGCGCGGGGAACTGCGCGACCGGCCACGACGGCGCCGCAGACGACCGACCGATCGGACGGAAGGTCGCGGCACTTCCAGCGGAGCGCTACAGCTCCGCCAGCAGCTCCGCCTTCTTCACCGAGAACTCCTCGTCCGTCACCAGCCCCGCCCGGTGCAGTTCCCCCAGGTGACGGATCCGCTCGGCGATGTCGGCGGGGTCGCGGCGGGGCCGGGGCGCGGTGACGGCGGCCATCGGCCGGCGGGTGCGGACCGCCGCCAGCACCGCCGCGGCGAACGGCAGGGACTCGTGCACGGGACCGTAACCGAGCCCGAACACGACGGCGGCCGGGTCCTGGTCCGGCTGGGCCGGCTGCCCGTTCGCCCCGGCCTCCCGCCGCAGCAGCCGCAGATGCCCCTCGAACGCCTCGGGCGAGCGCCACTCCACCCCGCTCAGCTCGCTGACCGGGAAGCTCTGGTCGCCCGCCTTCCACTTCGCCGACGAGGCGCCCGTCCAGAACCACCGGAAGGCGACCGTGCGGCCGTCGAAGGACGCCTTCGCGTCGTACGCCTTGAACTGCCGCGGCGCCTCGGGAGCGGCCACCAGGAACTCGTCGGCCGGGCCGTCGTCGGTCAGCCGGGCCCGCAGTTCGTCGGCGTAGTACTCGGCGAGCGTCTCGCGCTCCGCGGGCAGCACCAGCCGGTACGGGTCGCAGCCTTCGCTCAGCTGGCCCGCGGCCGCCTCCATCAGCGGGTCGGCACCGGGGCGCGGCTCGGCCCGCAGCACGACGGTGCCGCGTTTGCCGGGGGAGAGCGTCACCCCGGCGAGGGCGGCGAGGGGCACCCGGCGTTCCCCGAGCGCCTGGAACAGCTTGGGTGTTCGAATCCCCCGTTCGTAACGGATGAGCACGGAGTCGGACTCGAACTCCCAGGCGGCATGAAATCCGGCCAGTACGTCACCCATGCGGCTCATCGTATGCGCGACCGGCTTCTTCGTCGCCACCCCGTGCATACCGCAATTTCTGCGACTCTACGCGCGTCCGGCCGCCGCGGGACCGGACAAACCCGCGCTGCAGACCGCATCCTCGCGCGCGCACTGCACCGAGCCGTACGCGCCAACGCCGATGTCGGCGAAGTTGCGCAGGCTCTGCGTACCGGGCTGGAAGTACCCGCTGTGGCCCTTCGCGCCGTCGGCCGACAGCACCCGGGCGCCGAACGTGGCCGCGACCGGGTCGGCGCCGTGGCCGAGCCCGCCGACCTCCAGGTAGGGCACGTCCTGCACCCAGTCGGTGGCGTTGCGCATCGACCACACCCGGGCGGAGGTGCGCAGGCCGGACGCCCGCTGCACGCGCATGCCGGGACTCGCGGCGACCGCGATGTCGGTCACCCGGCGGGGCAGCGCGTGCGCGGCGACCCCGCACACCACGGAGCCGTAGCTGTGGCAGAACAGGGAGACCGGCGCGGTCCCGGGCAGGGCGCGCACCAGCGCGTTCAGCCGCACCGCGCCGTTCTCGGCGCGCATCGCGGTGGCCGAGTCGATGCCGAGCCCGGCGGGCGCGGTGTAGTCGGCCCAGGCGATCACCGCCGTGCGGGTGGCCGGGTTCGCCTCCTGCTCGGCCGCGTACAGGGACTCGCCCATGCCGACGGGCGCCGAGTACTTGCGGTTGGTGCGCTGGAAGGTGAGCAGGGCGGTGTCCACGCCGGGCACGATCACCGACACCCGCTCGGCCCGGGTCAGGTCGCCGAACACCTCCGCGACGCGCCCCGAGCCCGCGGGGTCGAAGGCGAGGATCTGGCGGCCCCGGCCGAGCAGCGACGCGTAGCGGTGCATGCGGCGGCCCGCCTCGTACTGCCCGGCGGGCGTGAGCCGGCTGTCGTGCATGCGCTTGAGCTCCACCCGGTGCTGGTGCGCCAGCGCGATCCGGTTGGCCTGATAGCGCAGGGCGACCGGCGCGCCGTTCATGTTGCCGACCGCGAGCGGGTAGCGCCGGGCGAGGTCGCCGCGCTCGTGGGGGGTGAGCGCGGTGAAGAAGCGGGCGATCCGGGCGGGGCTCGCGTCCGGGTGCGGCAGCCGGTGCCCGTGCAGCCGGCCGTGGCCCCAGGCGGTGACCGAGGCCTGCAGGGCGGTGGGCGCGCGGTGCGAGCGCAGGGCCGTCCAGCCGGTGGTGGCGAGCATCACGAACACGACGGCCAGCGCGAGCAGCGCGCGCCAGACGTTGAGCGGCGGGGAGGTGTCGAAGGAAGTCACTGAAAGGACACACTAGGAGAACGAGAGGGTCTCGTGCTGCCACAGTGACACGGCTCACGTTTGTCTTATGTTTCGGAAGACGCGCCCGTGATACCTGAACGTGTTCGCCAGTTGTCCGTGAGTGCCGGGCCCACCTGTTCGAGGTACGAGATCGTCAGCCCGCGCATGGCGTCCAGGCTGACGTCCCCCCGGGTGCTCCACTGCCGCTCGGCCAGCCGCATCACCCCGCCGAAGACGGCCACGGCCAGCCGGGGCCGCGGGTCGGCGTCCACGTCCACACCCTCGCGCTCGGCCAGCACGCGCGCGAGGCTGTCCTCGATCTCCGCGCTGCGCCGCAGATGGGCGGCGAGCAGCGCCGGTGTCGACTCGATCACCTGGTACATGCGCAGGTACAGCTCGACCGGCACGACGGACTCGATGACGTCGCTGAGGCCGTCCCAGCCTTCCAGCAGTGCCTGCCGCAGAGCCGTCATCGGCGCCTCCCCGGCCGGGCGCTCCCGTACGGCCTCGACGAACCGCGCCACCGCCAGTTCCTGAAGGAAGAGGGCCGCCTCCTGCTTGCCGGCGAAGTAACGGAAGAAGGTGCGCTGGGACACGTCGACGGTGTCGGCTATCTCGTCGACCGTCGTCCGCTCGTAACCCCGGGTGGTGAACAGCTCGAGAGCGGCCTGCAGCAGGGCGTCCCGGGTGCGCTGTTTCTTACGTTCGCGCAGTGTTTCCATGGGCGTCAGTTACTGACTTGTGAACTGGTTTGTCAATTGTCAGAGACTGTCACTAACCTCGAAAGTATGACTAGTCAGACCACCGTCGACACGACGGGACCGGGGGACGGGGCGTCGGCGGCCCCGTCGGACCGGTCGCCGTCCTCCGGGCTGCGCGGCCACCCCTGGGTCACCCTCATCACCGTCGCCGTCGGGGTCATGATGGTGGCCCTGGACGGCACCATCGTGGCCATCGCCAACCCTGCCATCCAGAAGGACCTGAAGGCGAGCTTCGCCGACGTCCAGTGGATCACCAACGGCTACTTCCTCGCCCTCGCGGTCTCCCTGATCACGGCCGGCAAGCTCGGTGACCGCTTCGGACACCGGCAGACCTTCCTGATCGGCGTGACCGGCTTCGCCGCCGCCTCGGGCGCCATCGGGCTGTCCAGCAGCATCGCCGCCGTCGTCACCTTCCGCGTCTTCCAGGGCCTCTTCGGCGCCCTGCTGATGCCGGCCGCGCTCGGCCTGCTGCGGGCGACCTTCCCGGCCGAGAAGCTCAACATGGCCATCGGCATCTGGGGCATGGTCATCGGCGCCTCCACCGCGGGCGGCCCGATCCTCGGCGGCGTGCTCGTGGAGCACGTCAACTGGCAGTCGGTGTTCTTCATCAACGTGCCGGTCGGCGCGCTCGCCCTGATCCTCGGCACCCTGATCCTGCTCGACCACCGCGCCGAGAACGCCCCGCGCTCCTTCGACATCCTGGGCATCGCGCTGCTCTCCGGCGCGATGTTCTGCCTGGTGTGGGCCCTGATCAAGGCGCCGACGTGGGGCTGGGGCGACGGCCGGACGTGGCTGTTCATCGGCGTCTCGGCGGTGGGCTTCGCGCTGTTCTCCTTCTGGGAGACCAAGGTGAAGGAGCCGCTGATCCCGCTCGGGCTGTTCCGCTCCGTCCCGCTGTCCGCGGGCGTCGTGCTGATGGTCCTGATGGCCATCGCGTTCATGGGCGGCCTGTTCTTCGTGACGTTCTACCTGCAGAACGTGCACGGCATGAGCCCGATCGACGCCGGTCTGCACCTGCTGCCGCTCACCGGCATGATGATCGTCGGCTCCCCGCTGGCCGGCGCGCTGATCACCAAGCTGGGCCCGCGCATCCCGCTGGCCGGCGGCATGACGGCCACCGCCCTCGCCATGTACGGCATGTCGACCCTGCAGACCGACACCGGCAGCGCGACCATGTCGCTCTGGTTCGCCCTGCTGGGCCTCGGCCTCGCGCCGGTCATGGTCGGCGCGACCGAGGTCATCGTCGGCAACGCCCCGATGGAGCTGTCCGGCGTCGCCGGCGGCCTCCAGCAGGCCGCGATGCAGATCGGCGGCAGCCTCGGCACCGCGGTGCTGGGCGCCGTGATGGCCTCCAAGGTCGACAGCGACCTCGCGGGCAACTGGAAGGACGCCGGGCTGCCCCCGCTCACCCCGGCCCAGCTGGACCAGGCCGCCGAGGCCGTCCAGGTCGGCGTGGCGCCGGTCGCCAAGGGCACGCCCGAGACGCTGGTGGCGAAGATCACCGATGTCGCGCACGACACCTTCATCTCCGGCATGAGCCTCGCCTCGCTCGTCGCCTGCGGTGTCGCTTTCGTGGCGATCTTCGTCGCGCTGCTCACCAAGCGCGGCAAGAACGCGCCGTCGGGCGCGGGCGCCGCGCACATCTGACGGCCCGCGAGCGGCTTCCGGCGGTCCCGGAAGCCGCTCGCGGTCACTCCCGCCCCATGCGGGCCCCGGGCTGCGCCGCGCTGCCGGAGGGTGACGGCGCGCCAACGCCCCGGATTAGCCCGCGGATCGGGGGTACCCGCATCACCGAGCCCCGAACAGACCCCGGGGCTCAGGGAGTTGATGATGGCGGGCTTCGGAAATGGAACGCGCAGGTACCCCCGCTCACGTGGCCGGACGTGGTTACGGACCGGGCCGGATCGCGCGACGCTCGGGATCATCGGAGTCATCTGCGCGGTCGCGGGATTCTTCGCGCTGGGGATCATCCTCGGCCCCGTCGCGATCGTCTGCGGCTGGCTCGCAATGGGCCGCAGTTGGGCGGGCTCCCGCCCGGTGCCGGCTCTGGTCGCCCTCGTTCTGGGCGCCATCGACACGCTCCTGGCGATCATCTGGCTCGCCGGAGCGGCCACCCCGGGCAGCGGACTGCTCTGACCCGGGGCGACGGGCCCCCGGCGGGGCGGCGAACACGACAAGGCCGGGGGCCCATCCACACGTCCGACGGCCGCCACCGGCACCGGTCATGACCGCCGGCCCCACCGCGGGGAGTTCCGGCGCGGGCCCGCGCCGCGCGGGCCCGCGCCGCGCGGGCGTCAGTGGTGGGCGGAGTGTTTTCGCAGGGCCGCGACCTCGGCGCGGAGAGCGCGTACCTCCGCGGTCAGTGCCTCGATCGCCTCGGTCTGGAGGCGTTCCTCCGCGTCGTCACGTTCGAACCGGGCGATGAACCAGGTGGCGATGTTCGCCGTCACCACACCCAGCAGCGCGATCCCGGAGAGCATGAGCCCGACCGCGATCATCCGGCCCAGGCCGGTCGTCGGCGCGTGGTCCCCGTAGCCGACCGTCGTCATCGTCGTGAACGACCACCACACCGCGTCACCCAGCGTGCGGATGTTCCCGTCCGGCGAGTCGCGCTCCACCGACAGCACGGCCAGCGAACCGAACATCAGCAGCCCCACGACGGACCCGGCGACGTACGTGGTCAGCCGGATCTGGGTGGCCATGCGGGCCCGCCGGCCCACCAGCAGCAGCGTGGCGACCATGCGCAGCAGCCGCAGCGGCTGCAGCATCGGCAGCACCACCGCGCCCAGGTCCAGCCAGTGCCGCCGCACGAACGCCCGGCGATCGCGGGCGAGCGCCAGCCGCGTCACGTAGTCCCCCGCGAACGCGCCCCACACCGCCCACTCGGTCGCCGTGCACACCGCGGTCAGCGACCGGCCTGCCGTGCTGTCCACGATCGGTACGGCGTAGGCGACGGCGAACAGTACGGCGAGCGCCAGCAGCGGCCGTTGCGTCAGCTCTTCCCACCGTGCCTGCGCCGTTCGTTGCTCCATACCCGCATGGTAAAGAACGAGTAAGGGCGGCGGAGCCGTGAGCCCCGCCGCCCTGGCACCCGAAAACCGTCCGTGGGCGGTTACGCGTCGCCGCCCGCCGCGCCCGGGTCCGCCGCCGTCACGTCCAGCACCCGGTAGCGGTCGATCGCCTGCTTCAGCGCCGACCGGTCGATCTGGCCCTGCTTGGCCAGCTCGGTCAGCACCGCCACCACGACCGACTCCGCGTCGATGTGGAAGAAGCGCCGCGCCGCCCCACGCGTGTCCGCGAAGCCGAAGCCGTCCGCGCCCAGCGACTGGTACGGTCCCGGCACCCACCGCGCGATCTGGTCCGGCACCGACCGCATCCAGTCGGACACCGCCACGAACGGCCCCTGCGCCCCGCCGAGCTTCCGGGTCACGTAGGGCACGCGCTGCTCCTCCTCGGGGTGCAGCAGGTTGTGCTCCTCGCACGCCACGGCCTCGCGCCGCAGCTCGTTCCAGGAGGTCGCCGACCACACGTCGGCCCGTACGTTCCAGTCCTCGGCGAGGATCCGCTGCGCCTCGATCGCCCACGGCAGGGCCACGCCGGACGCCAGGATCTGCGCCGGGATCGAGCCGGACGTGCCCTCGCTGAAGCGGTGGACGCCCTTGAGGATGCCCTCGACGTCCACGTTCTCCGGCTCGGCCGGGTGCCGGATCGGCTCGTTGTAGACGGTGAGGTAGTAGAAGACGTCCTCGCCGTGCGGGTGCTGCTCGTCCCCGCCGTACATGCGGCGCAGGCCGTCCTTCACGATGTGCGCGATCTCGAAGCCGAACGCCGGGTCGTACGCCACGCACGCCGGGTTGGTCGAGGCGAGCAGCTGCGAGTGGCCGTCCGCGTGCTGCAGACCCTCGCCGGTCAGCGTCGTACGGCCGGCGGTCGCGCCCAGCACGAAACCGCGCGCCAGCTGGTCGGCCATCTGCCAGAACTGGTCGCCGGTGCGCTGGAAACCGAACATCGAGTAGAAGACGTACACCGGGATGAGCGGCTCGCCGTGGGTGGCGTAGGCCGAGCCGGCCGCGATCGCCGAGGCCGTGCAGCCCGCCTCAGAGATGCCGTCGTGCAGCATCTGCCCGGTCGGCGACTCCTTGTAGGCGAGCAGCAGATCACGGTCGACCGCCTCGTACTGCTGGCCGAGCGGGTTGTAGATCTTCGCGCTCGGGAAGAACGAGTCCATGCCGAACGTGCGGTACTCGTCCGGCGCGATCAGCACGAACCGCTTGCCGATCTCCTTGTCCCGCATGAGGTCCTTGAGCAGCCGCACGAAGGCCATGGTCGTCGCGATGGACTGCTGGCCCGACCCCTTCTTCACGGTCGCGTACGTCTTGTCGTCCGGCAGCGGGAGTGGCTTGGCGCGGACCACCCGGGTCGGCACGTACCCGCCGCACTGCCGGCGCATGTCGTGCATGTACTGGATCTCTTCGGAGTCCCGGCCCGGGTGGTAGTACGGCGGCGCGCCGGACTCCAGTTCCTTGTCCGAGATCGGCAGGTGCAGGCGGTCCCGGAAGCGCTTGAGGTCGTCGACCGTCAGCTTCTTCATCTGGTGGGTGGCGTTGCGGCCCTCGAAGTTCGGGCCCAGCGTCCAGCCCTTGACCGTCTTGGCGAGGATGACCGTCGGCTGGCCCTTGTGCTCCTTGGCCGCCTTGAACGCCGCGTAGATCTTGCGGTGGTCGTGGCCGCCGCGGCCCAGCATCAGGACCTGGTGGTCGGTCATGTTCTGGACCATCGCGCGCAGCCGGTGGTCGTCGCCGAAGAAGTGCTCGCGGATGTACGCGCCGGTCTCGGTGGCGTACGTCTGGAACTGGCCGTCCGGCGTGGTGTTCATCTTGTTGACCAGCACGCCGTCGCGGTCCTGCGCGAGCAGCGGGTCCCAGGAGCGGTCCCAGATCAGCTTGATGACGTTCCAGCCGGCGCCGCGGAAGACCGACTCCAGCTCCTGGATGATCTTGCCGTTGCCGCGCACCGGGCCGTCCAGGCGCTGCAGGTTGCAGTTGACGACGAAGGTCAGGTTGTCCAGGCCCTCGCGGGCGGCGATGGACAGCTGGCCGAGCGACTCCGGCTCGTCCATCTCGCCGTCGCCGAGGAAGGCCCACACCTGCGACTTGGAGGTGTCGGCGATCCCGCGCGCGTGCATGTACCGGTTCATCCGCGCCTGGTAGATCGCGCCGATCGGGCCGAGGCCCATCGAGACGGTCGGGAACTCCCAGAAGTCCGGCATCGAGCGCGGGTGCGGGTAGCTGGACAGGGCGTACGGCGCCTTCGACTTCTCCTGGCGGAAGCCGTCCAGGTGCCGCTCGGTGAGCCGGTCCAGCAGGTAGGCGCGCGCGTAGATGCCCGGGGAGGCGTGCCCCTGGAAGAAGACCTGGTCGCCGCCGTCGCCCTCGTCCTTGCCGCGGAAGAAGTGGTTGAAGCCGACGTCGTAGAGCGACGCGGAGGAGGCGAAGGTGGCGATGTGACCGCCGACCCCGATGCCGGGCCGCTGGGCGCGCGAGACCATCACCGCCGCGTTCCAGCGGGTGGCGTTGAGGATCTTCCGCTCGATCTCCTCATTGCCCGGGAAGAACGGCTCGTTCTTGGTCGGGATCGTGTTGACGTAGTCCGTGCTGCGCATCTCGGGCACGGCCACGCGCTTCTCGCGGGCCCGCTCGATCAGCCGCAGCATCAGGTAGCGCGCCCGCTCCCGGCCGCGCTCGTCCACGGCGGCGTCGAGGGAGTCGAGCCACTCCTGGGTTTCCTCGGGGTCGAAGTCAGGAACCTGACTCGGAAGGCCGCCAATGATGATCGGGTTGCGATCGGATCCGGAAGCCACGCTGGTCCTTACCTGTCAGAGGGCTGCTGTCAGCTGCATTTTCGGTACGCACGCCTGCACCGCTTCCCCATCGTGTACCTCGGGGAGGCAAACGTCATCTCTACTGAGAGGTAACCGAGACCTGGAGGGGAAGAGTGGGGTTCCCAATGGGGCAAAGGGGGCACAACGGTGTGGTAGAGGTCACTCGCGAAGGGGACGGCGTGCCTGGAGTTGCGGTGACACGGCCAGGATCGTCACCGTTTCGGCGGTCTGGACGGCCGGGTACTTGCGCGATCCGCCCCGCCCGTGTGGACTACGGCCAATGCTTCGCGCACGCGCGTGGCTGAACCATCACCAAGACATGATCAGGAGGCAACCCGTGAGCGCGACCGCGGACCACGCGGAGGAGCGGACGAGCCCTGCCGTCAGGCTGGGGTTCCAGCCCGAGCAGGTGGTCCAGGAGATCGGCTACGACGAAGACGTCGACCAGGAGCTCCGCGAGGCCATCGAGGACGTCATCGGCAGCGACCTGGTGGACGAAGAGTACGACGACGTGGCCGACGCCGTGGTGCTGTGGTTCCGCGACGAGGACGGCGACCTGACGGACGCGCTGGTGGACGCCACCACGTACGTCGAAGAAGGCGGCTCGATCCTGCTGCTGACCCCGAAGACAGGCCGGGACGGCTACGTGGAGCCGAGCGACATCTCCGAAGCCGCGACGACGGCGGGGCTGTCCGCCTCCAAGAGCGTCAGCGTGGGCAAGGACTGGAGCGGCAGCCGGCTGGTGACGCCGAAGGCGGCCAAGACCAAGAAGTGACACGCCCGGGACGGGCCGGTGCGACCGGCCCGTCCGTCGGCGTCCCATGATCGCTGCGTAGGGTGGTTGCCATCACCCCGACAGCCCCACCGGAAGGGACGTACGACCCATGGCGATCCAGGTCGGCGACAAGGCCCCCGACTTCGAGCTGAAGGACAACCACGGCAGGACCGTGCAGCTGTCCGACTTCCGCGGCGACAAGAACGTCGTGCTGCTCTTCTACCCGTTCGCCTTCACCGGCGTGTGCACCGGCGAGCTGTGCGAGGTGCGGGACAACCTGCCGAAGTTCGCCGACCGCGACACCCAGGTGCTCGCCGTCTCCAACGACTCCATCCACACCCTGCGCGTCTTCGCCGAGCAGGAGGGCCTGGAATACCCGCTGCTGAGCGACTTCTGGCCGCACGGCGAGGTCTCCCGCGCCTACGGCGTCTTCGCCGAGGACAAGGGGTGCGCGGTGCGCGGCACCTTCGTCATCGACAAGGAGGGCACGGTGCGCTGGACGGTCGTCAACGCGCTGCCGGACGCCCGTGACCTGAACGACTACGTCAAGGCGCTCGACACCCTCTGATTTTCTCGCCGCCAAGGCCTGCGGCGGGCGGGAACCCGTAACTAGGATCGAACCGTTGATCCGATGTCATAACGCGCGGCGGGGCTCCCCGCCCATGGACACCAATGGAGGACTCGTGGGAGTCAGCCTCAGCAAGGGCGGCAACGTATCACTGACGAAGGAGGCCCCGGGCCTGACCGCGGTCCTCGTCGGCCTGGGCTGGGACGCCCGCACCACGACCGGCACCGACTTCGACCTCGATGCCAGCGCGCTGCTGCTGAACAACTCCGGCAAGGTCGGCAGCGACGCGCACTTCGTCTTCTTCAACAACCTCAAGAGCCCCGACGGCTCCGTCGAGCACACCGGCGACAACCTCACCGGTGAGGGTGAGGGCGACGACGAGGTGATCAAGGTCAACCTCGCGGGGGTCCCGATGGACATCGAGAAGATCGTCTTCCCGGTCTCCATCTACGACGCGGAGAACCGCCAGCAGTCCTTCGGCCAGGTCCGCAACGCCTACATCCGCGTCGTGAACCAGGCCGGCGGCGCGGAGATCGCCCGCTACGACCTGAGCGAGGACGCCTCCACCGAGACGGCCATGGTCTTCGGCGAGCTCTACCGGCACGGCGCCGAGTGGAAGTTCCGCGCCATCGGCCAGGGCTACGCCTCGGGCCTGCGCGGCATCGCGCAGGACTTCGGCGTGAACGTCTGAGACGTGAGCTTCTGAGACGGGCGCGAGGTCTCGTCACACCGGCGCCGCACCGCTCGCGTGCGGCGCCCGGGGGCGGTCCCCCTCTGGGGGAGTGCAGGACAACAGAACAGGCACCAACTCGGGGAGGACCAACATCATGGGCGTCACGCTCGCCAAGGGGGGCAACGTCTCCCTGTCCAAGGCCGCACCCAATCTCACCCAGGTGATGATCGGGCTGGGCTGGGACGCTCGCTCCACCACCGGAGCCCCGTTCGACCTCGACGCCAGCGCCCTGCTGTGCAACGGCGGGCGGGTGCTGGGTGACGAGTGGTTCGTCTTCTACAACCAGCTCACGTCCCCGGACGGCTCGGTGGAGCACACCGGCGACAACCTCACCGGTGAGGGCGAGGGCGACGACGAGTCGATCCTGGTCGACCTGGCCAGGGTGCCGGGCCAGTGCGACAAGATCGTCTTCCCGGTCTCCATCCACATGGCCGACGAGCGCGGCCAGACCTTCGGTCAGGTCAGCAACGCGTTCATCCGGGTCGTCAACCAGGCCGACGGGCAGGAGCTCGCGCGCTATGACCTGAGCGAGGACGCGTCCACCGAGACCGCGATGATCTTCGGCGAGCTCTACCGCTACCAGGGCGAATGGAAGTTCCGAGCCGTGGGACAGGGGTACGCGTCGGGGCTGCGGGGCATCGCTCTAGACTTTGGGGTCAATGTTTCGTAAAAAGCCGGGTATGGCGCGGGGGAGACCTTCCCCCGAGCCCGGCTTGGGGGGACCCCCACCATACGGATTGGGTAGCCAGTGCTTCTGAAAACCTTCGGCTGGTCGTTCGCGGTCACCGCGATCGGGCTGGTCGCCGCGGTCTTCTACGGGGGGTGGGAGGCCTTCGGTATCGTGGCGATCCTCTCCGTCCTCGAGATCTCCCTGTCGTTCGACAACGCGGTCGTCAACGCCGGAATCCTGAAGAAGATGAACGCCTTCTGGCAGAAGATCTTCCTCACCGTCGGCGTCCTCATCGCGGTCTTCGGCATGCGGCTGGTCTTCCCCGTCGTGATCGTCGCCGTCAGCGCCAAGATGGGCCCCATCGAGGCCGTCGACCTCGCGCTGAACAACAAGGACCACTACCAGGAACTCGTCACCGACGCCCACCCGGCCATCGCCGCGTTCGGTGGCATGTTCCTGCTGATGATCTTCCTCGACTTCATCTTCGAGGACCGGGACATCCAGTGGCTGCGCTGGATCGAGCGGCCGCTGGCCAAGCTCGGCAAGGTCGACATGCTGTCGGTCTGCATCTCCCTCATCGTCCTGCTGATCACCTCCTTCACCTTCGCCACCCACGCCCACCAGCACGGCGGCACGCACGTCGACAAGGCGCAGACGGTGCTGATCGCCGGCATCGCCGGCCTCATCACGTACATGGTCGTCGGCGGTCTGTCCGGCTACTTCGAGGACCGGCTGGAGGAAGAGGAGGAGCGCGAGCACGAGGAGGAGGAAGAGGCCGAGCGCACCGGCAAGAAGAAACCCGCCGTCGTCCTCGCCGGCCAGGCCGCGTTCTTCATGTTCCTCTACCTCGAGGTGCTGGACGCGTCCTTCTCCTTCGACGGTGTGATCGGCGCGTTCGCCATCACCAACGACATCGTCCTGATGGCGCTCGGCCTGGGCATCGGCGCGATGTACGTGCGGTCGCTGACGGTCTACCTGGTCCGCCAGGGCACCCTCGACGACTACGTCTACCTCGAGCACGGCGCGCACTACGCGATCGGCGCCCTCGCCGTGATCCTCATGGTCACCATCCAGTACCAGATCAACGAGGTCATCACCGGCCTGGTCGGCGTCATCCTGATCGCCTGGTCCTTCTGGTCCTCCGTGCGCCGCAACAACGCGCTCGCCGGGTCCGGGGGAAACTCGGGCTCGGACGAGAAGACTGAGGTCTCCTCCGGGGTGTGACGGCCCCGCGGGGGAGGGAACGCTCTGAGCGGGGCGGCCGGACCACCCGGCCGCCCCGAAGGCTTTCGGTGGACGTGGGGGCGGAATGGGCTTCTTGGACGGACTGTGGCGCGGACGCGACACCGACTTCGACTCGGGCAGCGCGGCCAGCAACGCCATCGAGCTGACCAAACGGCACCGCCAGGTCTCGCTCACCAAACAGGGCGCGGCCACCGGCAACCTCCGCATCAACCTGACCTGGCGGATGCGGACCAGCGACCTGGGCGGCCCGCAGCGGGAGTCCCTGCTGCGCCACCCCCTCAAGGCGCTCAAGCCGCCGGAGATCATGGGACACAGCCAGAGCATGGTCAACGTCGACCTCGACCTGGGATGCCTGTACGAGCTGGAGGACGGCAGCAAGGGCGTGGTCCAGCCGCTCGGCGGCTACTTCGGCGACGTGAACGCGGCACCGTACGTCAAACTCAGCGGCGACGACCGGTTCGGTTCGGCGTCCGGCGAGACGATCTACGTCAACCTCGACCACCGCGAGGCCATCAAACGCCTGCTGGTCTTCGTCTACATATACGACCAGACGCCCGCGTTCGACCGTACGCAGGCGATGGTGACCCTGTACCCCAGCAACGGCCCCCGGATCGAGATAGGCCTCGACGAACGCCACCCCCAGGCCCGGTCCTGCGCCGTGGTGATGATCGAGAACGTCAAGGGGGAACTCTTCGTGCGCCGCGAGGTGAAGTTCGTCTACGGCTTCCAGGCCGAACTCGACCGGCTGTACGGCTGGGGACTGCAGTGGGGGCGCGGCTACAAGACGAAGGCGGAGCGGTGACCGCCTACGGCCGGATGAACTGCGGCCCCTGCGGCGGCAGCCGGAAGTCCGGGTCCGGCGCCGCCGTCGGCACGGGCGGCGGGTAGCCGTAGCCGGAACGGGCCGCCGTGACCGCCGGCTGCTGGGGGTAGCCGTACGCCGCGGTCGGCGGCGGCTGCTGGGTCGTCGGAGCCGACGGGGGATAGCCGTACCCCGGCTGGGCCGGGACCGCCGCCGTGGGCTGCTCCGGCGGCAGGGCACGGGAGACCTCCGGCGCGGACGCCTGCTGCGGCGCCGCCTCCTCCGACTCGTCCACCGAGATGCCGAAGTCCGTGGCCAGACCCTTCAGCCCGTTGACGTACCCCTCGCCCAGCGCGCGGAACTTCCAGCCCTCACCGCGCCGGTACAGCTCGCCGCAGATCAGCGCGGTCTCCTTGCCCGTCTCCGGCTTGATGTCGAAGGAGACGATCGGATCACCGTCGGCGACCCGCGCGTCGTACAGCAGGACGCACAGGCCGGGCACGCGCTCGAAGGGGGTGTCCTCCGCCGACGCGACCAGCACGATCCGGCTGACCTCGGCCTCGACACCGGCCAGATCTGTCTGGATCGTGTCGGTGGGACCGTCGGCGGTCCGCTTCTTGCCGAGCCACCAGATCTTCCCGGAAGGGTGCCGGGGCTGGTTGTAGAAGACGAAGTCCTCGTCGGAGCGCACACGACCGTCAGGACCGAGGAGCAGCGCCGAGGCATCGACGTCCGGGACCCCCTGCCCCGGCGTCCAGCGCACGACGGCGCGCACCGTCGTGGCCTCGAGCGGGACGTTCGACCCCTTCAGCATCGCGTGCGTCATACGGTCATCCTGCCTTCTCGGTCCTGATCACGACAACGTGGGGGTGAGACGCCTACCGTTGTGCCCACGGGCGTTACCGGAAATTCATGCCCGGCGGGAACCCCGGACATGGAGGCGTACGTACTATTACCGGCCATCTGTTCTCAAAAACCAAAGGCCCATCTTGCGCCACGGGGGAGTTCCATGCGTCATTTCGGGCACATCGCCCCTGAGGTGCGACGGCGCCTCTTCCACCAGGAGCCGTGCGGGTTCACCGCCGACTCCCCGGCCCGCGTGCTGTCCGCCGCCCTGGGCGCCACCCTCTACAGCCCCGCCACCCGCCCCCACCTCGCCGAAGACATCGTCAAGCAGGCCCGCAACGGCGTGATCTCGATGGTGCTGTGCCTGGAGGACTCCATCGACGACGCGGACGTCCTGGCCGGCGAGGAGAACCTGGTCAGCCAGTTCGCCGAGCTCGACCGCCAGGACGGCCGGAACCTGCCCATGCTGTTCATCCGGGTCCGCACCCCCGAGCAGATACCCGACCTCGTCGGCCGCCTCGGCGACACCGTCCGGCTGCTGTCCGGATTCGTGTTCCCGAAGTTCACCGAGGAACGCGGCATCCCCTTCCTCGAGGCCCTGACGAGCGCCGAGGCGGCGAGCGGCCGGCGGCTGTTCGCCATGCCCGTCCTCGAATCGCCGGAGCTGCTCTACCGGGAGTCCCGCGTGGAGACCCTGGAGGGCATCTTCCGCGCCATCGACAAGTACCGCGACCGTGTGCTCGCGCTGCGCCTGGGCGTGACCGACTTCTGCTCCTCCTACGGCCTGCGCCGGGCCCCCGACATGACGGCCTACGACGTCCAGATCGTCGCCTCCGTCATTTCCGACGTGGTCAACATGCTGGGCCGCGCCGACGGCACCGGCTTCACGGTGACCGGCCCGGTGTGGGAGTACTTCCGGGTACCCGAGCGCATGTTCAAGCCGATGCTGCGCACCAGCCCCTTCCTGGAGGGGCAGGCCGTCGAACTGCGCGAGAGACTGATCGAGCACGCCATGGACGGGCTGCTCCGGGAGATCTCCCTGGACCAGGCCAACGGCCTGATGGGCAAGACCTGCATCCACCCCTCCCACGTCCTGCCCGTGCACGCGCTGTCCGTGGTCAGCCACGAGGAGTTCAGCGACGCCGCGGACATTCTGCGGCCCGAACGGGGCGGCGGGGGTGTGCTGAGATCCGCGTACACGAACAAGATGAACGAGGTGAAGCCGCACCGCGCCTGGGCCGAGCGCACCATGCTGCGGGCCGAGGTCTTCGGTGTCGCGAACGAGGACGTCAGCTTCGTGGACCTGCTCGCCGCCGGAATCCCCGGCTGAGCCCACCTCATCACCTAGGGACGCATGAACAACGCAGTCAACAACCGGGTCTGGTCCGGCAGCTGGGTCGCCGAGCGGCTCGGCGTCGAACTCACGGGCGACGACACGCTGACCGGCATGCTGGGGCTCGCGCTGCGCCGCAACCCCAAGCGGGCCCACCTGCTGGTCTCCAACGTGCTCGGCAAGCACGTACCGCAGGCGCCGTCCGTCGTCTACGGCCACGGCTTCACGCTCGGCCGCCGGGTGCGCGACCTGCTGGGCCCCGACGACGCCCGGCGCGCCGTCGTCCTCGGCTACGCGGAGACCGCCACCGGCCTCGGCCACTCCGTCGCCGACGGCCTCGGCACCGCGCCCTACCTCCACTCCACCCGCCGCCCGGTCCCCGGCGTCGCCACCGCCGGCGGCTTCGAGGAGTCCCACTCGCACGCCACCTCCCACCTGCTGCTCCCCGAGGACCCGGCGCTGCTGGCCGGCGACGGGCCGCTGGTCCTGGTCGACGACGAGTTCTCCACCGGCAACACGGTGCTGAACACCGTCCGCGACCTCCACCAGCGCTATCCGCGCCCCCGGTACGTCGTCGTCGCCCTGGTCGACATGCGCTCGGCCGCGGACGCCCGGCGGCTGGAGGACTTCGCGCGGGAGATCGGCGCACGGGTGGACCTGGTGGCGGCCGCCTCGGGCACGGTACTGCTGCCGGAGGGGGTGCTGGAACGGGGACAGGAGCTGGTGACGCGGTACGAATCCGCAGGCGCTGCGGGCGCTGCGGGCGCTGTGAGCTCTGCGGGTGCTGCGGGTGCTGCGGGTGCTGCGGGCGCTGTGAGCGCCGGGGACGCCGGGGGTGCGGTGAACGCCGCGACCGGCCGACTTCCGGGCACGGGCTCGCCGGGAGCGGGCGTACGGCCCGCCGCGCCTCCGCAGCGCGTCGGCCCGGGCTCTCCAGGGGCGGCGGAAACCGGCCCGGACGACGAGCCGGCCCCGCCCACCGGCCGCATCGCCCGGGTGGACCTGCGCTGGCCCAACAGCCTGCCCGACGGCGGCCGGCACGGCTTCACACCCGCGCACCGGGCCCGCCTGGAAGGCGCGCTGCCCGCGATGGCCGCCCGGCTCGCCGAAGCCCTGCCCGCCGACGCGCGCCGCGTCCTCGTCCTCGGCTTCGAGGAACTCATGTACGCGCCCCTCCGGCTCGCCCGCGAACTGGAGCAGATCGCCGACGCCGAGGTCCGCTACTCCACCACCACCCGCTCGCCCGTCCTCGCCGTCGACGACCCCGGCTACGCGATACGCAGCCGCCTGGTCTTCCCCGCCCACGACGACCCGGCCGACGGCCCCGGCGAGCGCTACGCCTACAACGTCGCGGGCGCCGGCTTCGACGCCGTCGTAGCCGTCGTCGACTCGGCCGCCGACACGCCCGCCCTGCACGCGCCCGACGGCCTGCTCGCCCTGCTCGCCGCCCACGCCCCGCACGTCCTGCTCACGGTCGTCCCCTCGTACGCGCCCGAGCCCCGGCACGTTCCCGAAAGGCCCGCCATGCTGCCCGAGCCCCTCCGCGGCCCCGCCTTCTCCAGTTACCCACCCGAGGAGGTCGGCTGGCTGCTGCAGGACCTCTCGGACGTCACGCTGGAGGCGCCGACCGAGGAGCGCGAGGAGGCCATCCAGAGCGGCGGCGCGCACTACGCCGAGTCGCTGCCGGTGGAGTACCAGCCCAGCGAGCAGTACCAGCGGCTGTTCCACACGGCCCTGGACGCCTCCTCGGCCCGCATCGCGCAGGCCGTCGGCGCCGTCACCGAGGTCGTCCTCGCCGAGCGGTCACCGCGCCCGGTGCTCGTCTCGCTGGCCCGCGCCGGCACCCCCGTCGGCGTGCTGATGCGCCGCTGGGCACGGTTCCGGCACGGCCTGGACCTGCCGCACTACGCCGTCTCGATCGTGCGCGGCCGCGGCATCGACGCCAACGCGCTGCGCTGGCTGGCCGCCCACCACGACCCGCGGGACGTCGTCTTCGTCGACGGCTGGACCGGCAAGGGCGCGATCACCCGGGAACTCGCCGTGGCGCTCGCCGAGTTCGAGGCCGGCGACGGCATCACCGGCTTCGACCCGGAGATCGCGGTGCTCGCCGACCCCGGCTCGTGCGTGCGCACCTACGGCACCCGCGAGGACTTCCTCATCCCCTCCGCCTGCCTCAACTCCACCGTCTCCGGCCTGATATCGCGCACCGTCCTGCGCTCCGACCTGGTCGGCCCGCACGACTTCCACGGCGCGAAGTTCTACCGCGAACTCGCCGGCGCCGACGTGTCGACCGGCTTCCTCGACGCCGTCGAGGCCCGCTTCCCCGAGGTCGTGGACGCCGTCGACGCACAGGCCAAGGAACTGCTGTCCGGCGACCGCACGCCGACCTGGGAGGGCTGGGCCGCCGTCGAGCGCATCAGCGAGGAGTACGGCATCCACGACGTCAACCTCGTCAAGCCCGGCGTCGGCGAGACCACCCGGGTGCTGCTGCGCCGGGTGCCCTGGAAGATCCTCGCCCGGGCCGGGGCGGGCGCCGACCTGGACCACGTACGGCTGCTCGCCGAACAGCGCGGCGTACCCGTCGAGGAGGTCGGCGAACTGCCGTACAGCTGCGTGGGGTTGATCCACCCACGGTTCACCCGCGGCGCGACCGGCGCCGACGGCAGGGCGGTGACGGTCTGATGCCGGTACTGGTGGCCAGCGACCTGGACCGCACGCTCATCTACTCGCCCGCGGCGCTCGCGCTGACCATGCCGGACGCGCGGGCGCCCCGGCTGCTGTGCGTCGAGGTGCACGAGAGCCGGCCGCTGTCGTTCCTGACCGAGACCGCCGCCGCGCTGCTGGCCGAACTCGGCGACGCGGCGGTCTTCGTCCCGACGACGACCCGCACCCGCAAGCAGTACCTGCGCATCAACCTGCCGGGCCCGCCGCCCACCTACGCGATCTGCGCCAACGGCGGGCACCTGATGGTCGACGGCGTGTCCGACCTCGACTGGCACGCGCGCGTGACGGCGCGGCTCGCCGAGGAGTGCGCGCCGCTGACGGAGGTGCGCGAGCACCTGCTGGCCACGGCGGACCCGCTGTGGGTGCGCAAGCACCGGGTCGCCGAGGACCTCTTCGCCTACCTCGTCGTCGAGCGTGAACTGCTGCCCGAGGAGTGGGTGAAGGAACTCGCGGTGTGGGCGGAGAACCGCGGCTGGACGGTGTCGCTGCAGGGCCGCAAGATCTACGCCGTGCCCAAGCCGCTCACCAAGAGCGCCGCGATGCACGAGGTCGCCCGCCGCACCGGCGCCGACCTCACGCTCGCCGCCGGCGACTCCCTTCTCGACGCCGACCTGCTCCTCGCCGCCGACCGCGGCTGGCGCCCGGGCCACGGCGAACTCGCCGACGCCGACTGGACCGCCCCCACGATCAGCGCCCTCCCCGAGCGCGGAGTCCTGGCAGGCGAACGCATCCTCCGCGAATTCCTGAACGCCACCCGCACGCGCCGCTAGCCGGGGCCCCGGGGCCCGGACCCCAGGGGCCAGCGGCCGGGGTCGGGCCGGGTCCTTGGGCCGTGCCGCGGCCCGGCACCGGACCAGAGCCCGGGCCAGGCCGGGCTCGGCGCCGGGCCGGACGGGCTCGGCATCGGGCCAGGATCCGGGGCTTGGGCGGGTGCCGGGGTTGGGCCAAGGCCCGGAACAGTGGGCCGGAGGCCGGGTCGGGCCGAGGTCCGGTGCCGGACCGGTGAGTCAGAGGCCGGTCGGTGTCAGGCCGGGGACGGACCGGGCTCAGCGACGGGCCAGGCCCGGGGCAGGGCCGGGCCCGGCGTCGGGCTCGGCGCCGGGGTGGGCCAAGGCGCGGCATCGCGGGGTCGGACCAGGGCCCGGTGTCGGGCTGGTGGCCAGAGGCCGGGGTCGGTGCCGGGACGGGAGTAGACCGGGACTCAGAGCGGGCTCAGGCGCGCGGTAGAGCCGGGTCTCGGCTCGGACCAGAGTCCGGGTCGGACCGTGCCAGGCGTCGGGTCGGGGCCGGTGCCGGGCCGGGGCTGGGTGTCGGACCGGGTTCCGGCGTTGGGCCGGGCCAGGGTGGATCAAGGCCCGGCACCGCGTACCGGAGGCTGCGGTCGAGCCAGGGTCCGGTGTCGTGGCCAGGGGCCGGAGTCGGTGCCGGGACGGGAGCGGACCGGGGTTCGGGCGGGCCGGCACTGGTGGTAGGGCCGGGGCTCAGGGGCGGGCCCAGGCGCGGTGGCGGGTCCAGGGGGGGGGGGGGGGGGGGGGGGGGGGGTGGGGGGGGGGGGGGGGAGGGGGGGGGGGGGGGGGGGGGGGGAGGAGGAGGGAGTACGACAGCACC
>NZ_JBVIIE010000052.1:0-62247 GCF_055569945.1 Streptomyces sp. NPDC031340
CCTTCCCCTCCCCCCCCCCCTCCCCCCCCCCCCCCCCCCCCCCCCCCCCCCCCCCCCTCCCCACCCCCCCCCCCCCCCCCCGAGGTCCAGTACGGGGGCGTCGGTGCGGGCGGCGGCCGCGCGCAGCCGGTCGGTGAGGTAGGCGTCCTCGATCGCCGGCGTGACGCCACCGTCCCAGTTCTGGCCCATGACGCGCAGGAAGGCCGGGCGCAGCCCCGCCTCGTAGTGGTGGCCGACGGTGCTCATGACGGCGGCGTTCTGCAGCACGTCGGACTCGATGTCCTCGGCGTCGTCGCTCACGCCGGCGCCGGAGCGCTCCCGGCGGGACAGGTCGAGGATGCCGCCGGGGGCGACGGGGTAGAAGGTGGAGCAGCTCCGGCAGCGCGCTCCCCTGTTCTGGAAGGTGAGCGCACTCCGGCAGGAGGGGCAGCGCAGCGCGGATCCGTGCCGGGCGAACGTGGTGCCGTCGACGGTGCCCGCCGCCTCGTGCCTGGCCGACCAGTACGGGCTCTGGTCGACGACCGGAGTGGGCATGCCGTTGGCCACCGTCCACAGGGCCTTGGCGCCGGCCGTGGCCCACAGCGTGCGGGTGTCGTTGTCCCAGGTCTCGGTGATCTGCTTCGGTGTCAGCGTTCCGATCCAGGCCCGGTCGGACTCCCGCTCCTGCTCGTCGATGTCCCAGTCGAACGGCGAGGGCCAGGCCCGGCCCAGGTCCGGGTCGAGGTGGTCCAGCCGGGTCAGCCCGCGCTCCAGCCGGGTCCGGTCGTCGGGGTCCAGCGGCACACCGCTGAACGCCGGTTGGATGCGGTCGCGTTCGTCCGGGAAGTGCGAGAGCAGGTACAGCAGCGCCAGGGTGAGCGGTGCGACGGCGGTGGTGCCGCGGACCTCGTCGAGGAAGGGGTCCAGGCCCTGGCGCACGGCGGTGGCGACCGGGCCGTCGAGCGCCGGGTACTCGGCCTCGACGAGCAGGCCGAGGCCGATCGCCAGGTAGCCGCGGTGCGCGGCGTCGGCGTTGTGCCAGGCAAGCAGCAGATCGGGGACGGCTTCCCGCGCCGAGGCGGGATCGTTCAGTACTCCGTCGGTCCAGAACGTGCCGACCAGGCGGCTGAACGCCCCGGCCAGCGCTTCGGAGTCGGCTTCACGGAAGGCGGTCAGCGGTCCGGCGGCGGTGGCCGGCTCGGCGGGCGGAGCCATGGTGAATCCTCTCTTCGACAGGTCTGCCCCCACGATCGCCCGCCCGGGGGCGGCCGACATCTTCCGGAATGCCCAACCGGTCCGGGCCCCTTCGCATCCAGCGAGAAGTCAATGCCGCTTCGCATGCAGCGAGAAGAGCGCGCGCCGCGCCGCTGCTAGCGTCGGGAGGCGAGTGAACCGTGCGACGCCGGCGAGGTCCACCGGTCCCTTTTCCGCTGCCCGCAGGACCGGCCGGCGGTGGGCCGGGGGCTTCCGCCCGGGGCGTCGGCCCACCCCCGACCTCGGGAGCGAGCATGAAGACTGCACTGCGCACTTGTCCCCTGTGTGAGACGTCCTGCGGGCTGCGGCTGACCCTGGACGACGCCGGCTCCGTACTGCGGGTCGAGGGCGACCCGGACGACCCGTTCAGCAAGGGCTTCCTCTGCCCGAAAGGGGCGGCGCTGGGCCGGCTCGACGAGGATCCGGACCGGCTGGCGCGCCCGCTGGTCCGGGTCGACGGGCAGTTGCGGCCCGCCGGCTGGGACGAGGCGTTCGCCGAGGTGCACCGCGGGCTCGACGAGACGATGGCGGCGCACGGCCGCGACGCCGTGGCGCTGTACTTCGGCAACCCGACGTTCCACACCATGGCCGGATTCCTCTACCGGCAGCCGCTGACGCAGGTCCTCGGCAGCCGCAACGTGTACTCGGCCAGCACCGTCGACCAGATGCCCAAGCACGTCGCCAGCGGGCTGATGTTCGGCGATCCGATGGCCGTGGCCGTCCCGGATCTCGACCGCACCGACTACATGCTGATCCTCGGGGCCAACCCGGTGGAGTCCAACGGCTCGCTGTGCGTGGCGCCGGACTTCAAGGGCCGACTGCGCGCTCTGCAGGAGCGCGGCGGGAAGGTGGTGGTCGTCGACCCGCGGCGCACCCGCACCGCCGAACTCGCCGACGAGCACCTGTTCATACGCCCGGGGACGGATCCTTACCTGTTGTTCGGCATCGTGCACACGCTGCTGGCCGAGGGACTGACCTCCCTGGACATGGAGGTCACCGGACTCACCGAACTCAGGTCCCTGGCTAGCGACTTCACGCCGGATGCGGTGGAGCGGGCGTGCGGCGTGCCCGCCGCGACGACCGTGCGGCTGGCGCGGGAGGTCGCGGCGGCGCCATCGGCGTGCGTCTACGCCCGGATCGGCACCTGTACCGCCGAGTTCGGCACGACGGCGCAGTGGCTGGTCGATGTCATCAATGCCCTGACCGGGAACCTGGACCGGGCCGGCGGCGTCATGTTCGCCAAGACCGCGGGCCTGGAGATCTTCCGCAGCGGACAGCCGTTCGCCACCGGCGCCTGGCACAGCCGGGTACGCGGTCTGCCGGAGGTCCTCGGCGAGTTCCCGGTCGCCACCATGGCCGACGAGATCGAGACACCCGGGGACGGGCAGATCCGGGCCCTGATCACGGTGGGGGGCAACCCGGCACTGTCCGCGCCGGGCGCCCCGCGCCTGGCCCGGGCCCTGTCCGGGCTGGACTTCATGGTCTGCGTCGACCCCTACCTGAACGAGACCACCCGGCACGCGAACGTGATCCTGCCACCGCCGCGGATCCTGCAGAGCCCGCACTTCGACTTCCTGGTGCAGATCATCATGGTCCGCAACTACGCCCGTTTCTCCCCGCCGGTGCTGCCACTGCGTCACGACCAGTACTCCGAGGCCGCGATCCTGGCCAGGCTGCTGCTCATCCTCACCGGTCAGGGCCCCGACGCCGACCCCGGGGAGGGCGAGGAGATGCTGCTCGGGCAGTTGCTGGCGGCCGCACCGGAGCTGCGCGCCGGCCTGGACGGCGCCGACGGGACCGAGCGCATTCTGGACGCGCTGCTGAAACTGGGGTCCTACGGTCTGTCGCTGGAGGCGATGCGGCAGGCCCCGCACGGACTGGACCTCGGTCCGCTCCAGCCGCGGCTGCCGGAGATCCTGTGCACCGCCTCGGGCAAGGTCGATCTGGCGCCGGCGGCGCTGGCCGCCGACGTGCCGCGGCTGCTGGGCCGACTGCGGGACCCGGCCCCGGAGATGGTGCTGATCGGACGCCGGCACCTACGCTCGAACAACAGTTGGATGCACAACGTGCCCTCGCTGGTCGGCGGCAGCAACCGGTGCACCCTGCAGATCCATCCGCAGGACGTGGCCCGCTTCGGCCTCGGGGACCGGGCGCGGGTGCGGTCGGCGGCCGGGGAGGTGGAGGTGCCGGTGGAGCCCACCGAGGCGATCATGCCGGGGGTGGTGAGCCTGCCGCACGGCTGGGGCCATGAGGACAGTGGGCAGTCCGTGGCGCGCAGGAACGCCGGTGTCAACGCGAACGCGCTGACCGATGAGCTGGTGGTGGACCCGGTTTCGGGGAACGCGGTGTTCAACGGGGTACCGGTGAGAGTGCTGCCGGTGTGAGGAAGAACGCCGAGCGGCGCCGTGCGCGATGCACGGCGCCGCGCGGATCAGCTCGCGCAGACTCCGGCCGGGACGACGTTGACATTCAGGTGGAAGACGTTGCCGGGGTCGTACTCGTGCTTCAGCGCCGCCAGCCGTCGATATGCCTGCCGCGGGTACACCGCCTCGACGTCCGCCGGGAGGATGTCGCTCAGGAAGCCGCTGTAGGCACCGGACGTCGACGGGGCCAAGGCGGACCAGAACGCCTCGTAGGCGGGCAGCAGCGGCTCGTTCCCCTCCGGGGAGCCGAGCAGCACGCCCATGATCATCGCCTGGGTGGAACGGTGGGCGAACGCGGTCGCGTCCCGCGGCACCCGGTTCAGGGCGCCGCCGATGCTGCGGATCTCCACGTACAGGTTCTCGAGGTTGGCCTGTTCGGCGAGGATCGTCGTGACCAGGTCCCCGGTCAGGGCCGGGGTGAACCGGTTGCGGACGCGCGGGCGCCAGCCCGGGGGGAGGTCGCCCGCGGGCTGAAGGACGTCGCCGTAGGGCATCAGCCGGACCTGGTCGTCCACGACGGTGCCGAGTTTGCGGATCGGGTCGATGGCCGCGGCGGCGGCCGCTTCGTCGTCGCCCGCGTAACAGACCATCATGGCCAGCGGCGGGGCGGCCTCGCCGAAGGTCGGCCAGCACATGGCGGTGGCGGTGAGCTCCTCGGGCGCGGAGTCCATGTACTCCGCCCAGCCACGCAGGACGGCGGCGGTCTCGTCGGGGGCGAAGGAGATCTGGCCGAAGAAGACCTGGGCGACCGGCTGTGCCACCACGGTGAAGGAGGTCACCACGCCGAAGTTGCCGCCGCCGCCGCGGATCCCCCAGAACAGGTCCGGGTTCTCCTCGGCGCTGACCGGCAGGACGCGGCCGTCGGCCGTCACGACCTCCGCGGCCACCAGGCTGTCCAGGGCCAGGCCGTACTTACGGGCCAGCCAGCCGATGCCGCCGCCGACCAGCAGGCCGCCGACACCCACGCTGGTGGTGTCGCCGGAGGTGAAGGCCAGGCCGTACGGCTCCAGCGCGGTGGCGACCTCGGCCCACTCCGCGCCGGGGCCGAGGCGGACCAGACGCTCCGACTCGTTCACCACCTCGATGGAGTTCAGGTGCGCCAGGTCCAGGACCAGACCGCCGACGTTGGTGCTGAAGCCGGCGTTGCTGTGACCGCCGCTGCGGGTGGAGATCTCCAGATCGTGCGCGACCGCGAAGAGTATGCCGCGGGCCACGTCGTCGTTGCTGCGGGCTCGGAGGATCACGGCCGGGTGCCCGGTGTGGACGATCAGATCGGTGAGGGCGTCGTATCCGTCGTCGCCCGGCACGAGAACCTCACCGGTGACTTCGGCCCGCAGTGCCTCGATGACCTCGGGCTCCAAGGCGCTGTCCATGGTGGTCTCCCTCTTCTTCCTTTGAGCAGCACCCGTCGGCGCTGTCTTCTTCCTATACCTGTCAGTCGGAGCCGAAGCGCGGATCCGGACATGCGCCGGCCCGGCCGCCGGGTCGGTGCGCCGCCCGGCCGGCTGCGGACGACCGCCGCCGGCCGGGCTCCGCCGGCGTCTCAGCCCGCCTCGGGCATCTCGAAGAACGGCCGGACCTCGACGGCGGACCACTGCGCGTCCGGGATCATGGCGGCGAGCTCGACCGCGCGGTCCTGGCCGGCCACATCGACGATGTAGTAGCCGCAGAAGTACTCCTCGGCTTCGACCAATGGGCCTTCGGAGGTGGCCGTCCTGCCGTCGCGGACGCGGACCACGGTGGTCTTGGCGGGCTCGGCGAGGGCCTCCGCGGCGACGAACTCGCCGGCCTCCTTGATGACCGCCGTCAGCTTCTCGTGGGCGGCGCCCACAGCGGCCTGTTCCTCCTCGTTCATCGCCCCGAGGACCTTCGGGTTCAGATTGATCAGCAGCATGTACTTCATCGCTGGGCTCCTCGCGACCGGGCGCCCGGTGTGGACGCTCTCACCCATGGGTCGGAGCCGCCCCGGGGAACCGGACATCGCATGCGGAACTTTCCGCCGGGCTGGATCACGTGTCCCGTCGGCCACGGTCGTCGGCCACGGTCGTCGGCCGCGGCATCGTCCGGCGTGCCGGCGTGCTTTCAGGGCCGGTTGATCAGCGTCCTGAGGTCCGGGAAGGACTCCAGGTCCGGGACCGTCCAGCCGTCCAGGTCGTACTCGGCCATGCATTGCTCGACGAACTTCTCGTAACCGGCCAGTTGACCGGAGGCCAGCTGGCCGGCGTACAGCTCGACCCGGGTGTTCTCGTGGTTGCCCGAGTAGTTGCGCTCGTACAGCTCGTGCCGGCCGCCGAACTCGCTGCCGACCGCGTCCCACAGCAGCTTCATCAGCTTGACCCGCTCCACGGCTGTGACCCCGCCCGAGCCGCGGACGTACTTGTCCAGGTAGGGCCGTGTCTCCGGGTTGCGGAAGTCCTCGGCGCCGGAGGGAACGTAGATCAGCCCACTGGCCACGTCCTGCAGGATGATCTCCCGGATCCGCGGGTAGCCGACCTGCATGAACCATCGGTAGGCCATCCCGTAGTCCGCGTTGGGCAGTACCGCTCCGTCCTTCCACGGCACCGGGTTGCGCGCGGCCGCGTCGGACAGCCCCCAGAACAGGTTCCGCCAGGCCAGCACCTCCCCCAGCCGGCTCTGCACGCCGCGGAAGTCCCGCGTGCCGGTGGCCTGCAGCGCCTTGGACAGCAGACCGGCCAGGAACTCCAGCTTCACCGCCAGCCGGATACAACCGTGGAAGGTGAACCGCTCGGGGAAGCCGGAGCGGGCGGTGAACATCTGCACCTTGCCCAGATTCCCGTAGATGAAGACGTTCTCCCAGGGGATCAGCACCTTGTCCATCACGAGGATCGTGTCGTTCTCGTCCAGCCGTGAGGACAGCGGGTAGTCGAAGGGGCTGCCGACCACGGCCGCGGCCGCGCTGTAAGAAGGCCGGCAGATCAGTTTCACGCCGCGGGCGTCCATCGGCACGGTGGCCACCAGCGCGTACTCACGCTTGCGGATCGGCAGGCCGTAGTGCGCGATGAAGTTGTAGTGGGCCAGCGCCGAGCCGGTGGCCACCACCTTGGCGCCGCTGACCACGAGCCCCGCGTCGGTCTCGGCCTCGACGTGCACGAACACGTCGGCGACCTCGTCCGGCGGCCGGTCGCGGTCCACCGGCGGGTGCACGATGGCGTGGTTCCAGAACAGGACCTTCTCCTGCGACTCGCGGTACCAGCGCCGGGCGTTGTCGGCGTAGGGCTCGTAGAAGTCGGCGTTGGCGCCGAGGGTGCCGAGGAAGGACGCCTTGTAGTCGGGGCTGCGGCCCATCCAGCCGTAGCTGAGGCGGGCCCAGGCCGCGATCGCTCCCTGCGCGGCGACCAGGTCCTCGGCGCTGCGCGGCGTGGTGAAGAAGCGGTGGGTGTACCCGTCGCCGCCGCCGTCGACTGGGCAGGTCAGGACATCGCGGTAGCGGTCGTCGTGCAGGGCGTCGTAGAGCCGGGCGGTCATGCGCACCGGGTTGTGGAACGCCGGGTGCGTCGTGACGTCCTTGACGCGTTCGCCGTGTACGTAGACCTCGCGACGGTCGCGAAGGCTTTCCACGTACTCCTCGCCTGTCATCGGCCGTGTGGCCATGTGCTGTCCTGCCTTCCTGTCGGTCCGCCGGGCCCAGGGCCGCCGGACGCCGGTGTCGGACGCCGGTGTCGGACGGCCGGTGTCAGCGCAGTTCCACGCCGCAGTCCTCGACGGCGGCGATGAACTCCCCGCGGGTCAGGGCCGCGGCGACGGTCTCGATGTCGTCGGCCATGTACCGGTCCCGGTTGAGCGGCGGCACGAGCGAGCGCACCGCGTCATAGGTGGCGCGGCCGGCCGGCCCCAGGCCGGCGTAGCGCCCGGAGACGTCCACCGCCGAGGCCGCGGCCAGGAACTCCACAGCCAGGATGTGCTGGTTGTTGGCCAGCACCCGCCGGGCGTTCCGGGCCGCGATCAGACCCATGCTGACGATGTCCTGGTTGTCGCCGTTGGACGGCACGCTCTGGGTACTGGCGGGGCCGATCGTCCGGTTCTCGGCGACCAGCGCCGTGGCCGGATACTGCGCGCCGGCGTATCCGCTGCTCAGACCCGGGTCGCCGGCCACCAGGAACTCCGGCAGGCCGTAGCTCAGGTGCCGGTTCAGGACCCGGTTGAGCTGCCGCTCGGCCAGCACGCCGAGCTGGGTCAGGGCGATCGTGGTGAAGTCCATCGCGAAGGCCACCGGCTGGCCGTGGAAGTTGGCGCCGTGGAAGACCTCGTGGTCCTCGAAGAACAGGGGGTTGTCGTTGGCGGAGTTGAGTTCGGTCTGCACCCGGGCCGTGACGTGCGTCAGGGTGTCCCGGACACTGCCCAGCACCTGCGGCATCGCCCGCAGCGAGTAGGCCTTCTGCAGGTAGATCTCGGTCCGGGTGACGTTCCCGTCGTCCTTGGCCGCGGCGACCTGACGGCGCAGATCCGCGTGCTCCACGGTGAGCCCGCTGCCGCGCAGCAGGGCCCGCATGTTCGCCGCGGTGTCTATCTGGCCGGGGTGCGGCCTGGCGATGTCGTGGCCCTCGGGCTGGAACGGCCCCATCGATCCGCGCATCGCCTCCACCAGCAGCGCCGAGACGATCTCGGCGTGCCGCACCTGCTCCAGCGCCCGGCCGGCGACCAGCGCACCCAGCCCGGTCATCGCCGACGTACCGTTGATCAGCGCCAAGCCCTCTTTGAACTTCAGCTCCAGCGGCGTGATCCCGAGCGAGCGCAGCACCGGAGCGACCGGCCGCGGGCCGTCCGGGCCGAGGAAGTAGCCCTCGCCGATGACGGTGGAGGCCACGTGCGACAGCGGAGCCAGGTCTCCGCTGGCGCCCAGCGAGCCGATCTCCGGGATCGCCGGGATCAGGTCGGTGTTCAGGTACAGGGCCAGCCGCTCCAGGATCTCCGGCCGCACCGCCGAGTAGCCCTTCGCCAGGGCGTTGAGACGCGCGGAGACGATCGCACGTGCCTGGTCGTGGGGGAAGAACGGACCGACGCCGGCACTGTGGCTGCGGACCAGGTTGGTCTGCAGCTCGGTCTCCTGCGAGGGGTCGACGAGCATGTAGATCATCTCGCCGTAGCCGGTGGTGACGCCGTAGACCGGGGTCCCGGCACGGACCACGTCCTCGAACACGGCGCGGCTCTTGCCGGCCTTGGCCAGCGACTGGGGCGTCAGCGACACCTTGGCCCGCTGCTCGGCCACCCGGCGGACGGCGGGAATGTCGAGCGTCTCGCCGTCCAGAACGACTGACGCGCTGACGGCTGGGGCGCTGATGGGGGTGGTGGACACGAAGGGCTCCTTCATCGGGTTCGGTCGACCAGAGCGGCCAGGGCGGCCAGGCTCTGATGTGCGTAGAACTGAGGGACGGTCAGGTCGGCCGCGAAGCGCTGTCGCACCTGGTGCAGCAGCCGCGGGACCAGCAGGGAGGTGCCGCCGACGGCGAAGAAGGTCTGGTCCACGTGGACCGGCGGCGTACCGAGCAGGTCCGCCCAGATCGCGGCGAGGCCGGCCTCGGTACCGGCCGCGGGGCGCCGGGCCGCCGCATCACGCTCGGCGGCGGCGACGGTAAGCGCCAGCTGCGGACGGTCGATCTTGCCGGTGGCGGTACGCGGGAGACGGTCCAGGGTGCGGTACAGGGCAGGGAGCAGGGAGCGGCCGAAGCGTCGGCGCAGATGGGCGCGCCACTCGCTCGGGGAGCCTTGCGGCTCGCCGTCGGGCAGACGGCGCGGGACGATGCAGATCACCAGGCGGACGGCGAGGCCGTCGCGGTCGGCACCGGCGATGACGGCGCAGTCGGCGACGGTGGCGTGTCCGGCCAGGGCCGCTTCGACGTCGGTGAGCTCCAGTCGGCTGCCGTAGAGCTTGACCTGGCTGTCCTTGCGGCCGCGGTATTCGAGGGTGCCGTCGGGGCGGCGGCGGGCGAGGTCGCCGGTGCGGTAGCAGGGCGCGTCGAGGTACGGGAGCCGGGTGAAGGCGGCGTGGTCGTGGGCGGCGAGGTAGCCGTCGGCGACGTAGGGGCCGGTGACGACCAGTTCCCCGGTGACGCCGACGGGGCAGACACGGTCCGATTCGTCGACGACGAGGACGCCGCGGCCGGGAATGGGGCGGCCGATGGGGACCGGGGCGGCGGCCGGCTTCGCCGACGCGCTGCCCGCCGGGGCGGTGACCGCCCTGGTGGCGTGCGTTGCCCGCCGGCGAACCGGGTGCCAGGTCGCGGCCACGGTCTCGGTCGGGCCGTAGAGGTTGGCGACGCGGACCAGCGGCAGCGCGGCCAGCAGTCCGTCGGCGAGCTCGCCGGGCAGTGCTTCGCCCATCAACAGCAGGACCCTGAGCCTGCCCAGGTGTTCGGCGGAACGGCGCTCGGTGAGGACCCGGAGCAGTTCGCGGGCGAAGCTGGGCACGGTCTGGAGCACGCCGATGTCTTCCGCGGCCAGCCAGTCCAGGAGGCGTTCGGGGTTGGCCCGGATCTTCGCGGGCACCGGGCACAGCGTGGCGCCCGATCCGAGTGCCGCGAACGTCTCGGCCAGAGCGGGGTCGTGTTCGGCGGTCACCCACTGCGCGACGCGTACGCCGGGCCCGATCTCGAACTGTGCCGCCATCCACGCGGTGAACTGCGCGAGTGTGGCGTGACGGTGCGCGATGCCTTTCGGGACGCCGGTGGTGCCGGAGGTGAAGGCGACGTAGGCGCGGTCGGTGAGGCTCGGCGACGGGAGCGTCGGGGAGGGGGCGACCGTGCGCGGCGCCGGGTCGGGCTCTCCGACGGTGACGACCTGGCCGCCGATGGTCGTGCGGTACCAGTCGAGAAGTGCGTCGGAGCCGGGTGCGACAGCGTCCGCGGTTCCGGTCGTTCCAGCGGCCACCAACATCGCCGCGGGCTTCAGCGCCTCCAGGACGGCCCGGCCGCGGTCCCCGCTGTCATCGGTGCCGAACCAGCACAGATGCGCACCGGCCGACAACACCCCCAGCAGCGCGGCATACTGACGCACTCCCACCGGCTGCCGCACGACGACCGCGTCACCGGCCCGCACCCCGGCAGCGCGCAGATCGACGGCGACCCGTGTCGCGGCGGCCTGCAGAGCACGGTAGGTGAGCGTCCCGTCGTGACCGTCGACGGCCACCGCGTCCGGGTCCTGCGCGGCACGCCTGCTGATCGCCTCCACGATCGTGTACCCGGGCGCGCCGTCATCGGCCCGTGGATCGGCCTCGCCGGCGGCACGCGCCGCCCTGCCGGGACTGTCGAGGGCCAACTCGCCGACGGTGGTGTCCGGAGCCCGGACGGCGTACCGGAGCAGCGTACGGAACTGCCGCAGGATCATCCGCGCGGTGGCCGGCCCGAACTGATCCGCGTCGTAGAGCACGGTGACGGCCGGCCCGCTCCCGCTGTCGTCGACCCGCAGCACCAGATCGGCCGGGGCCGGCCCGCCGTACTCCGGGCAGGGCTCGACGACCGCTCCGGGAATCGACAGCACTCGCTTGGGCCGCCCCCGATAGTCGAACACGACATCGCCCAGCGGCACCCGCCGCACGTCGCGGACGACCGGCAGTGCCCCGAGCACACGCGCCAGCGGAACGGCACGCCGCGCCATCGCCTCGGCGGCCAGCGCCGTGCCGCGCTCGAGGACGGACTTGAAGCTCTGCCTCGCCTCGATGTCGGCCGGCAGGATCAGGACGTTCGCCGCCGTGCCCGCCCCGCCCTGCGAGACCGGCACGGCGACAGCCACCCGGTCGCCTCCGGTGTAGCGGTGCAGGAGCACCTGGAACGCGGTGAGCATCACGACGAACGGGCTGCTGCGACCGGCTTCGGCACAGCGTGCGACGGCGCGACCGAGCCCCGGGTCGGCCGGGGCGCCGACCGTCCCCCACCGTCCCGAAGGCCGATCCGGACGCGGATGGTCCGCGGGCAGCGGCAGTTCACTCGGCAGCGGGGTCAGCGCGTTGACCCACCAGGTCAACGCCTCGGGGTCTGCCGCGTCCGCGTCGGCCTCCCCGCCGTCGGGAGTGCCGGTCAGAGGCGCGTTCCCGGCGCACAGTTCGGACAGCTCCACGACCAGTGTGTCCAGGAAGTCCTCATCGGCGAACGCGCAGGGAACCTCGAAATGGACCCGGTACTCCTCGGGCCCGCGGCGTGTGACGGTCATCCGCGCCCCCGTCGGCACGCCCACCGGATCCGGCCCGCCGTCGGCCAGTTCTGACTGCCCCTCAGCGGCCGGCCCGCTGTCCACCTCGTGCAGCCGGAACGACCGCGTCCCAGCACGCGCCCACACCCGGCGCACCGGCACGCCGTCCCGCAGCACCAACGCCGACCGCAGTGCCTCGTACCGGTCCACGAGCGACCGCCACGCCCCAGCCAGTGCCGCCACGTCCAGGTCGCCGACCACCCGATACGTCCGGCACCGCGGCGCGGGCTCCTGCCCGAGCGCACGCAGCAGCCACAGCCCTTGCTGCGTCTCGGTCGCCGGCACGTCCCGGTATGCGGGATCGGTCATGGACAGCCTCCATCAATCGGCACGATTCATGGGAACGGGACGGACCGCACGCCGCTCCGGATCAGGACGGTGATGCAGAGCGAGCGGCTCCCTCACTGCACTTTGACGGCCCCGGCGGGCAGCGGCATCTCCTGAAGTGCGGCTCGGTCCGCCGCGATGGCGTCCGCCCTGCTCACCCGGTCAGTTCCGTGAGGTCCAGGCCGGAGCTGTGGCGCCGCACGGTGGCGGGCAGGGGAAAGCCGAGCGGCAGAGCGGCTCTCCGGCGGCCGACGCCGGCCACCCGCACGAACACGTGTGAGCGCCACGCCCCCATGACATGGCATCAGGGCGCGGAGGGACCACTGCCCTCTCAGGGCAGGCGAACGGACAGCCCGTGGTGGAACACGTCGAGCGGGTCGTAGGCGCGCTTGGCGCGTTGCAGGCGGGCGTAGTTGTCCTTGAAATACAGGGCGGACCAGTCGGTCCCCGATGTGTTCCACTCGGGATCGGCCAGGTCGGTGTCGGGGTAGCCGATGTAGGAGCCGTCGTTGGTGTCGTCCGGGACCGGTACGCCGCCGGAGTGCGCGTAGACGTCCCGGTAGTAGGCGCGCACCCAGGCCAGGTGGCGCTCGTCGTCGGCCGGGTCGGTCCAGGAGCCGGTGCTGTAGGAGGCCTTGAGGATGGAGTCGCGCTGCGCCACCGCGGTGGCGTCCGGGGCGACGGCGTTCACCTTGCCGCCGAAACCGGTTAGCACCAGGCAGCCCATGGGGTTCTCGTAATCCGGTGACGACAGATGCCGGTGGATCGCCTTGATCTGCGCGTCGGAGAACCCGCGCCGCAGATAACCCGCCTTGTTCTTGTACCGGCCCCGCGGATCGCTGGGCCAACTGTAGGACGGCAGCCAGGTGTCCAGCCACGGGGAGGTCTCGGAGGTCGCCGACACCGGCTCGGCTTCGATTCCGCGGGTGACCGCCTCGGTGTGCTCTTCGAGGATCTCGGCCGCGTCCGGTGCGTCGTCGGGAATCACCGAGGTCAGGGTGAACATGGCGCCGGAGCGGTGGGTGATGATCAGGTTGCTCCACAACGCCGTGGCCGGTGCGCCCGGCTCGCTGTTCTCCTCGTACCAGGTGCAGTAGTTGCGCAGCAGGGTGTGGAAGTCGGCGTCCGATATCGCGTCCCAGGACCACATGGTGTCGCGGCGCAGCACCGCTCGCGGCGCGCGGGGGAGCTGCCGGGCCGGGTCGCCGTCCGGCGTTCCCGGCGTGCGCAGCCAGTACTTCGTGACCACGCCGAAGCTCCCGCCCCCGCCTCCGGTGTGCGCCCACCACAGATCGTGGTGCGGGTCGTCGGGCCGGTCGGTGCCCACCACGGTGCGGGCCCGGCCGTCCGCGCCGACGACGACCGCCTCGACGGCCGTGACGTGGTCCACCACCAGGCCGTCGCGCCGGGACAGCGGCCCGTAGCCGCCGGCCGCGATGTGACCGCCGGCGGCCACCTCGAAGCAGGTGCCGGCCGGGACGGTCACGCCCCAGCCGTCGTGCAAGGTGCGGTAGACGTGGTCCAGCCGGGCTCCGGGCTCCACCACGAAGGCGTCGCGCTCGGCGTCGTGGCCGACGTGGTTGAGCGCGGACAGGTCGACGAGCACCTTGACGTCCGGATGCGCGGTGAAGTCCTCGAAGCAGTGGCCGCCGCTGCGCACGGCGATCCGTCGGCCGGCGTCCACGGCTGCCTGGACCGCGGCCCGCACGTCGGCGGCGCCGGTGGCCAGCCGGACCTCGTCGGGCCGGCCCACGAAGCGATGGTTGTAGCCCTCGACGAGGGCGGGGTAGCGAGGGTCGTCGCGGGTGACGACGGCGGCGGTCGTGTCCGTCATGGCGGCCTTCCTCAGCGGTTCGCGGTCACTTCCCCGACCGTGCCACCGCCGGCGGACGCCGGGCATCTCGACGTGTGCGCACTTCTTCAGGCGGCCGAGTGCCCCGCATATAGAATGACCTGGTGCGTTCCGACCGGTGTCTGGAAACCCTGCTCGCGGAGCTGCGGCCCTCGGTCCTCGGCGCCCTGGTCCGGCGTCACGGGCAGTTCGACGGCTGTGAGGACGCGGTACAGGAGGCACTCGTGTCCGCCGCCACGCAGTGGCCGGCCGAAGGCGTCCCGGACAACACACGAGCCTGGCTCCTGACCGTCGCCGGACGCCGCCTCACGGACCACTGGCGCAGCGACCGTGCCCGTCGTGCCCGTGAGCTCACCGTCGCCTCGATGGCACTGCCCGAAGCGTCGGTGGCCCCGCCCCCCGACGACGACCTGGTCTCCGCCGACGACGACACCTTGATGCTCCTGTTCCTGTGCTGCCACCCGGCGTTGACCCCGTCCTCACAGGTGGCGCTGACCCTGCGCGCGGTCGGCGGCCTGACCACCGAGGAGATCGCCCGCGCCTTCATGGTCCCGCAGGCCTCGATGAGCCGCCGCATCTCCCGCGCCAAGCAGCAGATCAAGGACGCCGGCATGACCTTCCGGATGCCGGCGGACTCCGAACGCCCCGATCGCACCCGCGCGGTCCTGCACGTCCTGTACCTCATCTTCAACGAGGGCTACACCGCCACCGCCGGCCCCGACCTGCTGCGCCCGGACCTGACCGCCGAAGCCATCCGGCTCACCCGCCAGGCCCGCCGCCTCCTGCCGGACAACGGCGAGGTCGCCGGCCTGTTGGCGCTGATGCTCCTCACCGAAGCGCGCCGCCCGGCCCGTACCCTGGCCGACGGCGCCCTTGTCCCGATGGCCGAGCAGGACCGCTCCCGGTGGAACGGCGACCTCGCCGAGGAGGGCCTGGCGCTGGTCGCCGAGGCCCTGTCCCGCCCCGGCGTCGGCGTCTACCGCTTGCAGGCCGCCATCGCCGCGGTGCACGTCGAGACCCCGGACGGCGGCGAAACGGACTGGCCGCAGATCCTGGCCCTGTACGACCTGCTGGAGCGGATGGCGCCGGGTTCGGCGGTGCGTCTGAACCGCGCGGTGGCGATGGCGATGGTCAAGGGCCCGCGCGAGGGTCTGCGGCTGCTGGAGCCGCTGGAGCAGGATCGCTGGATGACCGGCAGTCACCGGCTCAGCGCGGTGCGGGCCCACCTGCTGGAGATGGACGGGGATCTGGAAGCGGCGCGGGAGGCGTACCGGACCGCGACGCGGCAGGCGGTGAGCGGGCCGGAGCAGCGGTTCCTCATGGAGCAGGCGGAGCGGGTGGAAGCGGCTCTGGAGGACCGGGGGGCCGGGGAGCGCGGCCGGCTGGGTGCCGGCGGACGGCAGCCGGCGGCGGACAACCGGAAACCGGCGCCCGACGAGCAGTTCCTGCTCGATCGGCAACATGGTCCCGGGGACCGGGCCAAGCGTCTTCACGCCCGTCGCTGAGCACGTTGGCGGATGCTCCCGCGGCTGTCCGGCTCGCACCCTGAGAAACAGAGCCGCCCGGCCACCAAGGGGAGTTGCCATGCTCGACACCGCGCCTGTCGCCTTCCCCGGCGACCCCGCCTACGACGCCGCCACCAGCGTCCACAACCTCGTCGGCCCGGCGCACCCCGCCGCCGCGCTCACCGCCACCAGCATCGCCGACGTGCGGGCCGCGATCAGCTATGCGTCGGCGCACGGCCAGGGCGTTCGCGTCCACACCACCGGCCACTCCGCCGGCGCGGCCACCCCGATGACCGGCGCCGTCCTGATCCGTCCGCGCCTGCCCGGCGGGGTCGTGATCGACCCCGAGCGCCGTCGGGCCCGCATCCCCGCGGGCACACCGTGGAACGCCGTCGTCCGGGCGGCCGCGCCCTACGGCCTCGCCGCGCCCCACGGCACCTCGGGCACCGTCGGAGCCATCGGCTACCTGCTGCACGGAGGCGTGAGTCTCTACGGCCGCAAACTCGGCCTGGCCGCCAACCACATCGGTTCCGTCGAGCTCATCACCGCGGACGGGCACGCGCGCCACGCGAGCGCTGCCGAGGACCCCGACCTCTTCTGGGCCATACGCGGCGGGGGCGGCGGCTTCGGCGTCGTCACCGCCGTCGAGATCGAGCTGTTCCCGGCGACCGGTCTTGTCGCGGGCGCCGCCTTCTGGTCGTGGGAGCACGCCGAGGCCGTGGTCGGCGCCTGGTACGACTGGACGCTGCACGCGCCCGACGAGGTCTCCACCTCCCTGCGCGTGATGAACCTGCCTGACCTGCCGGAGATCCCGCCGATGCTCAAGGGCGGTCCGGTGGTGTGCGTCGCCGGCGTCGCCATGGCGGCCGCCCACGCGCGCGACCTGCTGGGCCCGCTGCGCGAGATCGGCGAGCCGGTGCTCGACACCTGGCAGGACTGCGGTCCCGAACTGGTCCCGGACATCCACATGGATCCCGACGAGCCCGGCGCCTTCGTCGGCGACCACCTGCTGCTCGCCGAGCCGGGCCGGGAAGGGATCGCCGAATTCCTGCGGTTGACCGGCGAAGGCTCCGGCTCGCCCCTGATCGCCGCCGAGCTGCGGCAGCTCGGCGGGCGCCTGGCCGTCGGCGACCCGGCCGGTGGCGTGCTGAACCGCCTGGACGCGCGCCTGGCCTACATGGGTGCCGGCGTCCCGGAGCTGCGCGGCACACCGGCGGAGATCATCGGACACTGCGACAAGGTGCGCGCCGCCCTGGGCCCGTGGGACACCGGCCGGACCGCGCCGGGCTTCGTGAAGGGCCTGGACCGGCCGCGCGGGCATCTGTCCGAAGCCGATGTCCGGGCGGTCGAGCGGGTCCGGGCGCGCGTGGACCCCGACGGCCTGTTCCGGGGTGACGCGATGCCTGAAACGGTGATCGCGCCCTGACATGGCACGCCGGAAGACGCCCACGACTTCATGGCCTGCGATCGTCGGAGACATGACCCAGGCGATCGCGGACTTCTCTCCCCCGACGGCTTCACCGCCGGCCCCGGCTTCCACGTAACGGTCTTCGTGCCGGTCCTCGTCGTGACGCACCGGCCGGTGCCGCCGTGCCGGATGCCCGGCGGCACCGGCTTCGGGTTCGTCACCGGCGGCGTGGCGGCGGCAGTAGTGCCGTCGCCGCGGCCGGAGCGGAGGGCGAGGACACGGCGGTGACGGGCGGCGGACAGGTGATCGCCGCTGCCCCGGCCGGCCGTGTGCCGGACGAACCGTGCCGGTGCCGCTCGGTGGCGGCCGGCCGCGGTTCGCGGAACCCATGGACCCACGACCACGTCGGAGACGGCGCGCACGCAGCTGTCGTCCGGCGTGACCCACTATCCATCGCGTTCTCAAGCAGGAAAGAAGGCGAAGATGCTCTCCGACAAGGTGATGCTGGTGTCCGGCGTCGGCCCCGGCCTCGGCCGCGAGATCGCGGTCCGCGGCGCCGCGGCCGGAGCGGACGTGGTCCTGGCGGCCCGCACCGAGAAGGTCCTGACGTCGGTGGCGGCCGAGGTCGAGTCCCTCGGCCGCCGGGCGCTGCCGGTCCCCACCGACATCCTCGACCCGGACGCCTGCCGGGCGCTGACCGAGCGCGCCCTGGACACCTTCGGCCGGGTGGACGTGTTCGTCAGCAACGCCTTCGCTCCCCCGGCGATGGGCGACCTGGCGACGATGGACCTGGACGCCGTGCGTGCCTCGCTGGAGACGGACGCCCTGGCCGCGCTGCGCCTGGTCCAGCTGCTGGCTCCCACCCTGACCGGACACGCCGGTTCGGTCGTGATGGTCAGCTCGGCGGTGGTGCACCACTCCCGCCCCAACTTCGGCGCCTACAAAGCCTCGAAATCGGCGCTGCGCTCACTGGCCGGCAGTCTGGCCACCGAGCTGGGTCCGAGCGGCGTCCGGGTCAACACCGTGGTGCCGAACTACATCTGGACCGAGGGGCTGAAGGGCTGGTTCGCGAGTCAGGCCGCCGAACGCAAGGTGACACTGGAGGACGTCTACGCCGAGACCGCGGCCGCGTTCGACCTGCGCCGGCTGCCCGACCCGGGCGACGTCGCCAACGCGGTGCTGTTCCTGGCCTCGGACCTGGCCAGGGCGATCACCGGACAGAGCCTCAACGTCGACGCGGGCGAGTTCCACTCCTAGCCTCGATACCGGTGACTTAGGTGCAATCCGGTCGTTGTTGGAGGTACATCACCCCGACCAACCGGAGAATTCCGTGGCGGGCTCGGGGACCGGGCGTCAGGAGTCGTGCAGCTCGTCGACGAGTGCGAAACCGTCCGCTATCCAGGCCAGCTCGGTGCGGGCGTGCGCGATGAGCCCGTCGTAGGCGTACACCTTGTAGCGCACCGCGAGCTCGGCTTCCCGCTCGGTCAGCTTGGTCAGGCGGGCGGCCAACGTGGGGTGGGTGCGGTTGACGAGCGCGGCCCGGGTGCCTTCGAGCATGCTCAATTGATCTTCCCAGTATGCCTGTTGTTGCGTGAGTTGCTCACGCACCGATGCGGGGTCGGCGAAGTCGAAGTAGGCCGCCTTCAGGTACGCCGGGTCGCGCTGTCGCTGAGGTGTCAGCGGGGAGCTCATCCACGCCCGGAAGTCGGCGAGGCCGGCGGCGGTGACGTGGTACTCCTTCTTCGTCCCCTTCTTGCCCCAGGGCACCTCGACGGAGGTGAGCAGCCCGTCGCGCTCCATCCGGTTGAGCTCGGGGTAGATCTGCGAGTCCGGGGCGTGCCAGACATGGGCCACCGAGCGACTGAAGCTCTTCGAGATGTCGTACCCCGTCATCGGACGACCAGTGAGCAGCGCGGTCAGCGCGTAACGCAGCGACATGGCACCTCCCCTTCCGGGCTGATCAAGGTACACACCCTTGCCACTCACTATATCCATAGCTAGTTTGTGACCCGTACAACAGATACCTCTCCCCATAGGGAGTTTCCATGCCCCTCTCCGCCTCTCCCTCCCCGGACACCGCGCCACCGACCACCGCAGCAGCGAAAATCTTCAACTACCCCCGCAACGCCTGGTACGTCGCCGCCTGGGACCACGAGGTCACCGACCGGCAGCCGCTGGCCCGCACAGTCGCGGGCGTACCGGTGGCGTTGTGGCGCAACAGCGAGGGCCGCGCGGTCGCTCTCACCGACGCCTGCTGGCACCGGCTCGCCCCGCTGTCGAAAGGCAAGATCCTGGGCGACGAGCTGCAGTGTCCGTACCATGGTCTGCGCTACAACTCGACCGGCCGCTGCACCGGGATGCCCGCGCAGGAGACGGTCAATCCCAGCGCGGCGGTCCCCTCCCACCCCCTCATCGAGCGCTACCGGTACGTCTGGGTCTGGGTCGGCGATCCTGACCTGGCCGATCCGACCGCTGTGCCCGACATGCATCAGATGGATGATCCGGCGTGGTCCGGCGACGGGGAGACGATCCACGCCTGCTGCAACTACCAGCTCATCCTGGACAACCTCATGGACCTCACGCACGAGGAATTCGTGCACTCCTCAACCATCGGACAGGAGGAGCTGTCAGAGGCCGAGTTCGACGTGACGCACGAAGGCAACACGGTGACGGTCACCCGATGGATGCGCGACATCGATGCCCCTCCGTTCTGGCTGAAGAACATGCGCGACAAGTTCCCGGGCTTCTCGGGCAAGGTTGACCGCTGGCAGATCGTCCAGTTCGAGGCACCAGGCACGATCCGCATCGACGTCGGGGTGGCGAAGGCCGGTACCGGAGCGCCCGAGGGCGATCGCAGCCAAGGCGTCAACGGGTACGTGATGAACACGATCACTCCCGAGACCGACCGCACCTCCCACTACTTCTGGGCGTTCATGCGCAACTACCGTCTGGACAGTCAGACCATCACCACCCAGCTGCGCCGAGCGGTGCACGGGGTCTTCGGTGAGGACGAAGACATGCTGCGTGCCCAGCAGCGCGCCATCGACGCCAACCCGGGCCACGAGTTCTACAGCCTCAACATCGATGCCGGAGGAATGTGGGTACGCCGGATACTCGAACGCATGATCGCGGCCGAAGGACGTCCCTCCTCCGTGCCGGTCAACGGTCAGGGGGCCTGAAATGGCAGTACAGAGCCAGCTTCGTTGGCAGCGGGCCAGGGTTGTAGAAGTCTCCGACGCCGCTGTCGGAGTCCGCCGCATCGTCCTGGCCCTCGAACAGCCCGAGCACGCCGCACCCGGCACACACATCGACGTGGAGATCGGGGACGGCGCCCACCAGGTGCGTTCCTACTCCGTTGTGCGCTCCGAGGACGGCGGCCGCCGGCTGACACTCAGCGTGCAGCTCTCCCGCGCCTCATCCGGCGGCTCGGCTGCGATGCACCGACTACAGGCCGGGGACGAGCTGACCGTCACCGGTCCGCTGCAGAACTTCCCGCTCGCAGTAGGGGCCACCCGCTACGTCCTCGTCGCCGGCGGCATCGGCATCACCGCGTTGGTGGCGATGGCCTCCGCACTGCGCCGACGCGGCGCCGACTACACGCTGGTGTTCGTCGGCCGCAGCCGCGCCGTAATGGCATACCTCGACCAACTGCTTGCCGAGCACGGCGACCGGGTCCGCGTCCACATCGACGACGAAGGCACCCCGCTGGCGGTCGACGACCTCGTCGCCGGGATTTCCCGGACACCCGCCGCCGCAAGCACCGAGCTCTACATGTGCGGCCCGATCGGGCTCATGAGCGCCATCTCGCGGAGCTGGACCGAGCACGACCTGCCGGCAACCAACCTGCGCTTCGAGACCTTCGGTTCCAGCGGCCGGCACCCGGCCGAGGCATTCGTGGTGCGTCTTCCCCAGCTCGACCGGGAGATCACCGTCGCACCCGACACCTCGATCCTCGACGCCCTCCAAGCGGCTGGTGTCGAAACGCTCTCGGACTGCCGCAAGGGCGAGTGCGGGCTCTGTCTGGCAAAGGTGGTCGCCTCCACCGGCACCATCGACCACCGCGACGTCTTCCTGAGCGAGCCCCAGAAGGAACGCTCGAGCCGACTGTGCCTCTGCGTCTCCCGAGCAGTGGCAACCGACAGCAGCTCGGACGACTCCGCCGTCCTCACCCTCCACCTCACCTGACACGGAGCAACATCGCGTACTCCCGGCCTCCGTCCAGGCGCTCACCAAGCTCCTTGGCCAGCTGTTCGACCCGTACCTGGGGGACGAACCGATCGAGACGGCCTCCCCATAAGCCTTCCGGGCCTGGCGAGGAACCTGAACGACTTCCCACCCGAGCTGGCGCAACCCCCGACGGTGGCTCGCCTCCTCGCTTGGCCGTCGTCTCACGCGAACGTACGCCGTGCGGATCATCGCCCGGGTGTGTGCCGGGTCAGGCCCAATGCCGGTGACTCAAGGTTCTGTTCTGCCGGGTGATGGTGGCCGCGTCTGGTGCTGCGGATGGTGGGCCTTGTCCCAAGGCCGGGTAGTTACTGCAACTACCCGGCCTTGGGGGAGGCCCCAGGACAAGGCCCGGGAAGTGCGTGGCACAGATGACCTGGTCGCCGCGAGAAAGCCCTCACCATGGCTGACATCGTCCGGCGAGAACCCCTCCCTGCCCAGGGCGCCCAGCGCGGTCTCGGCACGCAGGAAGAAGCCCTTGCGGGCTGACCAGCTGGTGACCATACGGCGCCCGCGCCCCGAGGCGGCATCGAATTTCATACGCTCGCCGAGGAGCGACTTGCCGCGCGGGGAAGCGTAGCGCCAGTCGTGGGAGCCGCCGTAGGAGTCCAGGCCGAACCCCTCCGCCGACGCCTCGACCAGGGCCGATCTCACCGAGCCGTTCTCACCGACCAGAAAGGTCACCAGTGCGGTGAACCTCAGCCCTTCGTTGAGCAACTGTCGGACGCAGGGCACAGCCGTCCCCGCGATCGGGACGGCTCGTTCGAGCCGGAGATCGTGGAGAAGCGGCAGAGGCGGCCTGTCCGGCGTGGAGGAGATGGTCATTTCCCCTGCGCCGTAGGTGCTGACGACCGGCGAGGTCCAGGCCCACAGCGCTGTACGGCCCGCCGACCGGCATGGGCCGGTCGGCGGGCCGGAAGTCGCACCGCGTCCGGTGGTTCACGCCGTGGCGGGCTCGTCGTCGAGGCGGAACCTCGGGTCACCCGGGACGGACGCGAGGAGTCGAGCGGTGTACGGATGGTCCGGCTCGGCGAAGGTGGCCCCGGTCGGGCCGAGTTCGACGAGGTCCCCGTGCAGCAGGACCGCGACCGTGTCGCTGATGTGCCGGACGACGGCCAGGTCGTGTGAGATGAACAGCATCGTCAGCGAGAGCCGACGCCGCAGATCGGCGAGCAGGTTGAGGATCTCGGCCTGGGTCGTCAGGTCGAGGGCCGAGGTGATCTCGTCGGCGATGACGAACCGGGGACCTGGTGCGAGGGCCCGTGCGATCGCCAGCCGCTGCCGTTGGCCGCCGGAGAACTCGTGCGGGTAGCGGTCCATGCTGTCCGGGTCGAGGCTCACCTGGCCGAGCAGCTCGGCGATCCGGGCCCGGACCGGTCTGACTCTGGCCCGGACCGGATCGAGTGCCTCGGCGAGCGACTGCGCGACGGTGCGCCGCGGGTCGAACGAGGAGTACGGATCCTGCGGGATCATCTGGACCGTCGCGGCCCCCGCCCGTCCGCGCGAGGTGCGCAGCGGGGCGCCGTCCACGAGGATCCGGCCGCTCGACGGCCTGTGGACACCGACGAGTGTCCGGGCGAGCGTCGTCTTGCCCGATCCGGACTCTCCGACGAGTGCGAGGGTGCTGCCCCGGGGGATGTCGAACGAGACTCCCCTGAGCACTCTGCGGGCCGCGACGCCGTGGCCGAGCTCGACGGTGAGGTCCTCGACACGCAGCAGCGCGGTGGCCGCCTGCGGGTCCGGTGTGGTGGCGGTGGCGGACATCAACGGCTCCCTTCCGCGGCCGGGGAGCGGTCCGCGGCTTTGTCGGAAAGGTCGTCCGACGGCGCCCTGCCCGGCTGTGCCGGGTGCGCGTCGGCCGTCCACCGGACCGCGCTGAGGGTTCCGCCGGCCTCGACCGCGGCGGGCGTCGCCGCGAGCAACGCGCGGGTGTACGGGTGGGTGACCGTCCCTCGACGCAGGTCGCCGCCCGTGGTGCGGTCGACGACCCGGCCGCCGTGGAGCACCAGGACGGTGTCGCAGAGCACGCCGACCACGCCGATGTCGTGCGAGATGAACAACATCGCCGTCCCGTGCTCGCGGTTGATGCGCCGGAACTGGCGCAGCACCTCTGCCTGGACGGTGACGTCGAGGGCTGTCGTCGGCTCGTCGGCGATGAGCAGCCGCGGGTTCGTCGTCATCGCGGAGGCGATCGAGGCGCGCTGGAGCATGCCGCCGCTCAGCTCGTGCGGATGCTGGCGCAGTCGCCGGTCCGGCTCGGTGACGTGGATGGCGGCCAGGGCGCGGACCATGTCCTGCGCGGCCTGACGCCTGGGTGTCCCCAGATGCACCCTGGCCACCTCGGTGAGCTGGGTGCCGAGCCTCAGCGCGGGGTTGAACGTGCCGATCGGGTCCTGGTAGACGATGCCGATCTCGGTAGCGAGGCGGTGCTCCGGCGGTGTCGCGAGCAGGTCGAGGTCGCCGAGAGCAAGGCGCGACGCGTTCGCCCGCACGCCCTCGGGGAGCAGGCCCGCGACCGCCATGGCGATGGTGGACTTGCCCGATCCCGACTCCCCCACGAGGCCGACGATCTGGCCGGCCCCGATGGTGAACGACACGTCGTCGACGAGTGTCCGTTCGCCGGCCCGAACGGTCAGCCCGGCGACGGTCAGCAGGCCGTCCGGCTCTGTGCCGGCCACTGCCGCCGCACCGCCCGACGCCTGAGGCGCCTGCGCCGCGCCGTCCTGTGCCGGGGCGGCCGGTCCCGCGGGGTCCGCCGTTCTGGCCGGTGCGGGCGCCGTGCCGCGGGTTCGCGGGTCGACGAGTGAGGCCACGCCGTCTCCGAGGAGCATGGCGCCGACACCGGTGACGATGAGCATGATCGACGGAGCGAGGACGAGCGACGGCTGGGCGAAGATCGACGGCAGCGCCTCGTTGAGCAGTCGGCCCCAGTCGTACTGCGGGTTCTGCACACCGAGGCCGACGAACGACAGGCTGCTGATGTCGAGCAGGGACAGGGTGAAGCTGGAACTGAGGAGCACCAGCAGCGGCCCGCTGATGTTCGGCAGGACATGCCGGCCCAGGATGCGCAGGCCGGGAACGCCGAGCAGGCGCGCGGTGAGGACGTAGTCCTTGTCCGCGACGGTCGCGGCGAGATTCGCCGTCAGGCGTGCGAACCCGGGGACGCCGGCGACGGCGATCGCGACGATCGCGGACCCCATGCCCGGTCCGAGCACCGCCGCGATGACGAGGGCGAGGACGAGCGAGGGGAAGGCCACCGCCGAGTCGATGAGCCGCAGACAGGTCTCGCGCAGCCACCCGGGTGCGAGGTGGACCAGCGCGCCGATCGCGACGCCGACGACGAACGAGGCGGCGGTGGCGGCGGCGGCCATGAGCAGCGTGAGCCGGGTCGCGACGAGCGCCCGGGCGAGGACGTCACGGCCGAAGGCGTCGGTGCCGAGGAGATGCTCGGCGCCGGGCCCCAGCCGGGTGCCGCCGGTGAGCGTCTCGGCGGAGCCGCTCAGCAGCGGCGGGGCCACGAGGGCGACGAGGAGGAGCAGTCCGAGGATCACGGCGCCGGACAGCAGCGACGGGTTGCGGCGCCATCGGCGCGCGGTCGTGTCAGTGGCCACGACGACCTCCCTCGAGTGTGCGGGGGTCGACGATCCCGAGGACGATGTCGACGATGAGGTTGACGAGCAGGGCGAGCATGCCGACGACGAGGATGATGCCCTGGATCACCGGATAGTCCTTGTAGATGATCGCCTGGACGACCTCGGTTCCGAGTCCTGGGTAGGTGAAGACGTTCTCCAGGATGATCGTCCCGCCGAGCAAGGACGTGAGGACGAGACCGCTCAGGGTGAGGACACTCGTCACCAGGTTGGGCAGCGCGTGGCGCAGGTGGAGACGCACGGGTCCCAGGCGGTGGCCGCGGGCGGTCCTCATGTAGTCCTGGGCGAGCACGGAGGCCGTCTCCTGCCGGACGACCCGGGCGATGGCGAAGGCCGGGCCCGTGCAGAGCGCGGCGATCGGCAGGACGAGCGCGCTCGGTGTCGTGGCGCCGCCGGACGGCAGCAGCCCGAGGCTGATCGAGAACAGGACGATGAGGAGGGTCGCGACGACGTAGACCGGCGCCGACGCGAGGAGCCCGGCGAGCGTGCCGAAACCGACGCCGAGCCGGCGGCGGCGTCCGTCACGGGTGAGGACACCGACGGTCATGCCCAGCGGGACGGCGACGGCCAGGGAGAGCAGGACGGCCGGGATGACGAGCTGGACGGTGTACGGCAACCGGGTCGCGATGATGTCCGCGACCGGGGTGTCGAACCGGAACGAGGTGCCGAGCCGTCCGGACGCGATGTCGCCGAGGTAGTGGACGAACCGCGTCGCCAACGGCTCGTCGAGGCCCAGTCGTTCGCGTATCGCCGCGAGCGTGGCCGGGGACGAGCTGGTGCCGGCGATCGCGCGGGCCGGGTCCCCGGGCAGCAGGGGCACGATGAGGAACGTCACGAAGACGAGCAGCAGCATGGACATCAGCAGGCCGCCCGCCCGGCGGACGGCGAACCCGGCCCAGCCACCGCCAAGCCTCAGCCGGGGGGCGCGCCTGACGGGTGCGGTCGGCAGCGGCCCGGTCGGGACCGCGGTTCCGGCGCTCACAGCGCCACCGCGAGTGCCGCGTCGTCCGGGTGCCGCTCGTGCCAGCGGAACCGCGGTTCGAGCTGGGCCGACAGGCGCAGCAGCGTCGCCTCGTCGTAGGGTGCGCCGACGAGTTGCGCGCCGACCGGCAGTCCGTCCGGGGTCGTGTGGACGGGCAGCGAGATGGCGGGCAGTCCGGTGATGTTGACGAACGCGGTGAACGAGACCATCCGGGTCTCGGTGGCCCGCGGGCCGTCCGGGTCGGAGTTCGCCTCGTCGTACACGGGGCCGACCGGTGGCGCCACGACCGCCGTGGTCGGGGTGAGGAGAACATCGAAGTCCCTGCCCCACTGGGCGACCACGCCGCGCGACTCGGCCTGCAGGAGCGCCGCCGTCCGGGCGTAGTCGCCCGCGCTGACCTCGAGGGCGGTCTCCCGGCGGCGCCGGATGTAGGGATCCACCGCGTCGGGATCGTCGACCTCGATGGCGTAGGTGGAGGCACTGATGATCGTCCAGGTGAAGCCCATGATCGCCTCGTGCGAGAACATCTTCGGACGGACCTCGACGACCTCGTGCCCCAGGTCGCGCAGGGCCTGCGCCGCCGTCAGCGCCGCCGTGCGGCACTCCTCGTCGACCGGCAGCCCGGTCGGCGCGTCGAGGAGCAGGCCGATCCGCAGCCGCCCGGGATCGGCGCCGACCTCCTCGATGTACGGGCGACCCGGTTCGGGCGCGCTGTACCAGGCGAGCCGGTCGGCACGGCCCATCACGTCGAGCATGAGGGCCGTATCGCGCACGGTGCGGGTGATCGCGCCTTCGGTCGTCGAGTGTTCCCAGCCCCGGACGAACGCGGGCACGCGTCCCCGGCTCGGTTTGAGGCCGATGAGGCCGGTGACGGACGCCGGTACCCGGATCGATCCGCCGCCGTCGCTGGCGTGCGCCACCGGGGCGAGTCCGGCCGCGACGGCCGCCGACGCGCCGCCGCTCGAGCCGCCGGAGGTGTGCGCCGGGTTCCACGGGTTGCGCGTCTTGCCGTGCCGGGCGTTCTCGGAGACGGTCAGAGCGCCGAACTCCGGCGAGTTCGTCCGGCCGAGGGGGATCGCCCCGGCGTCGAGGAGGAGTTGGACGTCGGGGTCCGTGATCGTCTGCGGGGTGTCCCGGATCGCCAGTGAGGACATCGTGTTGGGTTGTCCCGCGACGGAGTTGAGGTCCTTGATGGGGACGGGGACGCCGTGCAGCGGACCGAGCCGATCGCCGCGCAGCACCGCCCGCTCGGCCCGGACGGCCGCCGCGCGCACGGCGTCGGCGTCGAGCCAGACGACGGCGTTGACGGCGGGGTTGATCCGCTCGATGCGGTCGAGGTAGGTCTCGGCCACCTCCACCGGGCTGACCTCTCTCGTGCGCACCAGGTCGGCGATCTGCTGAGCGGTACTGAATGGATCGATCACCAGGGGGCTCCTGTCAGATAGTGCAAGGGTCTCGGTTGCGGGGCTCCGGAACGGCGCGGGGTTCTCCGTACCGGACGGTGGGGTCCGGCCGCGTGGGTCCCCGCGGGGCGCGGGCGGTGTCCGTCAGCCGGTGATGCGCAGAATGGGGTCGTCGAGCGAGCCGCCGAGCATTCGCGCGCTGAATCCGTTGCGCAGCGCGTAGATGAACGGATCGTTGACCAGCGGCACCGCGTCCACGTGCGAGATCACGGCCTTGGCGGCCTTCTGGTAGGCGGCGCAGCGGGCCTTGTCGGTCGTCGCCTCGGTGCCCTGGGCGAAGGCCTTGTTCAACGCGGGGTTCTTCACGGCGCCGAGGTTGCCGCCGCCTTCGGGGACGGTCGGACCCACGAAGCGGCTGAGCGGGTTGGCGAGGCTGCCGAGGAAGTTGAGGTCGGCGAAGACCGTCAGGTCCCAGGCGTCAGGCTTGCCGAACACGGTCCCGACCCAGGCTCCGACGTCGACGTTGTCCAGGGTGACGTCCGCGCCCGCGGCCCGCAGCGCCTCCTGGATGTACTGGTTTCCTGCGCCGGCCGGCCCGACGACCTGGGGGCCGACGAGGCGGATCTTCTTGCCCTTGAGTACGTCGGCTGCCGCGGCTTTGTCCTTGGGTACGAGGAAGGAGGAGCCAGGGTCGTTGCACGGGACGCCCTTCTGCACGAACATCGTCGACGGCTCACCCGTGTCCTTCGAGACGACCTTGGTGAAGGCGGCGCGGTCGACGGCCTGGGCGACTGCCCGGCGGGTGGCGACGTCCGCGAAGACGGTGCCGGGTCGTTCGTTGAAGAGCAGGTAGAAGTCGGAGAACCGGCTGATGCTCACGCTGTGGCCACCCACGCCGTCGAACCGCGGGATGCCTGAGGCGTCGATCTTGCCGATGTCGAGCTGGCCGCTCGTCACGAGGTTGCCTGTCGCCGTCGGGTCGGGCGAGACCAGGTACTCCAGCGTCCTGGCGACCTTGCCGGGGATCTTCGTACGCCAGGCCGGCCATACCTTGTACTCCGGGCGAAGCGTGTAGGAGTACGAGACGCCGGACTGGGACTTCTCAAGAAGGTACGGGCCGGACTGGGAGCCCTTGGCCTTTCCGGCGGCAAGGGCCTTGAGGTCCTTGAGTCCCGCCGGGCAGACGATGCCCGTGCTCGCGACCGAGAGGCCGGTGACCATGTCGCCCCACGGCCTGGCGAGCGTGATCTTCACCGTCCGCGCCGCGTCGTCGGCGGTCACTTTCACCGTGTTGCCGGGGCCGAAGACCGTGGGGAGGTCGGGCGCCGCCGTCTTCGGGTCGATGTAGCGGTCGAGGGAGTCCTTGACGACCGTCGGCGTGATCGGCGTCCCGTCGGCGCAGGTCGCGTCGGCGCGCAGGGTGAACGTGGCCGAGGTCGGCGTGTTCTTCCACTTGGTGGCGAGCCCGCCGACGAGCCCGCCGTCGTCCTTGCGCACGAGGGTGTCGTAACTGTTCCGGGCGAGCTGGTAGTCCGGCAGGGACAGAGCCTTGGCCGGGTCGAAGCCGGCCGGCACGTCGATCGTCGTCCGGATCTTCGTCGTCGTCGCGGCATCGCCGCCGCTCGGGTCTCCGGACGTCGATCCCGTGGTGGTACAGCCGGCGAGTACGGCCGTCATGGCGACGGCTGCGGTCACAGGGACCGCGCGGGTACGGGTCTGGCGCATGGGTGCTCCTGGAGAGGGATGTCGCGCTCCGCGCAGGTCGCACGGAATCGGGCGGGACGAGCGCGAGCAGTTCGAGGTGGAGGCGGTGCGCGCGGCGCTCGGTGGACGCCGTTGAGGTGGAGGCGGTGCGCGCGGCGCTCGGTGGACGCCGCTTGGGAGCGATCCGTGGAACACTCGGTGTGGAGAGGATGCAGCAAAGTGAACGACGTAGTCAATAGCGTTAACTATCTTTGCGCGCGCCACCCCAGCAGCGGTTTTCGGCCGCGAAAACTGCTGCTGGGCGGTGGCCGCGAAGACTGACGCGCGTCAGTCGCGCGGGAGCGTCGCCGCCTCCGCCTCGAGGGCCGCGAGGAGGATGTCCGTCTGCCGGTGGAAGACCTCGGTCGTGTCGATGCTGCGCAGGTGCTCCTTCGCCGCCTCGGCGTAGGGGTACGCGTCAGGATCCGCCGGCTGGTACTCCTGCACCCAGTTCAACTCGGCGCCGAACCGCTGGTTGACGAGCCGCCAGGCGTTGTTGCTCGCCATGGCGAGGACGAAGTTCGAGAACGCCTGGTAGTGCAGGACGGCTGCCCGGCCGCGCCAGCCGCCGCGGTGGAACGCTTCCAGGACGGCGTCGACGGCACGCAACTCGTGAACGCCTCGGGTAACTCTCCCCATGCAGAGCGCGGCGGCCGCCGGGTGGTCCAGCGCGGTGTTCCAGGCACGGATCGCCAAGTCCCGCAGCGACTCGGTCCACGACTCGTGCGGCGCGTACCCCTCCAGGGAGATCCTGTCCAGCTCATCTGCGACGGCGACCATGATGTGGTCGCGACTCGCGAAGTGCCGGTAGACCGCAGTCGCGGAGGAGGACAGTTCCTTGCCGAGTCGCTGGAAAGTCAGCGCGTCCGGCCCGTCCTCGTCGAGGATCCGCAGCGCGGTCTCCACGATGAGCCTCTGGGAAAGGGTTCCCCGCTGGAGCCGCTTCGGCGACCGCCCCCCAGCAACTGCCACGCGAACGCCTTCCTCGGACGGACGGCGAGCGCACGCGCTGCCGCAACCTGCGTCTCCTTGCCGGCGACAAGGAACCAGCCTATGCGACTGTTGTCGAGTGGATCACCCAGGGCCCGGTCACCGGGGTGGCCGTGGCCGCCGACCGTCCCCTCCGGTCGCTGTCTCGACAGCAGAGGGACAAGCACGGTCGCGGACGAGTCGGGGACAGAAAACGGTCCAGCCGCTTGCCCCAGACACTTCGCAGAGCTTGAAGGCGGGGCAGCCGGTTCAGAAGCCGCACGCACGATCGCTCGATTCCATCGTCATCACACTTGAATCGAGCACATTGATCCGACATCGCGCTTGAAACAAGCACAGCACCTGCCGTTCGCGCAGGAAGGAGAGGCGCCAGCTCGACCAGGGTCTTCACCGGCCCGTCCGCGCACAAGATCGCGTCGGTGAGCTCGAAGAGCGCATCAGCACGGCTGTACAGGCAGTCGTAGAAGTCGACCCGAAAGCGGGACAACACGCGTCCGCTGTCCCGGGAAGAACCGCAGTTCAGCAGGTCAGGTGACCCGCGAGGTCAAACGTCAAGCTTGAGGCATGTTCGTTTCCTCCTTCGTCGTGACGGGGGTTGCGTGGTGGGCTGAGGGCTCGGGCTGGTGGCGGGGTTGGGGCGGATGGGGCAGCGCCTGCTGCCGCGCGGCCTGCGGGGACGGGAGCGCGTCAGCGGTCATCGGCATGGCGTCACCCCAGTCCGGCTTCGGCGACCTTCTGCAGCAGCGTATGGAGAGTCTCGCGCTCGGTGGCGTCGAGGGGCTCCAACAGTTCGTCCGTGACGCGCTGTCCGGCTTCGTCGGTGTCGCGCAGGAAGGATCTGCCGTCCTCGGTGAGGATGATGATCCGGCTGCGGCGGTCGTCGGGGGAGGGGCGCCGCTCGGCGAAGCCCAGCTTCTCCAGGTCGTCCACCAGGCCGACGATCGCGCTCGGGTCATAGCCGAGCGACGCGCCCAGCTCGCGCTGGAGCACGCCCGGCGAGGTGGCCAGGAAGCGCAGCAGCGCGTAGTGGCGCAGCCGCAGGCCCGACTCCTGGAGGGACGAGTTGAACAGTTGCCCGGACCGCAGACCCAGGCGGTACAGCAGGTAGCCCGTGTCCGCGTGCAGTCCGCGCATCCACGGCTCGTGCGCGTCGACCGAGGCGGCGTCCTGCGTCTGCTGGCGGGCGATGGCGGGCTCCCTGGTCTCTGGGGCCTGCCTTTCGGATCAGGCCCGGCGACGCCCCCGGCCGTGGTTGGCCCGATCCGAAGGACAGACCCTGGACCCCGGACAGGGGGTGCGCATGCGTACTGAGCCCAGCATGCCTCAAAGATCGAGCCACAACAACCATTGACGTCAACAATTATTGCTCTTACCTTCGATTTCGACGCTGCATCGCCACCCGAAGGGACCCACTCATGCCGAGCATCGATCTCACCGGCAAGGTCGCCGTCGTCACGGGCAGTGGCCGTGGCCTCGGCCTCGCCTACGCACAGGCCCTCGCCTCCGCCGGCGCCTCGGTCGTCGTCAACGACATCGACGAGGCCGTGGCCGAGGCGGCCGTGAAGTCCATCACCGAGGCGGGCGGCAAGGCCGTGGCCGAGGTCGTCGCCGTCGGTACGACCGAGGCCGCCGACCGGCTCGTGGGCCGCGCGGTGGAGGAGTTCGGGCGGCTCGACATCCTGGTCACCAACGCGGGCATCCTGCGCGACAAGGTGCTGTGGAAGATGTCCGACGACGACTTCGACGCCGTGATCACCACCCACCTCAAGGGCACCTTCACCTGCGCCCGCGCAGCGGCGATCCGTATGCGCGAGCAGGGCGAGGGCGGCTCGCTGATCCTCGTCGGCTCACCGGCCGGCCAGCGCGGCAACTTCGGCCAGACCAACTACGCCGCAGCCAAGGCCGGCATCGCCGCCTTCGCCCGCACCTGGGCGATGGAGCTGGGCCGCGCGAACATCACCGTCAACGCGATCATCCCGGTCGCCGCCACCGCGATGACGGAGACCATCCCGGTCTTCGCCCCCTTTGTGAAGGCGCTGCGCGAGGGCAAGCCGTTCCCGGACTTCCTGCGCAAGGGGGAGGGCTTCGGCACCCCCGAGGACTGCGCGGCCCTGGTCCCCTTCCTCGCCTCCGAGGCCGCCCGGGGAGTCACCGGCCAGGCCATCGGCATCGGTGGCGACAAGGTGGCACTCTGGTCGCATCCGCAGGAGATCAAGACGGCGTACGCGAACGGCGGCTGGACCCCCGAGGCCCTCGCCGACGTCTGGCCGACCTCGCTGGGCGCCGAGCCGCAGACCGTGGGCATCCCCGCCCCGAAGATGCCGGAGGCGTGATGAGCCCCGCCGACCCCGCCATGAACGTCGACGAGCTGGTCGCCATCGACGTCCACACCCACGCGGAGGCGTCGTCGAAGAAGGGCACCTCGTCCCTGGCCGACGAACTGCACGACGCCTCGTCCGCCTACTTCAAGGTGGAGGGCAAGCGGAAGCCCACCCTGGAGGAGACGGCCGCCTACTACCGCGAGCGGAGGATGGCCGCCGTGATCTTCACGGTGGACGCCGAGTCCGCGACCGGCACCGAGCCCGTCCCGAACGAGGAGGTCGCCGAGGCGGCCGCCGCCAACGCGGACGTGCTGATCCCCTTCGCCTCCATCGACCCCTTCCGCGGCCGGGCCGGCGTCAAGCAGGCCCGCCGTCTGGTCGAGGAGTACGGGGTGAAGGGCTTCAAGTTCCACCCCAGCATCCAGGGCTTCTTCCCCAACGACCGCGCGGTGGCGTACGCCCTGTACGAGGTCATCGAGGAGACGGGCACGATCGCCCTCTTCCACACCGGCCAGACGGGCATCGGAGCCGGCGTCCCGGGCGGCGGTGGCATCCGGCTGAAGTACTCCAACCCGCTGCACGTGGACGACGTCGCCGCGGACTTCCCGCACCTCAAGATCATCCTGGCGCACCCGTCCTTCCCCTGGCAGGACGAGGCACTGGCCGTGGCCACGCACAAGCCGGGCGTGCACATCGACCTGTCCGGCTGGTCACCGAAGTACTTTCCGCCGCAGCTCGTGCAGTACGCGAACACCCTGCTCAAGGACAAGGTGCTCTTCGGCTCCGACTACCCCGTCCTCACCCCCGACCGCTGGCTCGCCGACTTCGAGAAGCTGCCGATCAAGGACGAGGTCAAGCCGAAGATCTTCAAGGAGAACGCCGCCCGCCTGCTCGGCCTGACCAAGCCGTGACGACACCATGAGGGACACACCCCATGTGCAATGACGGACAGGGGCACACACATGCGCAATGAGGGACTGGGATCGTGGCCCGCCCGCCGGGCCCGCAAGACCCCCGGCCGTATCGCCCTGATCCACGGGGACACGAGCATCACCTACGCGGAGCTGTACGAGCGCACCACGCGCCTCGCCCACGCTCTGCACGCCTGCGGCGTACGCCGCGGCGACCGGATCGCCTACCTCGGTCCGAACCACCCCTCCTACCTGGAGACGCTGTTCGCCGCCGGCACCCTCGGCGCGGTCTTCGTCCCGCTCAACACCCGCCTCGCGGGCCCCGAGATCGCCTACCAGCTCGCGGACTCCGGAGCCGAGGCACTGGTGTACGCGTCCGGCTTCACCGGGCTCGTCGCGGGACTGCCCGGCGACACCGACGTCCGTACGTTCGTGGAGGTCGGCACCGAGTACGAGGCGCTGCTCGCCGGGGCCGAGGACGAACCGATCGACCAGCCCGTCACCGCCGACGACACCTCCATCATCATGTACACCTCGGGGACGACGGGCCGCCCCAAGGGCGCGATGCTCACCCACGGCAACATCATCTGGAACGCCGTCAACGTGCTCGTGGACCAGGACATCATCACCGACGAACGCGCCCTGGTCTCCGCCCCGCTGTTCCACACCGCCGGGCTGAACATGCTCACCCTGCCGGTGCTGCTCAAGGGCGGCACGTGCGTCCTGGTCGAGGCCTTCGTCCCGGAGGCCACCTTCGAACTGATCGAACGCCACCGGATCACCTTCATGTTCGGTGTGCCGACCATGTTCGACCAGATCGGCCGGCACCCGCGCTGGGCGGACGCCGACCTGTCGTCGCTGCGCATGCTCTCCTGCGGCGGCTCACCGGTGCCGACCCCGCTCATCGCCAGGTTCCAGGAGCGCGGGCTCACCTTCCTCCAGGGCTACGGCATGACGGAGGCGGCACCCGGCACGCTCTTCCTCGACGCCGAACACGCCGTGAGCAAGGCCGGATCGGCGGGCGTCCCGCACTTCTTCAGCGATGTACGGGTCGTACGGCCGGACATGACACCGGTCAACGTCGGCGAGCCCGGCGAGATCGTGGTCCGCGGACCGCACGTCATGCCCGGCTACTGGGGGCTGCCCGAGGAGACCGCCGCGGTCTTCGCCGACGGCTGGTTCCGCAGCGGGGACGCCGCCCGCGTCGACGAGGACGGCTATGTCTTCATCGTCGACCGCATCAAGGACATGATCATCTCCGGGGGCGAGAACATCTACCCCGCCGAGATCGAGGACCAGCTCCTCGCCCACCCCGACATCGTCGAGTGCGCCGTCATCGGCGTACCCGACGACAAGTGGGGCGAGGTGCCGCGGGCGGTCGTCGTCCCCCGGGAGGGCGCTTCACTGGACGCCGACGAGGTGCTGGCGTCCCTCACCGGACGGCTGGCCAAGTACAAGATCCCCAAGTCGGTGGTGGTCGCGGAAGAGCTCCCCCACACCGCCTCCGGAAAGCTCCTCAAGGCCCGGGTGCGCAAGCGCTACGGCATCGATTCGTAGGTAAGGAACGGCATATGAGCATCACCGTGAACGGCATCGACGAACTCAAGAAGCTCGCCGGGAGCGACCTCGGCACAAGTGAGTGGATCGAGGTCACACAGGACCGCATCAACACCTTCGCCGACGCGACCGGCGACCACCAGTGGATCCACGTCGACCCCGAGAAGGCGGCCGAGGGCCCCTTCGGCGCGCCGATCGCCCACGGTTACCTGACCCTGTCGCTGTTCATCCCGCTCTTCACCGAACTGCTCGATGTCGAGGGCGTCTCGACTAAGGTCAACTACGGGCTGAACAAGGTGCGTTTCCCGTCACCGGTGAAGGTCGGCTCCAAGATCCGTCTGGTCGGCAGGCTGGCGTCTGTCGAGGACGTGCCGGGTGGTGTGCAGATCACGGTCGACGGCACGATCGAGATCGAGGGCGCCCCGAAGCCGGCGGCCGTTCTGCAGAGCCTGTCCCGCTTCTACGCCTGAGTCGTGGCGGTTGAGGGGCGCGGGGGACCGCGAACCGGTCGTGGCCGGTCGCGCGGGTGTCCGCGCCCCTTGCCGAGTGAGCTGTCCCGGGTTCCGTGGAGTCCGGTGATCTTGTTTCAGGCGGACTGTCCCGCCGCGGTCCTTGCACCTCGATCAGCTCGGCCTTGAAGGTGCAAGATCGCGAAGTCAGACTGGAGTACTAGGGCCGGTCGTTCGGATCACCCGCTCGGGTCGGTCGCGAGGACACCAGGACCTCGCTCCTCGTGCCCGGCTGATCCGGGGTGCGACGTGGTCGGCGACCACGGTTTCCGGTGTCCACCGGGGTGGTCGTGGAGGCGGCCGGTGTCTCCCGTGTCGCGGTCGGCTGCCTCCCGGCTGCGGCGGACGTCCGGGGGCAGCCGCACCGGTCCGGGACGTTCACACGTGTGCGGCCGGCCGCCCGGACCGGCCGGCGGTGCAGGACCCCGGCAAGAGCGGACCGGGCCGGCGCCCTCCTTGCCGTCGTCGCGTGGGAAGCGGCGCAGCGGGGCCGGGGCGTCCTTCCCGCACGCCGAACGCCCGTGCCGGTGGTCGCAGGCGACCATCGGCACGGGTTCGGAGTACGGCGCCTCCGGCGCGGGTCAAGGACGCGCGCTCTGCAGCCTGAGCTTGGCGAACTCCCGGTTGGCCACGGTGGTGAGCAGCACGGCGGAGCTGGCGTGCGTACGCCCGGTGGAGAGGTCGCGCCAGACCCGTTCCAGGCGAGTTCCCTCACGTACGGCCTGGCTGCCGGCGGTCGGCTGGAGAATCTCGTCGACGGCCCGCCAGGCCAGCTCCGTGGCCTCTCGGCAGGTGACCGCGATCCGCAGGTCTTCCTCGGGGGTGAACGCCCCGACCGGCAGCGCGGACAGCTCCTGCCAGCGCCGCGACGCCGCGAGAACGAGCGTCTCGGCGGCGTCGATCATGCCGCTGGCCTTCCCGTACCAGTTCTGGAAGTCGGGATCCTCCGCCCTGGGCGGGAACGGTGGGAGGATCGTGGTGCGGGAGAACATCAGCTCCGTGTACGCGTCGAGCGCGCCCTGGCACATGCCGACCGCGATGTGCGCGCCCTCCAGGGCCATCGAGCTCGCCGGCGCTCCCCCGTACTGCGGGTGCGTGTGCAGCTCGCGTCCCGGGGTGCCCTCGGTCACCGAGATCTCCTCGAAATTGACCTCGATGCCGAAGTGATCGGGGATGTGCCCGCCGGAGATCCGGATGCTGTGCGAACCGCTGCCCTTGAGGCCGATCTGCCCGCCCCAGTCGTCGAGCATCTCCCATTGATCGCGGGGCGCGATGAACAGCAGCCGGCGTGGCGGGTCCGCGTCCTCCCCGGCGATCACGGTATTGCCGATGAGGTGCGTCGCGTACGGCGCGCCGGAGCAGTACCTCCACACACCGTCCAGGATCCAGCCGCCGTCCTCGGCGCGCCTGGCCGTTCCGTACGGGGCGTTGACGAGCGGCGCGATGAAGTCGCCGCCGCTGAAGATCTCCGCCTGCGCCTTCTCCCCGAACATGCTGCCCGCGAACAGCGAGTGGGCGGCTCCCAGGCAGAACATCCAGCCCGTGGACGGGCAGGCACGGCACAGGACCATCGCGACCTGCAGGAACGTGTCGAAGCCGAACTCGTAGCCGCCGTACCGCTTGGGCACCGTTATGCGGTAGAAGCCGGCGTCCCGGAACGCCCGATGGGTGTCCTCGGCGTAATGGGTCCGCTGCTCGGTCTCGTGCTGGCGCGCCACCAGTGCGGGCACCATGGCCTTGGCTCTCTCGATCAGCACGGCCGGGGTGACGTCGGGCTCGGCCGGCATGGCCGCGCCGCGCGCGGCGTTCTCGGTGTCGGTCATGGCGTCTCCCTCAGATCGACGAGTCCGGGTCGGCGACCAGTTCGCCGATCAGGTCGAGGAAGCCGGCTGCCTGGTCGTCGACCTCGGCCTGCTCGAAGAGGTGGCGGCTGTAGCTGATCCCGCCGACCACTTCGGTGCTGCTCAGGTGCATGGACCAGATCATGCCGTCGGGGGTTTCGGAGCCGAGCGGCTGCGGGATGACCCGCCGCCAGATCGCCGTGTACTCGAGGTCGCCGATCCGGTTGCCCTGCATCAGGTAGGGCGGCTGGACGGCCTGGAACAGGGTCGGTACCGCGTCGGGGCCGGCCGAGGACATCAGCTCGGGCGCCTCGGCGAGGAGGTGCAGCAGCGGCAGCTCATGCGCGAAGGCGCCGACGCAGGCCGTCCGGGTGCGGGCGACGACATCGCGGAAGGTCCGGCAGCCCTCCAGATCCACCCGCAGCGGGGTGAAGTTGAAGAACGACCCGACCGTGGACTGGAAGCGGTGCTCACGGCCCGGTGTGAAGGTGGGCACCACGATGTCGGTCGCCTGGGTACGACGGTTCACGAAGACGGTGAACGCGGCGAGCAGCACCATGAACGGCGAGCTGCGCGTCGCCTTCGCCAGCCGGGACACCTCCGCGCTCAGCTGCGCGTCGGTCGTGAACCGGTGATAACTCGTCGCCGGGGCCTGCCCGGTGCGGTGCACCGGCGCGACCAGGATCTTGGCACCGCGCAGCGTCTCGCGCCAGTACGCCCGTGAGGCGGCCACCTTCGGCCCGGCGGCCTCCTCCTGCTGCGCGGCGACGTAGTCCCGGTACTGGGCCGCCTCGGGAAGCTGCGGCTCCTTCCCGGCCGCGCGAGCCGTGTAGCACTCGGCCAGGTCCCGCAGGATCACCTGGATCGACCAGACATCGGCGGCGCTGTGATGGGCGCACAGCACGAGGACGGAGTCCTCCGCGTCGAAGCGGCCGAGAACGGCTCGCAGCAGCGGGATTTGGTCGGCCGGGAACGACCGGGTCTCCGCCTGGATCATGAGCTGCTCGGCGCGCCGGTCCCGGTCCGCGCCCGGCGGCTCGTCCAGGTCGACCAGTTCCAGCTCGGGCTGTACGGCGGGCAGCACGCTCTGCCCGCCCTCGTCCTCCAGGTGCACCACGGTGCGCAGCGCCTCGTGCCGCTCCACCACATCGGCCAACGCCAGACGCATGGCCGGCACGTCGATACGGCCGTTGACCCGCCACGCGAAGACCTCCGTGTAGTGCGGCCCGAACGGCCCGGCTTCGAAGCCTTGGGCGAACATGCGGAGAAACTGTTGCTGCAGTGAGAGCGCCGCGGTTGCCTGCTGGGGGTCCGAAGTCGTGGTCATGTGGGATCTCTCCTCAGAAAAGGCGGACGCTGCCGTTGTGGAGGGTGTCGATCAGCGTGTCGCGTTCGAGTTCGGTGACGGCCAGGCCCGGCCGGCCACACCCCGGCTGTCCCCGTCGGTCGGCACGCCGTGAACGCCGGCCGGGGCCGATCGTCCGGTTCTTCGTGGCCGGCGTGGTGGCGGCGACCGCGCGCGATCACCAGGAACGGAGCGGCCGGCCGTGGAAGTTCACGCCGTGGAGGTTCACGCCGTGGAAGTCTCGTGGCCGGTGAGGAACAGCGGGTTGTCGTCGGCCGGTACGCCCGGGTGTGACGGGTGGTCAGTACATTGCTGTGTGGCCGCGTCTCGATTCTCTTCACGGCTTCGAGGACCGCGCATCTTCGTGATTGCCGCCACCCGCGCACCACCCACGACCAGCGGATTCCACCAGAAGACGACGGCCGCTGGTCCGCGTGCCATGGCGGACCTCCAGCACGTCGGCGCCGTCGGTCCCCGGTCCAGCCGGGTCTGCGCGTACCCCTGCAGCGATCGCTCCTGGCGGGTCAATTCCAGGGCTTTTGAACGGTGATGATCGCGTATCCGATCTGGCTCGCCCCGGGTGCGAAGAAGTTCTCCAGCGTCTGCCGGAGTTCGTCGACGGCGGCCTCGCCGAACCGTGCGGCCAGCTCGTCGCGCCGCGTTTCGACGGCCTGCAGGTACTTGGGGCCCATCCCGAACACCCGCGGCCCGCACTGCAGGTACTCCACCGGCTCGAACCCGGCCTCTCGCAACGGGTCCAGCCACTCGGCCACCGACAGCAGCCACTTCGCCCCGAAGTCGGCGGCGAACTGGCTTGCGGCCACGACGCTGAGGCCTTCCCGGGTGGGCTCGGCCAAGGACAGCCGGGCGCCAGGGCGCATCACCCGGTGCAGACTGCCGAGCGTGTGCCCGAGGTCACCGACGTAGACGAGGGACTCCATCGCCACCACGGCGTCGAAGCTGCCGTCCGGGAAGTCCATCGAACCGTAGTCGCCGACCTGGAACGTGACCTGGCCGGCCAGCCCGGCCGCCCGGGCCCGGGCATGCGCCTCGGCGACCTGGCGGGTGCTGATGTTGACACCGGTGACCCGCACCCCGTACTCGGTGGCGAGCTGGATGGCCGGGGCGCCGAGGCCGCAACCGACATCGAGGACCCGGTCACCCTCGCGCAGCCGCAGCGAATCCGCCACTTTGCGGGTCAGTCGCTGCGCCGCCTCGATCAGGGGAGCCTGGTCCTCCTCGTCGTACCAGTAGGCCAGATGCACCTGACCGTCGTTGAACACCCCCGACATGTCGGACGACTCGTCGAACATCTTGGCGATCGCGGCCGTCTCCGGCGTCCCGCCCGTGGTCGTCGCGCTCTCCATGCCTTCTCCTCTCGCGCTGGGACCAGCTTCACCGAGCCTTCGCCCCAGGGTCGCAGTGGTGGTGGCGGCAGGCATCTTCCCTGTTGCGCCGGTCGCCGCGACGACGGCTCACAGGCCGGCCCCCGTCCTCCTCCGCCTGCCGGGGCCGGGAAACGGGCCGCGCGCCCGGGCCCGGGCATGCGCGTCGCGCCCTCTCAGAGACGGACCGGCAGCGCGCGTCGGCCGTTCATGATGAACGTGCCCTGACTGGCCAGTTCGTTCGGCTCCACCGCCAGTCGCAGCCCGGGGAAGCGCGTGAACAGCGCCTCCACCGCGATGCGCACCTCCATGCGGGTCAGCGCCGGGCCGACGCACCGGTGCACGCCGTGGCCGAACGCCATGTGCCGCTTGTCCGCGTGCCGGGCGTCGAACTCCCCGGCGGCGGCGCCGTGCAGCTCCGGGTCGCGGCCGGTCGCGGCGTAACCGACCACCACCGGGTCACCCCGGGAGATGGTCACGCCGGCGATCGTGACGTCCTCCGTCGCGAACCGGAACGGCAGGTGCGCGACCGGCGCGTCGGTGCGCAGCGTCTCCTCCACCACGTCGTCCCAGTCCACCTCGCCGCCCACCGCCAGGGCACGCTGGTCGGGCCGGGTGAGAAGCGCCAGCGCGGTGTTCGTGATGAGGTTCCTGGCCGGTTCGGCGCCGGTGTTGAGCATCAGCTGTGCCAGGCCGACCAGTTCGGCGTCGGACCCGCCGCCCGTCCCGGACACCGGGCACCCGCTCGGCCCGGCCGCGATCAGATCACTGATCAGATCCTCGCCCGGTTCCCTGCGCTTCTCCGCGACCAGGGCCTCGATCTTGCTCCGCAGCAAGGCGAACTCCGCAGCCGCCTTCCGCGGGTTCGGCTCGACGTACCCGGCGCGGTCCAGGATGCCGTCCGGGTCGCCGTCGGGCACGCCGAGCAGTTCGCCGATCACCCGCGACGCCACCGGGTGCGCGTACCGCACCTTGAGGTCGACCGGCTCGCCGGGACGCCCGGCCGTGTGCTCGGCCAGCTCGTCCAGCGCGCGCGTCACGATCCGCTCGACGCGCGGCCGCAGCATGGCGATCCGCCTCGGGCTGAACGCGCCCGCGACCAGCCGACGTTGACGGGCGTGCGGCTCACCGTCCGCGGTGGACATGTTGTCCATCCGAGCCCAGGCGATCAGCGGGAAGTCCGGGCCGAGGGTGCCCTCGATGTACGCCGGCCAGTGCCGCCGGGCGTTCTTGGCGAACCGCTCGTCCGCCAGGACCTGCCGGGCGGCGTGGTAGCCGGTCACCGACCAGGCCGCGACCCCGCCGGGCAGCAACACCCGGGTGACCGGCCCGCGGGCCCGAAGCAGGGCCGCCTCGCCGTGGATGTCGGTCCCGGCCGGATCGATGACGTATGGCGGATCGTCGTCCACGTCTACCTCCTGTGAGGACGGATGGATACCGATCACTCCTATGGTGTCCAGTGGCCGCCGCCACGGGCGTCTTCCACGGTGCGGACTCGGTTCCTGCCGAAGGTGACTGGTCGCCGTACCGCCGGTGCCGGTCCTCCTTGGGACACGGGCACTCTTTGCGGTGACCCCGGGGCCCCATCAGTGGATCTCGTACAGTGGCCTTTCGTAGGGTGAGCGACGTGATCCACCCGATCGCTTCCACCGGACTTCGAGTATTCGTCCGGTTCGCACGTGAGACCCGAGGAGGCCGAGGGCCGACATGAAATACCTGCTTATGATCTACGGCAACGAGGAGAAGTGGGCTTCGATCCCGGCCGAGGCCCTGGACAAGGAGATCGCGGAGCAGGAGGCCTGGAACTCCCGCTACCGGGCCTCCGGCGAGCTGCTCGCGGCCTACGGTCTGGGCGACAAGAGCGAGGCCTCCCTGGTACGGAACAAGGACGGCGCCCCTTTCTCCACCGACGGCCCCTACCTGGAGGCCAAGGAATACGTCTGCAGCCTCTACCTCCTGGACGTGGAGTCGGCCGAGCGAGCCCGTGAGATCGCGGCGGACATGCCGCGGGCGAGTGAGGACCCGGTCGAGATGTGGCCGATCCTGCATGACGGATTCGCACCGAAGCCTGACGGCAACGCCTGACCGGGGTTCCACCGCCCCAACTCCCGGCGGGAGCCGGGGCGGCGCGCCGTGTACGACCGCAACCTGCTTTCCCGGGGCAGCAGTTCGAACCCGGTTCAGAGAGCGGTGCGGGCTGCCAAGAGCATTCCGGAAGATGCCTGCCGGCCGACCGGGTGTGAGGCTGGCGCCGGTCGAAGCTGCTGAACGTCCGCAGCGGCCGGCGGTTCTCCAGGGATCCGCGCCAGCACTGGACTGCGTATGCCAACGGCGGGGTCGGGAAGGGGACTTCCCGCTCATCGGCCGGGTCCTCATGGACGGTCCGCCCACCGAGCACGGCACCGGCCACTGTCGGCTGCGCAGCCTTCCTTACGTCTGAAGCCGGAGGATGTACGCATATGAAGGCAGCCGTCGTTCCCGCGGTCAACGCCCGCTGGGAGATTCAGGAGGTCGCGACCCCCCGGCCGGGCCCGGGAGAGGTGCTCATCAAGGTGCACGCGTGCGGGATCTGCCACAACGACATCTGGACCACCCAGGGCGTCTTCCCCTTCCCGACGTGCGAACCGGCGATCACCGGGCACGAGGCGGCGGGCGAGATAGTCGAGTTGGGGCCGGGAACCACGACCCGTCAGGTGGGTGACCGGGTCGGCACCACCTGGGTCCAGGCCACCTGCGGCCGATGCTCCTACTGCCGGCGCAACCTGCCGCTGACCGGCCAGTCCGGCATGATGTGCGCGGCGTCGGTGATGACCGGTCTGACCGTACAGGGAGGCCATGCCGAATACCTCTGCGTGGCCGCCGGGAGCACCGTGCTGCTCCCCGACGGGATCGACTACGCGACGGCCGCGCCCGTCCTCTGTGCCGGCTACACGGCGTGGAGCGCGCTGCGCGCGAGCGAACCGCAGCCGCACGAGCGGATCGCCGTTCTCGGTATCGGGGGGCTGGGGCACATGGCCGTGCAGTACTCCCGGGCCTGCGGGTTCGAGACCGTCGCCATCACCCGCTCGTCGGACAAGCACGAACTCTCCGCGAAGCTCGGGGCCGACCTCGTCGTCCGGGACGGGGAGGAACTGCGGGAGGCCGGCGGCGCCGACGTCGTCCTGGTGACAGGTACGTCGTACGAGGCCGCCACGGACGCGCTGCAGGGGCTGCGGGTCGGCGGGCGGATCGTGCTGGCCACCATCGACCCGGCGGGTTCGTTCACCATCGGCCCCGCCAGTCCGTTCTGGGCGCGGGGCCAGCGTGTGTTGGGCGCCACCCACAACGGACTGCGGCATCTGACCGAGGCGCTCGACCTGGTCGCGGAGGGTGCGGTCACCCCGATGACCGAGATCTTCCCGATGGACAGGATCACGGACGCCGTCGACAAGGTGGCTCAGGGAGACGTCCGTTTCCGCGCCGTCGTGACGTACTGAGCGGTCCACCCCAGCTCCGCTACTTCTCACCGGAGTTGCTTCAGCGTCTCGTGCTCGGCGGTGGTCAGCCGGTCGTCGTGTTCACCGGCGGCCGGTGAAGCCGCAGCCCATAAAGCAGCAGCCGGTGCGCCTGCTTTCGCGATGGCGCACCGGCTGCTTTCGGCTCACGACCACTACTTCAGCGGATTCGCACCGCGTGGCCGGGTGGCGAGCTCCTGCTGGGTCCGCTCCAGCAGCAGGAGCGGGTCCTGCGTCTCGACCTGGCCGAGGCCGGGCGGGCAACGTTCCCAGCCGAGCAGCCGCTGCACCTCCTCCGGCAGGGTCAGCACGGTCTCCCGGGGAACGGCGAGATACTGGTTCTCCTCCTGCCGCAGGTTGCCCAGATCGAGCGCGACGGAGAGGCTGTACCGCGGCGAGTCCGTGGTGTTGGCTCCGCCGCCGTGGTACACCCCGCCCGGCCAGAGCAGGGCGGAACCGGCGGGCATGACTGCCGGAACCGCCTCGGCGTACGCGGGGGCCCGCTCGTCGTCCCAGTGGTGGCTGCCGGGGATGACCAGGGTCGCGCCGTTCGCGCTGGTGAAGTCGGTCATCGCCAGCATCAGCTGCAGTCGGCACGGTGGTCCCGGATGCCGCCACAGATGCATCGCGTCGTCGCGGTGCAACGGCTGCCGCCCCTGGCCCGGATCGATTCGTATCGCCTGGGTGAAGCTGACCTGGATACTCGGAGTCACCTCCATCCGAACCCTGCCGATCCACATGTGCGTGGGCTGTTGCAGCAGGCGCCGGGCCGCGCCGAGGAACTGCGGCTGAAGGACCACGCCGGTCATGTGGCGCGGCGACCGCTGGAACAGGCTGGACAGCCGCTTGGTCTTCTTCCCGTCGTAGCCGCTCTCGCTGTAGCCGGCCGTCTCCAGGCCGGGTCCGAGGTCCGCCCGGAGCCCGGCGAGCGTCGCGGGATCGACGAAGTCCTCGACGATCACCGCTCCGTCGGACTCCAGGATCCCGACGACTTCGTCGAGCGGGGTGGCAGGGGTGACGTGGGTCAGTTCGGCCATCCCATTCACCCCTCCAAGCGGGCCAGTATGTTTCGGGTGAGGGTCTCCAGGTCCGGGTCCTCGAACAGGTCGCCGATGTCGAGCGTGATGCCCAGTTGCTCCTCGATCTCCGCGGCGATCCGCACGGCGGCGATGGACTGCCCATTGAGCTCGACGAACGTGGCTCCCGCCCGATCGGAGCCCGGCCCCAGGACGTCCGTCCAGATGGCGGCGACTCGCTGGACGACGTCCGCGGTGGCCGCCGGCTGCTGAGTGGTCATGTCATTGCTCCTCACAGGATTTCAGGGATATCGGGTGCGGGCGGGCGTGCCCGCAGGCCGGCCGCCCGTACAGTTCGAAGTTCGTGTCGGGTGCATGTCGTGTGAGGGGTCAGCGCCTTGATGCCCCTGCACGACCGCGCCGACGTCGCGGCGTGCCGGACGACGTGGCTGTGGTCGTCCCTCAAGAAGGCGCACAGGTCGGTCGGTTCGCGGCCCAGTACGCCGGGATATGACTTTCGCAGCCACGCCAGCCGCGACACATCTCCTGAACTGCCGTCTCGGCAGGTCCACGACGGCGTGGCGTACGTGGCACCGGGACCCGGTCAGCGGGGTCCCGGTCAGCGGTATCCCGGTCAGCGGTGTCCCGGCCGGCTCGGGGCGGCCTCGGCCACGGCCGGCGGCACGGCGGCCGGCACGGCCGGGCCGCGCAGCGCGTTCAGCAGGACCCGGACGATCATGCCGGGGCGCATCAGCTGCTCCGGCCGGTCGAGCATCCCGGCGGCGCGCATGTACCCGCGGGTCACCGAGCGGTCGCGGGTCGCCGCGACCTGGACCATCGCCAGGTAGCGCTGGCCCATCCGCACCTTGAGGTCCCGCTTGCCCTCGACGCCGTCGAAGCCCAGGTCGACGGTGCGCGTCATCTCCCACGGCGGGTCGATGACGTCGCGCGCCAGGTCGCGGAAGTACTGCCGCCCGTCCGGCGTGGCGCCGGAGTGCAGGTGGCGGCGCAGGGTGAGGGCGGACAGCGCCGCGACCGTCATGCCCTGCGCGTAGACCGGGTTGAAGCAGGACACCGCGTCACCGATGACCAGCAGTCCGGCCGGGAAGCGGCTCATCCGCTCGTACCGGCGGCGCTGTGTGGTGGGGAACCGGAAGGCGACCGGCTCGTCCAGCGGCTCGGCGTGCTTCAGCGCCTCGTGGATGTCAGGGACGGGCAGGCCCTTGACGAACTGGTACAGCCCCTGCTGGTCCGTCGGCGGGTGGTCGCCGAGGATGCCGTAGACGGTCATCAGGGTCGTGTCGCCCTCGGTCTTGGTGAAGATGACACCGCGCGGGACGTCGGGGGAGGCGACAGCGATGATCGCGAGGTCGCCGTTGTAGGGATCGGCCTTCATCCGGTAGTTCTGGGTGACGTAGCCCAGGCCGATGTTGGTCCGCTCCTCCTCGACGCGCGGGTAGCCCATCTCCTCGAGCCACACCGGGGTGCGCGAGCCACGCCCGGTCGCGTCGACCACCAGGTCGGCCGCGATCGTCTCGCCGGGCGCGCCGCTCCTTTGCACCTTGACCCCCGTCACCCGCGCGTGGTCGGCGGTGGCGATCAGGCCCAGGATGTCGCAGCGTTCGACGAACCGGACGTTCGCCAGTTCGGCCGTGCGTTCGCGGATCCGACGCTCCATCAGCGGCGCCGTGGCCGGCACCGCGATGCAGCCGATGTCGGCGCGTTTGACCGGGCGGCCGCGGAAGTACCAGCGGACCGAGCCGGAGAAGTCGCCGACCGGGGTGCCGTCGGCGATGAGCTGGTCGGTGATGCCGGGGTAGAGCTCTTCCATCACCATCCGGCCGCGCACATGCATGGCGTTGATGTGCTTGCCCTGGGGACGGCCGCGGCGCGGCCCGTCGACGCCGGTGACCTTGTCCCGGTCGACGACCAGGACCTCGTCGTAGGCCTCGGCGAGCACACGGGCCGCGAACAGCCCGGCGATGCTGCCGCCCAGCACTACGGCGCGGGTCGGGTCGCCGGCGGCCGCCGACCGGGGTGTTTCCTTGGGCATCCTGCCCACCTCCTGGGGATCGTCCTGGGGATGTCGGGAGTCCGCGGTTCCCGGGTTCTCGGGGTTCTTCCGGCGGTCGCGGGAGACCGGGCGGACCGCCTCGGTCAGCCGCCCGGGGTGAAGGGGACCGGCGGGTGAGCGCGACGCCCTTCACGATGTGGTCTGCGGCGAGGGCCTGGCATCTCCTTGATTGCGGCCCGGTCGCGGCCGGCGGACAAGCCGCAGAACGGCACGTACGAAGATGCCGCCGGGACGCTCAGGCCCGATGCTCTACCTGCGCTTCACCCCAGCCGTGAGAGAGCCGAGGACAGGCATGTCTCAGAACAGGCAACAGACGAGCCTCCAGACGAACCCCCTGGAGGACCCTGACACTGACCAGCGGCCCGCAGCAGGCGCGGAACGGCCTTGGTGGAAGAGGTACTACCCCTGGTACGCCGTCGTGGGCGGGGCCGTGCTGTTCAACCTGCTGTACGCGTTCCCCCACTACTTCACCACGGACCCCAACGCCTCCCGCAGCCAGCTCGACCCGGGCTTCCACCCGCATTTCGCGTTCCTGGTCGCACACGTGGTCACCGGCAACCTGGCCCTGGTGACGATGATGCTCCAGGTCTGGCCCCACCTGCGCCGCACGCGGCCCCGGGTCCACCGCTTGGTCGGCCGGGTGTACGTGTTCGGCGCGGTGATCCCGACGACGCTCATCGTGCTGTTCGTGCTGGTCCCGCACCGCGCCAACCACGGCAGCACCGGCCTCGCCTGCAGCGCGGTCCTGTGGCTGGGTACGACGCTGTACGCCTGGCGCAAGGCACGCCTGCGCCGTTACGCCGAGCACCGCCGCTGGATGATCTACAGCTTCTCGCTCGCGCTGTTCACGACCTACGGCCGCATCGTGGCCTGGATGATGATGCACTGGGGTCTGCGGGTGAACATCGAGGTTCTGATCGAGGTCACCAGCTGGGGCGCATGGATCATCCACCTGCTCGCCGCGCAGGCCTACTTGGAGTTCACGGCGCGCCGGCGCGACAAGAACCTGCCCGCCGGGCGGTTCAACCCGGCGACCGGGGCGGTCCGGCAGTAAGCCCGTTGTTCGACCTCGCACGCCACCCGACGTGCTGGGGGACGGCCGCTGAGACGAGTTTCCTGCGGCTCGAAGGGCGCCCCGAGCTGATCGGGGCGTTCACGGCCGATCGGGCCGCACGCGGAAGCCGGTGCGGGCCGATTCCGCCCGCCGGGGAGAGGCCCTGACCCCGGCGTTCGCGGCGCACGGCGTGGAAGCCGAGTGCGTACGGCGCTGTGCGGACGGTGCGGTGGGCCGGTCCGATCACGCTGACGCGGCGGACGGCGCGCCGGCGCCTGCACCGGTCCGAGACCGGCACGGTGGCGCACCGTCTCCGCCTCGTTCGACCGCGACGCGTCCCGGCCCGGCGCGCGCGTCAGCCCCTGCGCGGACACCGGCCCCGCGGCCGCGACGACGGCCGCGAACACCTGTCGGCAGGCCCCGCACAGGGGCTGATCGTCCATCCCGGGCCGCCGGACCGGCGGCCGGGGGTCAAAGCCCGGCGCAGGACGGGGCGGGCACCGCCGCGGTGGCCGTGCCGTGCGCGGAGGCAAGCACACGTGGCGTGCAGCGGCGGGGCCGGAAGCGGAGCAGCGGCCACCGCCCCGGCCCCAGACCGTGCTGAGAGGAGGATGTTCAGAGGTACTGGGTGTTGGGGGCCAGCCCGCACAGGATGCGGCCGTACAGCTCCAGGTTGGTGTTCGGGTGCATGACGGCGTGCAGGTTCAGCGTCTGGACATCGCGCTCGATGCGCTGGATGGGCACGTCGGTGTAGATGGACGAGGCGCCGCTCGCCGTGTTCAGGATGTCGACGGCTTCCTTCGACCGCTGGCACGCCGCGCCCGTGTCGAGCCGGACGCGGGCGCGCTCCTCCAGTGTCCACGGCTCGCCTGACGCGTTCTTGGCGTCCACGAGGTCGGCGATGCGGTACACGTGGAACTCGGCCTCGTCGATCTTGACCGATGCCTCGGCGACCTGGAGGTGGGTGAGCGGGGCCTGGCTCTGATCGGTGTAATCGGTGTAAGTGATCTTCCGGCCGGGCAGCCGCTCGAAGAAGACGTCCTTGGCGCCCTTGGCCAGACCCAGCGCGGTCGCGCTGACCGTGGCGCACGCCGTCGGCATGATCGGCGCCCGGTAGATGGACGCGTCGGCGTTGCTGCCGTGACCGCTGTGCCCCTGGAGGATGCCGCCCAGCGGGATGTACCAGCCGTCCGGCACGAAGACCTCGTGGGCGACCGTACTGACACTGCCCGAACCGCGCAGTCCGGCGGTGTGCCAGTCGTCGACGATCTCCAGCGAAGCCAGCGGAATCAGGGTCATGACCGGCTGGTGACTGCCGTCCGGCATGGCCAGCACCGCCGCGTTGGTGTTCCACTTGCTCTGCTTCGCCCCGCTGTTGAACGCCCACCTGCCGTTGACCACGATGCCGCCCTTCGCCGGCACCGCCATGGCCGTCGGACTGATGATGCCGCTCACCAGGTTGTCCGGGGAGGCGAACACCTCGTCCTGGACCGTGTCGGGGAAGAGCCCGGCGACCCACGCGCTGATGGACCACACGCCGGCGGTCCACGACGCGGATCCGTCCCCCCTGCCCAGTTCTGCGATCACCTCCGCCTGGGTCCTCATGTCGGACTCGTAACCGCCGAGGCGGGCGGGGAGCCGGGTGCGCAGCAGGCCGGCCTCGGCCATCGCCTTGATGGTGCCCTCGTGCAACTGGCGGTTCTCTTCGGCCCAGAGTGCGTTCGCACGGAGCGTCGGCACCAACTCCGCTGCGCGGGCGACGAGGTCGGCGCGGGTCGGTGAGTCCGCAAGCTCGGTGGTGTCCACAGATTCTCCTCGGGAAGCGACGACAGGGGGGCGGCAGGCACCCGGTGACCGGAGCCCTGGACCACCGTCGCAGCCATCGGTTTGCGCTACATCTCCTGGGTTGCGGGGTGCGGGCAAGTGGTCACGGACCTGGTGCGCCGCCGTCAGGTGTGCACGCGAACGCCGAAAGAGCCGGCCGGGAAAAGTCCGCATCCTGGAAGACGCCGGCTCGCGGCGCAGCCCGGACAATCCACCCCGAGACCCGTGCGGCTCTCTCCTGGTTCCCTTTGACGACGAGGCAGACAGACATGACAGAGACAACGACACCCCGTCCAGGCAGACTTCCGTCCCTGACCGCCTTACGATTCGTTGCCGCGTTCCTGGTCTTCATATTTCATTCGCACTACTTGGGCATATTCAGCAACGCCTCGGTGCAGAAGCAGTACAACTTCATCACCAACAGTGCCGGCGGGATCAGCGTCTCGTTCTTCTTCGTGCTCAGTGGGTTCCTGCTGACCTGGGCGGCCAAGCCGACCGACACGATGGGCACGTTCTGGCGCCGGCGGTTCTTCAAGATCTACCCGAGCCACGTCGTGGTCTGGTTGATCATCTTCGTCATGCTGTTCGTGTCGGGTACCGCGATCAGGACCGGGCCTGCCGTGGCCAACCTCTTCCTGGTGAACTCCTGGGTGCCGCAGATGAACAACCTCATGTTCGCGGTCAACGGGGTCACGTGGTCGTTGTCGGCGGAGATCGTCTTCTACCTGCTGTTCCCGTTCCTGATTGTCGGAATCGACAAGATCCGGGCCAGCCGGCTCTGGTACTGGGCCGTCGGTGTGGCGGCGCTGTCACTGTCGGTTCCGCTGCTGTCGAAGACCTTCATGCCCGACACCCCGGTGTTCCCGGGGTACGACCAGTTCTCCTGGCCGCAGATGTGGTTCGCCTACCAGTTCCCGCTGGTGCGCTGCCTGGAGTTCGTCGTCGGCATCCTCTTCGCCCGCATCGTCCTGAGCGGACGGTGGGGCCGCATCGGCCTGGCTCCGGCCGCGCTCAGCGTCGTCGCGGTGTATGTGGTGTCCCTGTGGCTGCCCCAACTCTGGTCGTTCGCCGCGCCCTATGCGTTCCCGATCGGGCTCCTGGTCTCGGCCACAGCCACCAGAGACGCCGCCGGTCGGGGAACACTGCTGGCCCGTCGTCCGCTGGTCTGGCTGGGCGAGATCTCGTACGCGTTCTTCCTGATCCACCTCAACGTGCTGAACTCGGCGCAGGCCGCGTTCAAAGGGGAGTGGATGGGGTACGGCGACTTCGACAGGACGTCGTGGAGTACGCCGGTGGCGGTGCTGTTCCTGCTGGGCTGCCTGACCGTCAGCATCGTCCTGGCCTGGCTGCTCTACCGGTTCGTCGAGGTGCCGGTCATGCGGAAATGGTCCAGGCCCCGGCCGCGCCGGCCGGAGCCCGTCGTCGATCCCGATGAGATCGACGCCCGCACGGCCACGGGCTGAGCCGGGCCGGCTTTCCGCCTGGTGACCGCCGCATCGGGTACCAGGCGGAAGGCCTCACGATCCGGTCGCCTCGGCGCCTTCGGCGACCGCGTCCGGCTCGTCGGACGCTGACTGCGCCGCAGCCTTCTGACCGAGCGTCATCCAGGCGAGGACGAAGACGACCGCGATGACCGCGATGCCGACGACCGCCACCACGTTCAGCCCGTCGGTGAAGGCTTTCTGGGCCGCGGCCAGCAGCGACTGGGCCCGGTCGGCCGGGAGTTCGGCGGCGGCGGCGACCGCCTCGGCCAGCGTCTGCCGGGCCCCGGAGACCGGAGAGTCGGCCATGCCGGACTGGTAGACCGCGCCGCAGACGCTGCCGAGCAGGGCCAGTCCGAGGGTCGAGCCGAGGAGGTTGCTGGTCTCCGACATCGACGCCGCCGAGCCTGCCTTCTCCGGCGGAGCCGCCCCGACGATCAGACTCGTGCCGAGCACGAACATCGGCGCGATGCCCAACGCCACCAGCGCCACGCTCAGTGACACCAGGCCGGGGCTGCTGGTCCTGGTCACCGTGGTGAGCAGGGCCAGGCCGATGAAGCACAGCACGAGTCCGCCGAGGATCGCGCTGCGCGAGTGGATCCGCCGAGCGATCACCGGTGTGACCAGGACTCCGATGGCGATGCCCAGGCCGGTCGGGGCCTGCCACAGCCCTGCCTCGGTCGGCTCCAGCCCGAGCACGCTCTGGATGAACTGGCTGGTCGGCAGGCCCAGCCCGGCCAGCGTCCCGGAGGCGAGCAGCATGGCCAGCAGCGGGCTGCTGAACCTGACGTTGCGGAACAGCCGCAGGTCGAGCAGCGGGTTGGGCAGTCGCAGCTGTCGGCGGGTGAACACGACGCCGAAGGCGACACCGGCGGCGATGGCCAGGAGCGCACCCACCGGTGAACTGTCGTCGCCGGTGGCCAGCTGCTTGATGCCGTAGATCACCGGCAGGATCGCGGCCAGCGACAGCGCCACGCTGACCAGGTCGAGGCGCTTGGCATCGGCGTCGCGGTACTCGGGCAGCAGGATCGGCCCGACGATCAGCAGGAGCACCATGACCGGGATGCTGAGCAGAAAGACCGAGCCCCACCAGAAGTGCTGCAGCAGGACCCCGCCCATGACCGGGCCCAGGGCGGCTCCGCCGAAATTGCAGAAGGCCCACAGCGAGATCGCGGTGCCCATCTGCTTGGGGTTGCGGAACATGTTGCTGATCAGGGCGAGCGTCGAGGGCGACAGCGTGGCGGCGGCGATGCCGAGCAGGGCCCGGGCGATGATCAGCATCAGTGGGCTGGTCGAGAACGCCGCGAGCACCGAGGCGGCGGAAAAGGCGCTGGCGCCGATCATGAGAAGCTTGCGACGGCCGATCCGGTCACCGAGAGTACCCATGGTGATCATGAAGCCGGCGAGCATGAAGCCGTAGATGTCGGTGATCCAGAGCTGCTCGCTGCCGGTCGCGCCCAGGTCGGCGCTCAGGTGGGGCAGCGCGAGGAACAGGACACCGATGTCGAAGGCGACGAGCAGCGTGGGCAACGCCAGTGCGGCCAAGCCCAGCCACTCCCGGCGCCCGGCCGACGGAGCCGTGTCCTGAGCCGTGTCACTCATGGCAATCCTTTCTCGTTCACCACCGCGGGCGGCACCCGCGCATGGTGTCGTTACCCGGTAGTCGGAACAGATTCCGGGAATCCGACACGTGATCCGTGCCGAGTCGGGAGCACTCCGGGTCGAGCGAGGGTCATGCCGTGAGTTCGGCGGCGTCGCGGTGACGTGTCCCAGCGCCGTTCGTTCCACGACACCGTCGTTCCGGACGGACGTCACCGGCGCGCAGGGGCTGCATCGCCGGCGAGGCCGAAGCGGCGCTTGAGCGCCGCTCGAGCGGCGCGCTGGGTCATGCCGGTGGGCCGGCACGCAGGACGGGCAGGCTCGCGGATCGCCCCGAACCGCTGGATGCGGCAGTCACACGCCGGGATGGCCGAAGTGGCGCAGACCGGCTCGGGAATGGCGCACCGAAACAGCAACGGGCCTGCTCGGCCGGAGAATTGCTCGACAACATCGTCTCCGCCGAGAGGCCCGTTCCTCTATCCACGCCGTACCGGCCGACGAGATCGTCCGAGACGTCCCCCGCCGGCCTCATTCCCGAACACGGTTCGGTTCACCGCCGCCCTCTCAGCCCACCGGAGTGTTCTGATAAGCGGCGAGCTGCCACCCGGTCTCCTCCTTGACGACCACCCAGGTGGCCCGAATGGAGCGCTCCGCTGCGACCTCCTTCTCTCCGGGCAGCAGAACGCCTCCCGCGGTGACGAGAACCGCGGAGTCCGGGCCGATGAACTCGACCGAAATCGGCTCACCGGTCACACGTGTCCCCTTGTAGGGGCCGGTGAACGCCTCAGTCATGAACTCTTCGATGGCGTCGCGGCCCTTCTTGAAAGACCCGGGCAGGATCATCGTCCCTTTCTCGGTGAAGACCGCAGCGAACTTCTTGGCGTCCTGGCTCGCCCACGCCGCGACAATTCGCTGCGGAACTGCTGCCGCACCTGCCTGGTCGGGCCGGGTGGAACTGGTATTGGTCGACATTGTCGTCTCCCTTTGGCTTACGCGTTTTCCGGTCCGCGACAGCGTGGCAAGGTTCTTCTCACCGCAACAACTCCGACGATGCCGTTGCGCATTTCAAGATCGAGCAGCGGGAGTGCGTGATCGCAAGGATCCGCTGCGCCGCATCGCGGACCGCGTCGGGCAGGCCCGGCCCCGAGCGCCGTCCTGTCCGAGGCACCGGGTCGGGGTGGCGGGACCACGGGATGGCGCTGGTCCAGTTGACCCTGCGCGCCCTGCGGCCCGGGGGCTTCCGCTGTCACTCATGCCTTGCGGTACGCCGCGGCAGTCTCCGGGGCCCGCCGATCGGCAATGCGAAAGATGTCGCACCGCTTTCCCGGCCGGAAAATGAAAGCCAGGCTTCTGAATCCTGGTGGAGGGCGTGTGGCGAGAACTCTCCGATCGCTCCGGCGGACACTGTTCGCGCCACCCCTGTGGAGGTCGGCTTCGCGCGGCACGGCTTCGCAGTGGGCCATGGAGGCACGCGGGCTGGACGGCCTGACGCCCCGTCCGGAGCTGATCGACGCCGAGCGGAGCGGGTTCGCCTACGAGGGCGCGACGATGGCGTGCACCGTTCTGAACGCCATGGGGCGCGGCCACCCTGCCCGCGGCAGGGCGCTCCCCCGAGGCCGAGGAGAAGGAGCCGGGTCACCGGGTGGTGGCGGAGCCGATGCTCCGGCTCGGGATGTGGGGCGGGCCGCCGGCAAGGGTTCATACAGTGCGGTAACCGCTGCGGCGGGGGCCGGCGCCCCGCCGCAGCGCCGGATCATCCGGCGGCTCGGACGATGGCCGCCTCGAACGCCTCCGACCGCACTCGCTGCAGTGCCACCAGTATCGGGGGGTCGAGAACTCGCCTGCCCCGCAGCCGGAACTCGGTCGGGCCGAGCGGTGTTTCCCGGCGCACATTCAGGGGGCCGAGGGAACCCACATGAACCGCTTGGTCCTCCGTCAGGGCTTCGCAGGCGTGCCCCGGAACGGAATGTCCCAGCAGATACCATGTTCCAGCCGGAACCCCTGTGATCTCAAAAGGTCCGGGGAAAGGGAGAACGGTGCAACTCACCGGCCTCCCCTCGGGTACCCGGGTAGGGAAAAGACCGAGGAATAATAATCCCAGCTCCGCACCCTCAGGTGCAGTAACCGACCCGTACACCGAGCCCCCGACATCTCGCCTTCCCGGCAGTTTCACCGAATTGATGAACCCGTTGAATCGTCGGTAGGCGGAGGGCGCCATTCCGACGCTGCCGGAAAACCGTGAGCTGAAGGTCCCCACGCTGCTGTACCCGACCATGTGACTGATAGCGGTGACAGTGAGATCGGTCGTCAGCAGCAGCCTCTTCGCCTCCCGGATCCGCATCGCAGACAGGAAACGACCTGGTGAGACGCCCGTCACCCGCTGAAATTCGCGGGAGAAGTGGAACTTGCTGTACATGGCGAAGCCGGCTATGTCATCAATGCTCAGCGGCTCCGAGAGGTTGTCCCGCATGATCTCGATGGATCGCTGTACAGCATCGACAATAGTGGGCGCCGCACGCTTCCCGTTCTCCATTTACCCTCCCAGGGCAGTGAGACGGCGATCAGGCCGATTGCATTCGAGGTCACAGGGGCCACCGGGTGACGGGCTGCCCAGAACACTCACAGCGAAAATGGATATTAGCAGTCCGACTCGCATTCGAACAAGCATCCTTTTCATGTTTCGAATGCGTAGGCCGGGGTAATATGCCAGCCCGGCGGAGTGACTTGAAACAGCAACCCCGGAGATGTCGCAGCCTCTGCGGCACGGACTAACGGCGCAGCCGATTTTCTCCGAACCATCCCTGTGAATTATCCGCCCGTCCAGAGGGACGGTCGATGCGTTTCGGATTTCAAGATCGAGTAGTTGGAGTGCGTGGTCGGTTCGGGACCGACAGCGGCCGGTGGCGGCGGCCTCGACGGCGTGAGGGAACCCTGCTCGGCCTCGGGCAGCCGGGGATCCGGCCCGGACCTCGCGGCTCACCGATCCGCGGTCGGCACCGGCGCACCGGCACTTCCGGGCGCGCTCGCCCGACTGGAGCGGCGGATCCTTCAGCGGCCGGCGCCCACGAGAGTATGGCGGGGCGGCACGAGGCCCGCGTCGCGCGCCCCGTCCGTCAGCGGACCGGGGAGGGTACGCCCGCCCGCTCCAGCGAGCGCTTGGCCGCCGACGGTTCGGCGCCCGCCCCCACCAGCAGCCCGTGCACCTGCGCCGCGAAACAGAGCTCGGCGTCGTACGGCGGAACGAGGAAGCCGCCCAGTTCCAGGGTGACCAGCCCGTGCAGGGCGATCCACATCTGATGGGCCACCAGCCGCGCGTCCCCGTCCCGGAACTGACCGGCCGCCATGGCCGCACCGATCGCACGGACCAGCGGTTCGAGGGTGTAACGCCCGTGCTGCCGGTCGTCCTCGGTGAGGCTGAACCCGCCCGGCCCGGCGCCGCCGAACATCACCCCGTACAGATGGTGATGGTCGAGCGCGTTGCCGCGGTACGCGAGCCCGAGCGCGGCGACGTCGGCCACCGGGTCGCCCGTCGCTGCGACCTCACCCATGCGCTGGTCCAGGCGCGCGAAGCCCTCCCGGACGATGGCCCGGACCAGGTCGTCCATGCTGCCGAAGTGCGTGTAGACCGCGGTGGTCGACGTCCCCACCGCCGCAGCCAGCCGACGCGTCGTCAGAGCCTGCGGCCCCTCCTCGGCCAGGATCCCGGCCGCCTCCTCGACGAGGCGCGCGCGAAGACCCGGATCCGCCTGACGTGGACTCACCCTTGACGTCCCTTCGGTCGTGCCGTCACCATGCAATCAAACGCTGTTACGTAACGTCGATACGATACCTGGGCGGAACCATGATCGCATCGAAAGCCGGCACGGCCCACCTCACCGCCGTTCCCCCGGTCACCCGGGAGGCGACCGTCTTCGCGCCGCCGGTACTCGGCGCCATCCCCCCACAACTCGACGGCACCCTCCTCACCATCGGCCCGAATCCGCTTCGCGGGCCGGATGACCGGCACCCCTTCGCCGGCGACGGCATGGTCCACGGCGTGCGACTGCGCGACGGCCGTGCGCAGTGGTACCGCAACCGCTGGCTGCGCACCGACCGCGTCGCCCGCGTCCTCGGCGAGCTGCCCGCCCCCGGGCCCCGCCTCGGCTTCGGCGACAACGCCAACGGCAACATCATCCGGCACGCCGGCCGCACTCTGGCTCTGGGGGACGGCGGGCCATCCCCGCTGGAGCTCGACCGCGAGCTGAACACCGTCGCCCGCATCGACTTCGACGGCACCCTTCCCGGGGGATTCGCCGCGCACCCGCAGCACGACCCGCTCACCGGTGAACTGCACGCGATCGCCGGCAGCCACGAACCGCCCCACGCCGTCCACATCGTCGTCGACGTCCAGGGACGGGTCCGGCGCAGGGTTCCCATCCAGCTCAAACGACCGACCATGATGCACGCGTTCTCCCTCACGGAGCACTACGCGCTCATCTACGACCTGCCCGTCGTTCTCGACCCGGCGGCCGACCCGCGCACCCCCTACACCTGGGACGACGGTCACGGCGCGCGCCTCGGACTACTGTCCCGCGAGGGGGGACCGGACGACATCCTGTGGGTGGAACTGGCACCGTGCTTCGTCTTCCACCCGGTCAACGCCTACGAGACGGACCGGCACATCGTGGTCGACGTCGTGCGCCACCCCCGGATCTTCGACCACGACCGACGCCGCCCCGGTGAGACCGCCCCCACCCTGTGGCGTTGGACGGTCCACCCAGGCGCGGGCACCGTTGTGGAGGAACAGCTCTCGGACGTCGTCCAGGAGGGTCCGCGGATCGACGACCGGTACCGCGGCAGCGCGCACCGCATCGCCTTCACCACGGCCCTCGATCCCAGCACGGACGAACTGCTGGGCGGTCCTGCCTTGTTGCGCCACGACCTCGCCGCCGGACGGACGGACGAGCACCGTCTGCCGCCCGGCCACACCACGGGTGAGGCGGTGCTCGTACCGCGGGAGGCGTGCGCCCCGGAGGGTGACGGCTGGCTGCTCAGCCTCGTGTACGACCGGTGCGCGGGCAGGAGCGAGCTGAGGATAATCGACACCGCCGACTTCACCGGGCGCCCGGTCGCCGTCGTACCTCTGCCCGTCCGGGTGCCGCACGGCTTCCACACGACGTGGGCCGCCGGCGCCTAGGGGACACCCCCGTCGATCCTGGCGGGCCCGCGACGCGTCCCCGGCCTGGCGGCTGGGAGGGACGCCGCACGGCACCTCGCCGCAGGGCCGAAGCCTCGCGACGACCGACCTGATGCCCCGCCGGCTGCCCCGGGACGGTCGCCCCCGGACCACGGCCATCTGTAAGCCGCCGGTCATCGAGGTAGGCGCGGTTCACACCCATGCTCTCAGTCACCCCTTCGACCGGAATTTCGCTGCGCCGTGGGGGCCACAAAAATAATGCCTACCCGGAAAGAGCGGCTCGCCCAGGTTATCCCGTACTACGTCGATAGCACACAAAATAACCTGCTCGGTCTGAGCTGCCCCCGATCCCCGATTCCGGGCGGGTGCTGATTCGGTCTCCTTCCGACTCCCCCGCCGGCCGCCGCCGCCGGTCGATGAGCCGTGCGCGAGTCGTCATGATCGCCTGCGACCAGGGTCTCCCGACACTCCGAGCCGGCCTGCTCCGATGCATTCCGGCGGCCATTCGAAGGCAGGCGGCGCAGCAAGCCGTCCGAAAAGGAGCAAGACCCGCGGCATCTCGTGGGAGGGTAGCCATTGTTCCCGAAGCCAGGATGGTGCGGTTCTCGCACAACTACAGGACATGGACAGGAAGTTTTTCGTGCTCCTTGAGGACAAGACCGTGATCGTATACGGTGTCACTTCGATCCACAGTATCGCGGCGATCAGGGCGTTTGCCAGCCAGCGTGCACTCATTTTCTTTGCGGATTCTTCACTGGAGCGAGCCGAAGCTGCGGCCCGCGAGATAATTGATGCCGGGGCGGTCGCCGAAGCCGCCGAAGTCGACCTTTTCGACCGCCGCCGGCTCGAGGAGTACACGGCCGAGCTGGTGGAATGGACCGGCGGCATCGACGTCGCCGTCGTCGCGCTGGCGGACCATGGCACCGACGCCCAGTTGACCACCGCGAGAACGGTCGCCGAGCGGATGGTGGCCCAGGGCTCCGGAATCATCGTGATCATGTCGGCGACCGGCGAATACGAGCAGGAGTACCGGAAGCTCGCCGAACACGCCGCCCCGCACGGTGTCGCCGTCCTCCCCATCTTCTGCGCCCTGGACCATGGGCGGAACCTCAGCACGACGATCAACCACCCGATTCCCTCCTGATACGCATCGGCCCGTACGGTGCGCGCCGCATCCGGCGACCTCCCCCGGCGAGCGCCGGCGGTCCGGCATGCGCGCACGCCGTGCGGCCGGCGCGGAGCGGGACGGTGACGCCGGGCAAGGGCCACCCGTCGACTCCGGCGTCCGTTCTCCCGCCCGGGCGACACGCGTCCGCATCGCCGACGCCCGTGCCGGGAAGGAACGCCTCGACCCGAACGGCACCCGCCCAATTCCGCAGTGCGCTCCGCCGGTCGGCCTGCTTTCGGCAGGAGGCGGCCGCACTCGCTTTGTTTCGTCACCCAACGGGGAGGTTAATCCTTGAATCAGACAGGCGAACGTCCAAGAGTCCTCATAGTCGGCGCCGGACTGGCCGGCAGCGCCACGGCGATTCGGCTGCTCCACTTCGCCCGCCGACCGCTCGAGGTCGTCCTGCTCGAGCGGCGTTCCGCATATCGGGCCGCCGGTGTCGCCTACCACCGGGACGGCAACCCCTGGGACCATGTGTTCAACATCCAGGCAGGCCGCATGTCGGTATTCCGGGAGGACGTTCTCGACTTCATCCGCTGGGCCAATCACGAGGCCGACCGCCGCGACTGGCCGGCGCCGTGGGCCGAGTTCGAGTTCGTCGAGCACGGCCCGGCGCCCCGCCGGATATTCCAGGACTATCTGACCGACCGGCTGGCCGAGGCCGCTCGGGAAGCCTGTCCCGGCGCCGTGCTCGTCGAAGCGGACGGCGAGGCGGTCGACATGGACGTCCGCTCCTCCGGGATCGATGTGACCGTGCGACGGCCCTCCAAGGGCGGTCCACGGGCCGGGCTGGAGCCGGAAACGGAGGCGATGTCCGCCGAGCACGTCGTGCTCGCGACCGGCCTGGAACTGAGGCAGCCGCTTTTCGCCGCCGAGGTGCTCGAGCATCCGTCGTTCGTCCGGGAGCCGTACTCCGCGGCCGGCGTCCGCACGCTCGAGTCCCTCCCGCCCGAGTCGACCGTCGCGATCGTCGGATCCGTGCTGAGCGCCTACGACTCGGCGGGCTTATTGCTGCGCCGGGGCCACACCGGGACGATCCACCTGATCTCCAGGAGCGGGACGATGTTCCGGACGTACCCGGACGGCCATGAGCACGAGGTCCTGCCTCTGCCCTGTCCGAAAGCGCTGCTGGAGCCGTACCGGAACCGTGCCGAGTTCCTCGCCCGGGTCCGGGACGAGTGGGAGGCGGCGTGTGCGACGGTCGTCCGGGCCCACCCCGGAATCGACCCGGCGGTGGTCACGGAGCGGGTGGCCAAGGCGTGGGAGCCATATCTTCCCAAGGCCATCGAGCAGATTCCCACCGTGGAACTGTGCAGCCTGCTGGACGAATTCAGTACCGCGATAGCCGCGCTCCGGGTCGGCGCCGTGGAATACACGATGTCGGTCATCGAGCGGGCGATGCGCACGGCGGACGGGGCGGTGCGACTGGTCGTCGGCAGGGTCGAGCGGATCACGCCGGCGAAGTCCGGGCGGCTGCTCGTCTCGGTCGCGGCCCCGGCGGAGACGCGGACCGTCGAGGCCGACCTGGTGGTGGCCAACTTCGGCAGAGAGTGGGACTACCGCAAGGTCGGCGGACCACTGTGGGAGAACCTCCTCCGCAAGGGCATCGCGGCGCCGCACGAGCGCACGGGGCGCGGCCTGGAGGTCGACGGCGCGGGGGCGCTGCTGAGCCCCGGCGGGGAGCCGGCCGGTCCGGTCTACGCGGTCGGCGTGCCGAGAGAGGGCGACGAGATCGTGCGGAACGGCCGTACCGGCGCGTTCGCCTTCAATCTCGCCGCCATCAAAAACCAATCCGTCTCGGTCGCCGCCCGGGTGATCGAGCAACTGGAATCACCTGAAGGCGGTTCGGCGCGGACGCCGTCCCCGTTCGAGGCCGACGGCAGCAACGTAGAGGATGCGTACCGCAGCCGATTCGAGGAGGCTGTGGTACTGGAAGCGCAAAGGCTGGCCGCGCGTAAGCGAAATGAACGGGAGCTGCTGGATTCCCGGTTGCAGACCTGTCTGCGGTCCCTGGGTGAAATGCCGGCCCTTCCGACGGATGCTTCCCGTCGCGACCGTCTGCTGAGAACCGTCGTCAACCGGGCCGCCGTCCGGCGGCTCACCGACGTCTCCGTCACCCCGCAGCAGCTGCGCCGACAGCTGAAGATCGGGGACTGCGAAGACCTGGAGGGCTAGTTGAACGTGCGACGAATTCAGGGACTCCTTCTGGCCGGTGGTACACAGAGTGTCTTACGAGGTATCTGTAACGGCACGAGAAAGCCGCTCGAGGGATCGATTCTCGTCGCCCCTTCCCTCGAAGCGGGTCTGTACGACGCGATCGTGGCGGCCCGGGCGGTGGTCTGCGGTGCGGGCGGGCTGACCGGCCACATGCAGTCCATCTGCCGTGGCAGGGGCATCCCCGTGCTCCGCGTCGATCAGGCGGATCTCGCCCACCTGGTCGGCGAAGTGACGCTTCACCTGGACAGCCAGTCGATCACCGTCGGCTCCGAGCCGAGTCCGCGCCGTCCCTCGCCGGACGATCTCGGCTCGGCCTGCGCGGTCATCGCGGATCTTCAGGACATCCACACGATCAACACGTGCGGGCCCAACGCGAAGCGGGTGGACTCCTTCTTCATCCGGGAGGAGTTCCTCTGCCTGGCGGCGGGCCTGCGTCCGCTCGACGCCCTGGCCGGCGGCCCCGTCGAGATCGCGGCCTACGGGCGGTCCGTCGCCGACCGGCTGTGCGGCTTCGTCGAGGCGCTCCTGCCCCACCAGCGGCTGATCCTGAGGCTTCTCGACCTCCGTTCCGACCACGCCGCCGAGGTCACCGAGTCGGCCCCGGTCGCGGTCGAGCCGAACCCCGAACTGGGCCTGCACGGCGCGCGCTGGCTCATGGGCTCGGCCGCCTACCGGACCGCGCTGCACACCGTTCTCGGGTCGCTGCGCGAACGGCTCGGTGACCAGGCCGGCCGCGTGCATCTCGCGGCTCCGTTCCTCACCGACGAGCAGGAGTTCGCCCGGCTCAGGACACACCTCGAGGTGCCGGCCGACGTGCCCCTGTCCGCGTTCATCGAGACGCCCGCGGCCGTGCACGCCACCACCGCGATCTGCGGCGCGGGCGCCAGCGAGCTGTACGTCGGCATGAAGGACCTCGTGCAGTTCTATCTCGCCGCGGACCGGAGCAACCACCTGGTCGCCGGCACCTACCAGACCCGGCATCCGGCCGTCATGGACGCGGTGCGCAGGGTGGTGGAGTCGGCGCGTGCCGCGGACACCCCGGTGCGGGTGTTCTCGTTGGGTGCCGATCTCGCCCACTACCTCGGGCACCTGCCGGACCCCGACGGCTACATGATGTGCACCGCCGAGCTGCGGCAGGTGCTCGTTCAGCCGCAGCACTGACCGGTTTACGACCGACTGGGCACAAAGACGGAGGACTTGCCACTGGGCGGACTGCTGTGAAGACCCCTGACCGACGGCCGTGGGGGGGGGGGGGGGGGGGGGGGGGGGGGGGGGGGGGGGGGGGGGGGGGGGGGGGGGGGGGGGGTGTTTTTGCGTGGGGGTGGGGGGGTTT